>VGVM01000018.1 GCA_016874035.1 Gemmatimonadota bacterium
TTCATCGCGACCCGACTGATGCCAACGCCGATCTCTATCGCACGCTGGCACCGCTCGCGGAGCGCCTGCGTCCCGCGCCGATCATTCGCCCGGACTTTCCCGGGATGAATCGGGAGCTCGGCTTCGCCTGCGACGCCGGCGCCGAGTCAATCCGTGCGTGCCCGGAGCAGTGGGGCCTGGGATCGTCGCACCCGGCGATGACCGAGCTGGCCCTGGCCTGCGCTGAACGCGGACTCGCACTACACCTGACAGTGCGGTACGAAGACCTGCGGCAGCGGCACCGTCTGGACACGGCTGCAGACCTGCCCGCGGCCACGGTGCGTGCGCTCGCGCGCGCCGGCGGTGATGCGTTGCGGCTCGTCGTCTCGGCGGCCGGGCGCGACATGATCGAGGAGACGCACTGGGGACTGACACCCGCCGAGCAGCGGCGCGTGTACTGGGACTTCACGTGGGTGTGGGGTCCGCCGGAGGACCACCTGGCGCACTTGTTCCGCAGCATCGGCTCCGAACGATTTGTCTTCGGTTCCCAATGGCCGCTCCGGCTGGTGCAGGCGCCGATCGCGAACCTCGACTTGCTACCTGATTCGGTTCGCGAGCCGTCCGGCGGCATCCGCCTCGGCAATCCGGCAGTTCGGTAGGCCGCCGCGCGCGCCCCCGTGTTCGACGCCTCGCCACTCACCGACCTTCGCGACGATCTCGCCGACCCGGCGATGGTTCCGGACGCGATTGCCCGCACGGCGATCGTCTCCCGACTGGACGACATCATCGCAGCCATCAGCGGGGCGGATCGTGCGCTCGACAAGCTTCCCCGTGCCGATATCGCCGAGGCCGCGCGGCTCACGGCGAACGCGTATTACATCGGCGGCCGCTCATGGCGCCGGCAACTCGCGGAGTCGGACATCCCAGCGGCCACGCTCATGGCCGTCCACGAGGAGTCCACGCGGGCGATCGAACCCATGGTGCGGGAACTCGAGCGACTGCTCGTGGCGGCCAACCACACGACCATCCGGCGCGACGGGGAACTCGAGTTTGTGATCACCTGCGCGGTGTGCGGCGGCGAGGCGGTCACTTTCTCGCGTGCGCGCGCACATACGGACTCACCTATCCAGCTGGTCGTGAGCAGCCTGAGCCCGGTCACGGTCTTCCGGCCGATCGCGGGGCCGCGCATGAAGGACCTCGTCTCGCTCCTGGAGCGCGGCAACGCGGGCGCCGTGATCGCGCACCTCAAGGAGACGCAGCCCGGTGGCTGCGACGCGCATTGCCCGACCTGCGACCGTGTGTACTGCCGCACCCACTACGCGGTCGAGGCGCAGTGGAGCGGCAGTTGGCACGAGGCCACCCACGCCACGTGCCCGGTCGGGCACGACCACGAGGTGGACTGAGGGACTCCCTACGGCGTCGGGCGCCGACCGATCTCGTAGTCTTTCGGGGGCTCCGCGCCCAGGAGGTGCTGCACGAAGTAATCCCAGCGCCGCCGCATCATGTAGTTGGACGCGGCTCCGTAGCCATGTCCCGCGTTCGGAATCATCAGCAGGTCGAATGACTTGTTCGCCTTGATGAGCGCGTCCACCACGATCATCGTGTTTTCCGGCGGCACGTTGGTGTCCAGCGTCCCGTGGGCGAGCAGCAGCTTCCCCTTCAGGTTCTTGGCGAGCGTCTGGTTCGCCTCGATGTCGTAGTTGTCGGTGCCATCGGGGTTCCGGACGAGGAGCCCCTGATAGCGCTCCCCCCAGTCGTCTTCGTAGAGTCGCTGGTCGTGGTTGCCGGATTCCGAGATCCCGACCTTGAAGAAGTCCGGATAGCGGAACATGGCGTCCGCGGTGATAAATCCGCCGCCTGAGTGACCCCACATCGCGGCGCGGTCAATGTCAATGTACGTGTACTGGCGCGCGAGGTCCTTCATTCCCGCGACCTGATCCGGAATCGTGTTGTCGCGGCCCATCCGGCCGTAGTAGAAGTCGTGGAACGACTTTGACCGCCCCGGCGTTCCGCGTCCGTCAATGGACACGACGACGAACCCGAGTTCCGCCAGCGCCTGCCGGTCGCCGCGCACTGCGCTGAACGCGCGCGAGCCCACGCTTCCGCTCTGCGGACCCGGATACGCCTGGTTGATGATCGGGTACTTCTTGTTTCGATCCAGGTTGCTCGGGATGTGCATCACGCCGTAGAGATCGGTCTTGCCGTCATCGGCCTTCACCTTGATCGGGATCGGCTTCTGCCAACCCTGCGCGACCAGCCGCGCGATATCCATCCGCTCTAGCGGCATCACGAGCTTTCCGTCGGCGTCGCGCAGCTCGACCACCGGCGGCACGTCGGGCTTCGAGTACGTGTCCACGAGGTACTTGCCGCTCGGCGCGAGTGCGATCGTGTGCATGCCATCCGCCGGCGTCAGCGACACCTGCGGCGCGCGGCCATCGAGGCCGACGCGGTACGCGTGCGCGAAGTACGGGTCCTGCCCTGCCTCGCGCCCGTTCGCCATGTACCACAGCATCCGGTTCTTTTCGTCCAGTCGCACGATCTGCGTGACCGGTCCGTCACCGGTCGTCACCTTCCGCTTCAGCGCGCCGGTGCCAAGGTCGTGCAGGTACAGTTGGCCCCAGTCGTCCTTCTGCGAGTACCACAGCAGTTCATTCGTGTCCCACAGCACGTTCCAGCCGGTGCGCGACTCGAAATGCGTCGCCACCGTCTCCGTCATCACATCGCGCACATCGCCGGTGAGCGCGTTGGCGACGCGGAGGATCGTCACCTTGTGGTCGCGCGAGGTGGACGCGAGCGCGAGCTGCGTGCCGTCGGGCTTCCACTTGTAATCGTTCATGCTGATGTCATCGCCGAGCGTTGCGCGGTGGTACTGCGGCGCAAGCTTGAGGCGCACGGTCCGACCGGACTCCACCTCGATGATCACGTGGTGCAGCATCGCGACCACGCTGTCGCCCGGCAGTGGGTAGGGCCACGACTGCAGGTCCGGCTGGCCAACACGCACGTTCGTCATGTGCCACTCGCGCACGTTGCGCTCGTCCTGCTGCTGCGTGGCAATCTTCCTCGAGTCCGGTGACCAGAGGAGGATGGCGCGGTCGCTGCGCGTCCAGCCCGCGTTGTCCGTCGCGTAGCCGAAGTACTTCGCGCCGTCGCGAGTGAGTTGCCGCTCCTGGCCCGTCGCGACGTCGCGCACCCAGAGGTTCCAGTCGCGAATGAACGCGCCGAGCTTGCCGTCCGGGGACATCGCGAGCGGCGGGCCCGCGTTGCCGCGCCCACCGCGACCGCCCGCGCCGGGAGGGCCCGGCGGACCGCCGCGACCGCCACCGCCGGGCGGCGCCGACGCCGCGTTTGCCGGAACACCGGGACAGTTGGTCATCTGCGCTGCGCAGACCGTCCGCGTCTTCGCGGCAGGGTCAATGAGCACGATCTCGGCGCCCGCGGCGGTCGTATTCCGGTACCAGAACCGGTCGTCGGCCAGCCAGTTGGGCTGTACCGCGCCGCCGAACGTCGTATTCGCCAGCGCCGGCTGCAGGTGCCGCTCGGCGCGCGCGTACTCATCGGCGGAGACAGTGGTGGGACGGTAGGGCTGTTGGGCGGATGCCGCGGTCGTGCTGACAGCCAGTGCGACAAGCAGAAGGCGAGAACGCATGTGGGTCCTGTGAGGGATCGTTCGATTAGGAAGTTCGCGCGCCGACAACCAGCCAGCAATCGTCACGGCACGGTAGCGCTTTTCATGTACTGATCAAACCACCCCTTCTCGTTCAACATCCGGTGCACGTTGTTCCAGTGTCCGGAAATGCCGTGGGGTTGATCGGCATACACGATCATCTTGGCCGGCACTCCCTGTTTCTTGAGCGCCACATACAGCTGCTCATTCTCCGTGAACGGCACGCGGCGGTCCACTTCGCCGACCACGAACAGCGTCGGCGTCTTCGCGCGGCCGGCATACGTGATCGGCGATTGCTTCAGCATGATCTCGCGCGCCTCGGGTTCCCACGGTTTCCCGTAGAACTCCGTCTCCTTCGTTCGCGCGATGTCCGCGTTCGCATAGTCGCTCATCCAGTTCACGATGCCCGCGCCGCTCGCCGCGGCCGCGAAGCGGTCCGGGTACTGCGTGATCAGCCAGTTCGTCATGAACCCGCCGTACGAGTGGCCGATGCTCGCCACGCGGCGCCGATCGAGTGAATACGTGCCGAGCACAAGGTCCACGCCGGCCATGACGTCCTGGCCGTCCTTCATACCCCAGGCACCCCATGTGCCCCAAAGGAACTTCTCTCCATAACCGGTGGAACTCCGGAAGTTCACTTCGAGCACCGCGTAGCCGCTCGCTGCGAAATACTGGTTCTTGAAGTTGTAGCCGTACTGGATGGCACTGTGCGGGCCGCCGTGGTTGTTCACGATCAGCGGGTACGGACCACCACCCTGCCGATACCCAACCGGCAGCGTGATCCATCCTTCGATCTCCGTTCCGTCCGCGCTCTTGAACTTGAGTCGGTCCGTGCGCGGCACCTGGATGTCGCGCATGAAGGCATCGTGCACGCGCGTCAACTGACGCTCGTTCGTGCCGTCAATACGCGCGGACCAGACCTCGGGCGGTCCGTCGTGCGTATGCACGGTGTACACCATGCGCGTCATCGCGCGATCGAACCCCAGATCGGCCAGGCGTCGCTCTCCCTTGGTGACGGCCTCGACCGCACCGTCGGTGGGCGAAACCCGGAAGAGGTGCACTGTTCCGCCGACGCCCCCTGAGAAGTAGATGCCCTTCGAGTCCGGACTCCACCGCACCGCGCTCGGCAGGTAGTCCCAGGCCTCCGTGAGGTTCCGCTCCGCGCCACCGGCGGCGGGAATCACGATGAGGTCGGTCGCGCCACCGTGATTCAGCTTCTTCGCGATGACGTGGTCGGTAGTGAACTGCCGCGTCATGACGATCCATTTGCCGTCCGGCGAGTACGTCGCGCCGCGATAGTCATAGCGCGCGTCGGGCGTGAGCCGCGTGAGCTTGCCGTCGGCGACGCTGAGGCTCCACGCCTCGGAGCGGCCGTAGGAAAGCTCGGAGCGATACGCCGAGTCGGCGGTGAAGAGGATTCGCGTTCCGTCAGCGTTCCATTGCACGCCCGACGGCCGCAGCCCCATGCGCGTGAGCTGGCGTGCGTCGTTCGCATCGGGTGTGCCGACAAACAACTCCTGCGGCGGACTCACATATGGATCGGACACGTTCGGCAGCGGGTACGCACCGCCGTCGCGCTGGTAGTCGAGCCAGTCGAACTGGATTCCCTTGAACCGTTCGTCGTGACGTTGTTCGAATGCAGTCGCGCCAGAGGTGGGCTTCGCGGGTGGCGGCGTGTCGCGAACCGTCACGACCTGCCGGCCGTCGGGGCTTACCACGCGCACCGGCGCCGCGTTCCCGCGACCGCCGCGGCCGCCTCCCCCTCCTGCGCCTTGCGCGGTCGCCGCCCCGTTTCCTGCGAGGGTGTCTATGCGCGAGGGCTGGGTCGGGTTCACGGCCAGCGTGCGCCCACCGGACTGAAACCGCAGACGGCCGTCGGGCGCCCAGTTGTAGCTCGCGACGGTCGCGCCCTCCGCGCTCACGCGCTGCGCCGCACCGGAGCCGTCCCAGGGCACGAGCCAGAGTTCAGCCACGGTACCGTTGTTCTCCTCAACGCGCGTCGAAACGGAGAACGCCACCCACTGCCCGTCCGGCGACAGGTCCACGCCCCCCACGGTCTTGATGCGGTAGTAGTCTTCGACCGCCAGCGGCTTCTTCTGTGCGAACGCCAGCGTCGAGGCAGCCGCCAGGCCGACCGCGCAGAGCGAAATCCTGTGCGCGATCCCGCGCCGAGTCACCGACATCATCTGGAAGCTCCCGGCCGTGGCCCGGCCATGTACCCTGAAGTCCCTATGAGATAGCCAAATCCCACTTGCCGCGCATCCGCGTGAGGCAGACATTCCCTGCCCTCCCTCCCGCTCGCCATGCCGAAGAAAGACGCTCGCATTGACGCCTACATCGCGAAATCGGCCCCGTTCGCGCAGCCGATCCTGAAGCACCTTCGCGCCGCGATCCACGCCGCCTCGCGCGACATCGAGGAGAACGTGAAGTGGGGCATGCCCAGCTTCGAGTACAAGGGCCTGCTCTGCGGGTTCGCCGCGTTCAAGGCGCACGCGACCTTCGGATTCTGAAAGCATTCGCTCGTCGTGTCCGACCCCAAGTCGAAGTGGTCGGAAGCGATGGGAAGCTTTGGCCGACTAACGTCGGTGAAGGATCTCCCACCGAAGGCGGAGCTCATCAAGCTCGTGAAGAAGGCCATGGCGTTGAACGACGACGGCGTGAAGGCGCCACACATGACGAACCGCAAGAAGCGGCCGGCGCTGCCCGTACCCAAGGACCTCGCCGCTGCGCTCGCGAAATCCGCCACGGCACGGGAGCACTTCGACGCATTCTCACCCTCGGCCCGGCGTGAGTACATCGAGTGGATCACCGAGGCGAAGGCCCCCGAAACGCGGCTCCGCCGCCTGACCACCGCAGTGGAATGGATCGGCGAGGGCAAGCGGCGGAACTGGAAATACGAGAACTGCTGAGCGGTCGCTACGGCACGACCGGCTTGGCCGCGTGTGCGTTCTTCACGTAGATGTCGAGCCACGCGGACCAGCGCGCCCACTGGTCGAGGTCGCTCTCCTTCGTGGCCGGGCCGTGGTCTTCATACGGATACATGAAGAGCGATGACACTTTCCCGTTCGCACGGAGCGCCTGCATCATCCGGATCGAGCTTTCGGGATCCGTGCCGACGTTCTGGTCCTCGAGCGAGTGATACATGAGCACGGCGCCCTGGATCTTGTCCGCATACATGAAGGGCGACATCTCGAGGTAGGTCTTCTGCGCCTGCCAGAAATCGCGCCGCTCGCTCTGGAACGCCGTCGGCGTCAGCGTGCGGTTGTACATCGCGTCGCCGGCAATGCCCGCCTTGAAGAACGGTGTATGCGCCAGCGCGTTCATGGTGCTGAATCCGCCGTAGCTGTGCCCGCCGATACCGAGCCGCGTGCGGTCAATGAAGCCCTGGCGGTCGAGCTCGTCAATCACCGCGGAGAGGTTCATCCGCAGGTCCGACACATAGTTGTCGTTCATGCGGCCTTCCTCGCCCACGATCGGTGGATCGAAGTTCGCCACCGCGTAGCCCTGCAGCGCGAGGAACTCGATCGTGCGCGGCCCGGCGTTCGGGAACGCATTGACGTTCTCGCTTCGCAGCGTGCGGTCATACGCCACCTGTTCCGTGTACTCACGCGGGTAGAACCAGAACATGCCTGGGAGGCGCGTGCCCGGCTGGTAGTTCGGTGGCAACGTCACGCGCACCACGAACTTCCAGCCGTCGGGCCGCGTCACCGTCACCCGACGCCGCACGGCCGCCGTGAACTCGGGCGTGTAGTCCTTGTTCGCCGTGATCTTCGTCATCGTGCCGGCCTTCATGTCGCGCAGGTAGGCATCCGGCACCTGCGTGCGGGTTTGCCGCACGACGATCGCGCGATTGAGGTCATCGTCGAGCGCTGCGGAGAAATCGTCGCTGGATTCCGCTGCGCTTTCGAACACCCGCGCCTTCTGGCCGGTCGCGATCGTCACCTTGTCCACGAAGGCCTTTGGCGCGTTCTGCAGGTAGTTCGGGTGGAACTGCGTGCCGCGGAGGAACACCGCGCCATCCGTTGACACCATCGCGACCTGGCCACCGAGCGTTCCGCGGCGCGTGAGCATGCCACCGGGATTCGCATAGAACTGGAGCGAGTCGTCCTGCGCGCTGAGGCGCCCGCCGCCGCCACCACCGCCGCCGCCGAACCCGCCACGGCCGCCACCACCGGACGCCACGAACGACGGCGCGTACATCCGCTGCCGCACGATCGTGTGCTTTGTTCCCGGGTTCGCGAGGTCCACGTGGTAGATCTCGCCGACGCTGTTCGCGCTCGTGCCGATGAACAGCTGCTTGGCGTCATCCGTCCAGGTCACCGAGCTGATCGGGCCATCGGCCTGGTACAGCACCTTTGTGTCGGTGGGGCCGTACGGCGGCGACCACTGCATCACGCGCTCGCGGCGCGCGCCACCGTTCGGACCACCGCGTCCGCCGGCTCCGCCTGCGCCTCCGCCGGCGCCGCCCGCGCGACCACCGTTATTGGCGGCCGAGTCGGCGGCGACATAGAACATGCCTTGACCGTTCGGCATCCACCCCAGGAGCCGACGACCATCCGGTCCCGCCGCGCCGCCACGGCCCCCGAAGCCCGGGCCACCCTGCGTCGTATCGGGTACTTCACGCAGCGGGCGCTTCTGCAGCGTCGTCACGACCTTGCCCGTCGCATCCCACAGTTCTTCGTTCGAACCGAACGACGAGTACTGCACCACGAACGAGAACGGTTCCTGCATCGTCGAGACGCGGAAGTACTGCCCGTCGGGCGAGGCATCCACCGACTGGATCATCGCCGGCGCCCCAACCTTCTTCGCGACTTTCGTCTTCACGTCAACGACGGCCAGCTGGCCGGTCGTGTACCACTTGAGCTGATCGCGCTCCCAGGTCTCCTCGAGCAGGCTCCAGTGCTGCCGCTGCGGTGACTTTGCGCCGTCCATCCACAGGCGAACCTGGGGACCCGTCGCGATGTCCGGCTTCTTGGGTTCCGGCGCGCGCGGCTCGGGGAGCTGCACCAGCACGATGCCCTTCGAATCGGCGGTCCAGTCAATGCTCGACACCAGCGTGGCGAGTAGCGGGGTCTTCGTCAACTGCACGGACTTTGTCGTGGCGATATCGGCCACGAACACATGCGAAGCGGCGTCGAAGTTCGCGATGAAGGCGATCTGCTTCCCGTCGGGCGACCAGGCCGGCGACGACACGGTCGCGCCTTTCGGCACTTCGATTGCCGTGGTCTTCCCCGTGGTCGGGTCGATCATGGAAAGTCCCACGGATCCGCGGCTCGTCATCGCACGCGCACGGTTGGCTTTCGGGTCCACCTGCAGGCCGGCGAAGTACAAGTGCGTCTTGCCGAACGTCTGAACGCTCGGCAGTCCTTCACCTTCCTCGCGGAGGAAATAGCGCCGGTCGGGGCTCGGATTGCTGAGCGAGATGTTCAGGTGTCGAGGCGCCAGCACCAGCTTGGTGAGGTCCGCCGAGGGAGCCGTGTACGCCTCCTTGGCGAGGGTTTCCTTCGCGGCCTTGATTGCGGCGTCGGCGTCATTGCTCTGTGCAATGACGGAGCCGGACCAGACGGCGAGCGCCGCGAGGCCCAGGGCAAAGCGGTGGCGGAGTGCGAGTGTCATGCGGGTCTGTCCCATGTGACGGGGGAAACGGTGGGGCCGCCGGAGCCCGGCGGGCGCCGACAGCCAACGCTAGAACATACGGTTCCCCGACAGCGGGCGCTGGACGGCCAGAAGGCCCCCATGTGCGGCGATTGGCTCGGCGCGGCTAGTCATGGAGCGATCCGCTCGGCTACCGTTCCCGTATGACCGAACGCCTGTATTACACGGACGCGCGGCTGACCCGGTTCAGCGCCAAGGTTGTTGCCGCCGATGGGCCTCGCGTAACGCTTGACCGCTCAGCGTTTTACCCGACCTCCGGCGGCCAACTGCACGACACGGGCTCGCTCGGCGGGCGCCGCGTGGTGGATGTGATTGATGACGGCGACGTCGTGGCCCATATGCTCGACGAGGCGGTCGGGGCGTCCGTCGGCGATACCATCGAAGGCGTGGTGGACTGGCCGCGGCGGTTCGATCACATGCAGCAGCACACGGGCCAGCACCTGCTATCGGCGGTTTTCGACGACCTGTATGGGGCGAAGACCGTGAGCGTGCACTTTGGCGCCGAGTCGGCGACGCTCGACCTGGATGCCGCGCCCTTCTCTAATGAAAGGATAGTGAAAGCCGAGTTGCGCGCGAATGCGGTTATCGCGGAGAACCGGCCGGTGACCGTGACCTTCGAAGATGCCGCCACTGCGACCGGGCTCAGGAAGCCGAGTGATCGAGACGGAACAATCCGTGTCGTCACGATTGCGGACGCCGACCGGAGCGCGTGCGGCGGAACGCACGTCGCGGCGACAGGTGAGATTGGCGCGCTGACGATCCGCCGCGTGGAGAAGTACAAGCAGGGTTGCCGCGTGGAGTTCCGCTGCGGCGCGCGGGCGCTGGCGCGGGCGCGGGCGGACTACCAGATGCTCGCCGATATCGCGAGTGGGCTCACGGCGGGGATTGATGAACTGCCGACGCTGATCGCGTCGAAAACAGCCGAGCTGGACGCCGTGCTGACATCGCGGAAAAAGTTGGCGGAGACGGTCGCGGGTTTCCGCGCGCGCGAGTTGTGCGACGCGGCCACTCCCGATGTGACCGGCGTGCGACGCGTCGTTGCGGTCGCTGATGATGCCGACGGGCTTCGCGCGCTCGCCCAGGCGTGTGCGGCGTTGCCGAAGGTGTTGTTTGCGGGGACCTGCGCGTCGCCGCCGACGATCGTGATTGCGGCGAGCGACGATTCGGGAGCGAACGCGGGTGCACTGCTCAAACCCGCGTTGGCGGCCGTGGGTGGCCGCGGCGGCGGCAGCCCGCGGCTGGCTCAGGGGACCGCGCCGAGCGCTGATGCGCTTGCCGGAGTGGCGAGTGCGGTGGTGGGGGCGAGCTGAGACAGATAGTAGGTAGTAGGTCACCTACTATCTACCACCTACTATCTACTACCTCCATCAGCTGATCGTCAGCGTCGCCCCGCCGCCACTCACCGCGACGTTGAACCGCTGAAGCGCCGAACTCGCCGGGCCCATCGTCACGCCGCCGCTGTTGTTGAACCGCGACCCGTGGCACGGGCAGACGAATGCGCCGCCCTGGATGTTGACGTCGCAGCGCGCGTGCGTGCACACGCGAGAGAGCGCGACGAACTCCGACGCACTCGACCGCACGACCGCCACCGGCAGCGTGCCGAGGTTGCCTACCGCCGCGATCCCGCCGACGTTCGCGAGCGCCGGGAAGTTCGCCACCGTCACGGTCAGCGTCGTGCCACTCGTCCCGGGTTGCGGAGTTGGATTGGGTGTGCCCGTCGGCGCGGTCACCTTGTCGGCCCCGCCACCGCCGCTGCAAGCCGCCAGCACCGTCGCCACGGCGGTAAGCGTCGCCGCCGACAGGAACTCGCGGCGCGGAAGTGACTCGTCAGACGGCACAGCGCCGTTCAATGCGTTGGTGGTGTCCATGGTCTCAGCGGTCGGAGGGTGATGGGAAGAAGGTGGGGGAGCGACCACTACGAATCAACTAGTTCATACCCGACATTGTCCGCGCGCGTCACTCGGCCTCACCGCGCCTCGGCTGAGGCGCACTTGGCCAGGATTCCGCGCGGCGCCTTCGCGTGCGGGAACAGCTCGGCCGCCTGCATCGCATTGTGGTAGGCCAGCCGGCACATGCCCCGATTGTGCAACAGCTCCGCGGCCTTCAGCTGCACGCGGTACGACTCCGGATCACGACTGGCCGCGGCGCGGGTGCCATCGAGCGTACCGGTTGAATACAACCGCATTGCGTCAATCTTGAGCGCGCTCACCAGGACGAACAGCGTGCAGGCCACGCCTACGCCGAGCGCTGCCGCGCGGCGG
Organism: Gemmatimonadota bacterium; assembly: GCA_016874035.1. Taxonomy (GTDB): domain Bacteria; phylum Gemmatimonadota; class Gemmatimonadetes; order Gemmatimonadales; family Gemmatimonadaceae; genus Fen-1231. The sequence goes on from VGVM01000018.1 coordinate 11,560, forward strand.
GTCCGCGCCGTCGGCTCGAACGATGCCACCGGCTTCCCCACCGGCACCATGGCACCGGCAATCCCCCAAAGCATCATCGTCGGCAACGCCAGCAACGTGACCGCGTCAAACAGTCCCTGGATCGCCACGAGGAGCACGACACTCCCGCCCGCGAACGCGCCCAGCCGCTCTGCGGACGGCATCGCACTGTCGCGCCAACCGCGCAGCGAATGCCAGCCAAGCAGGAGGATCGTTGCGGCAAGCGCGAGGAACGCCGGCACCCCGCACTCGGAGATCGCCGCGACCCAGTCACTGCTCGGCCACGGATTCGCGGTCATCCCGGTTGATGCGATCAGCGACGGATCACTCGCGGCGACCACCGCGGGATACTCCGCCGCCCAGTTCCCAGGACCGACGCCGAGCAGGGGATTCGCGCGCACGAGCCTCAGCGAGTTCGTGTACTGCTTGAGCCGTCCCGCCCCGCTCCCTTCGCGGTAGTTCACCACGTCGCGCATCGAGTCGAGGTAGGGCGAGTCGCTGTTCCAGTCGAGTGAATTGGGAATCGCGAGCGCAGCCACGATCCCCACCACCAGCGAGCCCCCCACCAGCCACGCGCGCCCGGGTACCAGCACCGCGCGCAGCACCGCGCGCCCGCGCCAGAGCTCGGGAATCGCGAGCGCGCCCCAGAGCGCGATCGCCAGCCACGCCGCCCGGGTGCGCGAGAGCACGAGCGCGGCCGCCAGCACGAGCACGGCCGCCGAGCCGATCAACGCACGCAGCGTGGACCGCGATGTGGCGGCGAGCCAGAGTACGACCGGCAGCCCGACGGCCGCGACGTGAGCCACGAAGTTGCGATTGCCGAGCGTCCCGCCGGGCACGCGATTGGCCGCGAACACGTCCCATTCCACGCCGTACGCCTGCACGAGCGCGGAGATTGCCGCAGCCATGGCGGCTCCGCCGACCGCCCGGGCCACGACTCGCTCGCGCCCGGCCGTTCGCGCGACCCGCGCCGCGAGGAACACCAACGCGCCGCTCACCGTGATGGCAAGCGCCCGGACGGCGTGCCACCCGCTCGTGGCCGCGAACGCCGCCACGACGGAAAGGACCAACCAGGCCGCCAGCGCAATTTCGGCTCGCCCGATCGTCGTGCGGCGAAGGGCCTGGATCGTCACGACGCCCAGCCCGAGGGCGGTCGCGTGCAGCACCAGCTCCTTGGGGACGAAGAACCGATCGAGCTCGAACGCGCGGTACGTGACGGCAGCGATCGCCGCCCCGCACGCGCCGAGCCAGAACAGCGCGGTCATCCACGACGCCGCGCGATCCGACAGCGCGTGCGTCAAGAGCCCGCCCTGGGCGTCACCCGCGTGCGCGTCCACGCGCGGAATGTGATGGGTCGCGGCCTGCCGTCCAAGCCCCAACGATGCGCCGGCGCTGCTACATTCCCCCGCATCATCCGGCACTCGGAGGAGCCCGGAATGGCGATGTACGACGACAAGAAGATTGCGAGTCTGGTCAAGAAGATGGCCAAGCAGGCGCGCCCGAAAACCGAAGCGGGCAAGACCTACGACAAGACCGCACCACAGCGCGCCACCGATGAAGGCGCGATCGAACGCGACAAGTTCTTCAAGGAAATGAAGCGGCGCGAGTTCTGATCGGGCCGCGGCGGGCGCCGCGGGCCTAGCTCCGCTGCTCGGCCGGCTCGAGCTTGAGCTCCCGCCGCAGCACCTTGCCGATCATGGATTTCGCGAGCTCGCGCCGGAACACCACGCGCGCGGGCACCTTGAAGAACGCGAGGTGCTGCTTGCAGAACTCGCGCAGGTCCGCCTCCGTCGCCTGCATGCCCTGACGCAGCACGACGAACGCCACCGCGATCTCGCCCTTCGCCGCATCGGTGAACCCGCGCACGCCGGCTTCCAGCACCGCCGGGTGCTTCGCGAGCGCCTCCTCGAGCTCCCGCGGCCAGACCTGCATCCCGCCGGCCTTGATCAGGTCCTTCTTCCGGTCCACGATGAACACGAATCCGTCCTCGTCCATGTACCCCAGGTCCGCCGTGTGCAACCAGGTGTGGCCGTCGGCGTGGCGCACGAGCATCGCCGCCGTCTCATCCGGATTGTTGAAGTAGCCGCGCATCATCTGCGGTCCGCGAATCAGGATCTCGCCGACTTCCCTCAGGGCGAGGTCGCGCGTCGGGTTGTCCACATCCACGATCCGAACGAACACATCAGGGAGCGGGACGCCGACCGAGCCGAGCTTTGTCTTGCCCTCGATCGGGTTGCCCGTTGCGGCAAGCAGAGATTCCGTGAGCCCGTACGCCTCAATGATGCGCGCGCCGGTGATCTCCTCAAACCGGCGCTTGGTCTCGGCCATGAGCGGCGCCGCGCCGGATGAACAGATCTTGAGCGAGCGAAAGCTCGCCTTCCCACTCTTGATGTCCGGATGATTCAGGATCGCGTTGTACAGCGTCGGCACGCCGGCAAAGAGCCGGGGCTTGAACCGATGCACGGATTTCACGAGGTCGTCGAGGTCGCGCGGGTTCGGGACCAATGCCAACGGGTTGCGGCCGACGAGGTACGCAGACTGCGCAAAGCACGCGCCATATGAATGAAAGAGCGGCAGCGGCAACAGGAAGGAGTCCGTCTTGTCGCGGATGACCGACGAGGTCCACGCGCGGAACTGCATCGCTGTCATGACCAACGAGTGGTGCCATGCGGGCACGCCCTTTGGTGTGCCGGTCGTTCCACCCGAGAGGAGGATCAGCGCGTCGTCCTGCGGGCTTGGTCGCGCGGCCGACGCCTTTCGTCCGCGGTGCGGCGCCAGGAACTCCCCCCACGCCGCGTCCCCACTCCTCACGACGGCCCGATGTCCCAGCTTGCGCTCCATCAGGAGCGTGAAGAGCACCTTCAGGTGCGTCGGGAAGAACTCCTTGATGTTCGTCGCGATGCCCTTCTCTATAGATGTGCCCGGGCGCGCCTCACACACCCGCTCATAGAACGGATTGAGCGTGACGATGATCCGTGGCGCCACCGTGAGCAGGTTCGCGTGCAGCTCCTCGGCGGTGTAGATGGGGTTCAGCGGGCAGGCCACGGCGCCGAGCTTCCACGCGCCGTACTCCGCGATCAGGAACTGCGGGCAGTTCGGGAGAAGCAACGCGATGCGGTCGCCCTTCCGGATTCCCGCGGCCTCAAACGCGGCCGCGCAGGCGTCCGATTCCGTTTCGAGCTGGGCCCACGTGACCGTGCGGCCCTTGAACCAGAGCGCTATCGCGGACGGGTCCTCCCGCGCCGCATCGCCCAGGTAATCGAGCAGCGTGCGGTCCGGGTACGGCGCGACCGAGCGGGGCACGCCGGGATCGTAGTTCTTGTACCAGATCGGCTCAGCCATGTGGCGCACTCATAAGGTAGTTTTCACGGGCAAGACGCCTCGACCCTTTGCGAGTGGCAGCGTCCAGCCGCTCGCGACGGACAAACCCAGCACCTAACGCCGCCGAATATGCACCAAGTTCACCGTCTGGTCAGCAGGGCCGTCCTCACGGCGGTTTTCGCGCTCGCCGCGGCCCCGCTCGCCGCACAAGGTACCGTCCCGATCGACGACCCGGCTATCCGGCGTGCGTTCGCGGCGATCCAGTCGTGGAACAACTGGATCATTGATAACCAGGTCTCGATCTGCGAGATCCCCGCGCCACCGTTCAAGGAAACCGCGCGCGGTATCGAGTACCGCAAGCGCCTGATGGCACTCGGCTATTCCAATGTGAAGATCGACACGGCCGGCAACGTGGTCGCCGAGCGGCCAGGTCGCGGCGGGGGCCCATCAATCATGATCGCGGGGCATCTCGACACGGTCTTCCCCGAAGGCACCGATGTCAAGGTGAAGCGGACCGGTACGCGGCTCGACGGCGCCGGCATCGGCGACGACTGCCGCGGGCTCGCCGTCGTTCTTGCCGTGGCGCGCGCACTGAACGAGGCGCGCATCGAGACGCGCGGCACCGTGTACCTCGTGGGCAATGTCGGTGAGGAAGGACCCGGCAACCTGCGGGGCGTGCGTGAGCTGCTCACCAACAGTTACAAGGGCAAGGTGGACCAGTTCATCTCGGTGGACGGCACCGGGCTCGACATCACGGCGCGCGCCGTGGGCAGCAAGCGCTTCAACGTGGTCTTCACCGGCCCGGGCGGCCACAGTTACGGCGCGTTCGGGAATGTGCCGAGCGCGATTCACGCCATGGGGCGCGCAATCGGGAACATCGGCGACCTCGTGCCGCCGACGGGCATGAAGACGACCTACAACGTCGGGACCGTGAAGGGCGGGACGTCGGTGAACACCATCTCACCCGACGCCTCGATGGAGATTGACATGAGGTCGGAGAGCCTGGAGAACCTCGAGAAGATGGATCAGCTGATCCACGCGGCGATCGCGAAGGCCGTCGCCGCGGAGAATGCGCGCTGGCCCGGCGCGCGTGGCCAGATCTCCGTGCGTTACGACACGATCGGGATTCGACCCGTGGGGCGCGTGATCCAGAACGACAGCACACCGATCATCCGCACCGGCCTCGCGGCGGCGAAAGCGATGGGGTTCACGCCGGACGTCGGCGCGAGCAGCACGGACAGCAACCTGCCGATGAGCATGGGGATCCCCGCGATGACGATTGACGGCGGCGGGCGTGGCGGGAATGCGCACGCGGCCGGCGAGTGGTACGATGACGGGCAGGACGGGTATAAGGGACCACAGTGGGCGCTGTTGATCGTGGCGTCGCTGGCCGGGCTCGTGCGGTCCACCACTCCGTAAACAGTATTGAAGGGAGGATACTCCAATGGAACGACGTGATTTTGTTCGGTACTCCGCGGCGGGGCTCGCGCTTGGCGTGTTTTCGCGCGAATTGCTTGCGGAATCGGCGGCTCCGGCTGCGCCACTGCCGCCGATGACCGTGTACAAGACGCCCACCTGCGGCTGCTGCAAGGACTGGGTGAAGCACGCGCAGGCGGCGGGCTTTCAGGTGAAGAGCATTGACCTGACCGACCTGACGAAGATCAAGCAGGACGCGGGCGTGCCGGCCGAACTCGAGAGCTGCCACACCGTGCTCGTCGGCAAGTACGTGATCGAAGGTCACGTGCCGGCGGACCTGGTCAAGAAGGTGCTCGACGAGAAGCCGCCGATCATCGGGCTCGCGGTGGCCGGCATGGTGGTCGGCTCGCCGGGCATGGAGCAAGGCAACATGAAGCAGCCGTACAAGGTGATCGCGTTCTCGAAGGGCGGAAAGTCGAGCGTGTACGCGCAGCGGTAGGGCATCAGCCCGAACGAAAAAGGGCCCCGTAATTCACGGGGCCCTTTTTCATTCGCGAGAACTGGGGCGGGTGGACTCGAACCACCAACATCCGCATTAACAGTGCGGCGCTCTGCCGATTGAGCTACACCCCATCAGGACAACAACCAACGCGCCTGAGGACGCAAATCCCGGCCAAATTTCAGGCCGGGACTGAGCTTCAATTGTATCGGTTTCGGCCCCGAAAACCAACTGCTTAAAGGGGTTACGGCATATCTTCTCCCCTATGACGCCGACACGATTTCGCGCCCCGAGAACCCGCCTGGCAGGTGCCGCCGTAGCCTTCTCCGGGTTCACAATGCTCGCCGCACTCACGGCCTGCGGCGAGAAGGCTGCGCCCCCGCCGCCCTCCGCAGCACAAACGCTCGCCGCCGTCCGCGACGCCAAGTCGCTGCCGCCCGAAACCTACGTCAGCCCCACGGCCGGGTTCGACCTGCACCTCCCCGGAATCTGGACCGGCAAGTACGTCGCCTCCGAGAAGAACGACACGACCGCCGGCGCTCACCTCGCCGTCGAGTTCAAGTTCAAGCCGGACTCCGGCTCCGCCGCGCCGAGTCACCTGCTCATGACGATCCGGCTCTTCACCAAGGCCGCCTGGGACAAGGTTTCGGCGCGCCCGGGCGCACCGGTCGGCGTGAAACTCGCCGAGTCGGGGAAGACCGTGTTCGTTCTTTCGCTGCCGGAAGCGAACCCGTATCCGGCGACGTCGCCCGAGGCACCGCGCTACGACCAGCTGATCATCTCGATCGCGCAGGGCGGCCAGCAGGTTCATCTCGCGCCGCGGTGAGGCAGGCATGAGCTCAGTATTGGGCGCGCCGCCGCGCGCCACGCGGCTTTCCGCACTCGCAATCGAAGGCGCGTTCGCCGTCGCCGCAGCGGCGCGCGCGCTCGAGCAGCAGGGGCGTGAGGTCATTCACCTCGAACTCGGCCAACCCGACTTCCCTTCCCCGCCGCATGCGATCGCCGCGGGCATCGGCGCGCTCGAAGCCGACGATGCGAAGTACACCGCACCGGCCGGGATCCCGGAACTCCGCGAAGCGCTCGTCGCGTACGCTCGTGGCCGCGGGATTCCCGCCACGCTCGGCAACGTCGTCGTGACATCGGCCGCCAAGCCGATGCTGCAGTACGCGCTCCTGCTCACGGTGAACCCGGGCGATGAAGTGCTGATTCCCTCGCCAGGATTCCCGATCTACCCTTCGGCCGTGCGGCTCGCGGGCGGGACCGAGCGCTACTATGGCATCCGCCTCACCGACGGGCGCTGGACCGTTTCGTGGGACGAGATCGAATCGCTGATCACGCCGCGCACGCGCGCGATCATGCTCAATTCGCCACACAACCCGACCGGGTGGACGGCAACGGCTGACGACATGGTGCGAATCGGCTTGCTGGCCGAGCAACACAACCTGTGGGTCATCAGCGACGAGATCTACAGCGGCCTCGCGTACGATTACGCGGACGGCATCGCTCCGTCGGCTGCCGCAGTGCCGGGACTGCTCGACCGCACGATCATCATTGACGGATTCTCCAAGCGCTGGTCCATGACCGGCTGGCGGCTCGGGTTCGGCATCGTGCCGGAGTCGCTCTGGGAAGACCTCGTCGCGCTGGTCATCAACAATACGTCGTGTGCGCCGCCGTTCATCCAGCGCGGTGGCGTCGCCGCGGTCGCCGGCTCACAGGATGTCGTGCACGCGCTCCGGCGCTCGCTGCACGAACGGCGCGATCGGTTCGTCGCGGGCCTGAACTCGGTTCCCGGCGTCCACTGTGCGCTTCCATCCGGCGCGTTCTATGCGTTCGCGGATATCCGCGAGCTGCTCGCGCGCACCGGACTCGATACGCAGACGTTCCAGTCCAAGCTGTTGCAGGAGTTCGGTGTCGCGGGGTGCCCGGGCACCGACTTCGGGACGATCGGCGACGGGTTCATCCGGTTTTCGTTCGCGACTGCCGCGCCGAAACTGGATCGTGGCGTCGAGTTGCTGAATGCCGCAGCGAAGGCGTTCGGCGCGTAGCTGATATCGACGCTACCGCGTCCACACCGCGATCAGCCCGCACCATTTGCCGGTGCCTGTGCCGCCGTACTGCGGCGGGATAGATGCGGGTCCCGCGAACACCTCGATCCCGTGGATCTGATCGGGCGGCGGTAGCTGGTTGAGGTTTGGCATGGACTCGGGCCAGAGCACGCCGTCCACCATCACCTTCATATAGCAGGGCAGGTCGCTCAGCAGCCGCGCGTTCTCCACCCGCATCGAGCGCGCAATCACCTGCCCGCCCTGCTCGGCGATCTTCACCGACGGTACGTTCGTCAGCAGGTGCCAGGCACTCACGGGATTTCGCTTCTCGATGTCCGTGCGCGTGAAGGAGCGCGTTGCCATGGCATTCAGCCGGCGCGTCTCGAACTCGTCTAGCTGCCCGAACTTCCGTTCATCGCCAATGATGCGCACCGTGTCGAGCGCGGGCGGGTCGTTGCCGCTCAGGATGATCGGCACCGTGTTGCGGCCCTCCGCGATCGTCGCCGAGACCTGGCCTGGCCGGAAGCCGATCTTTCGCGCACGCACCACCACACGCCCGGTTGGCGCGTCCGGCACCAGCGCGCGACTGTTGGTCCCCGTCGTGTAGTTCTTCTTCACGCCGTCGGGTGTTTCGATCTCCAGCGTCACGCCCGGCAGGTATGCGCCGTCTTCGTCCGTAATGATCACCTCGACCAGCGCGCGACCCTTGCGCGGCAGGATCCGGTCAACGGTCTCAGTGACGTTGTGCGGGACGAGGTCAATCGTGCCGAACGGCTGGTCGGGTTCGAGCGTCACTCGCTTGGCGTCCGCACCGTTGTCGGTCTTGACGCGCGCGATCAGCAGGACCTCGCGCGGAACGCCGCAGGTGCGCCACCGGCCCGCGCCATCGGTGAACGCGCCAACCGACTGTTCCGTCCACGCCATCCGGTCGGCCGTCGCCTCGGAAACGATCTTCACGCGGCCCTGCCAGGTCAGCACGACCGACGCGTTCGCCACAGGGTTCCCGATCGTGTCGCGCACGACGCCGCGCACCATTCCGTCGCCTGTGTGCAACGAGTCGCGGCACGCTGACTTCAGGAGCTCATCCGCTGACGGCAGTCGCAGTGAGTCGCGGCGCGCGCCGGATCCGCCACGGCCGCGCGCGTCGCCCGCCACGATCTCGATCTCGCGCGTGATCGGCGCGATCCCCAGTGTATCCATGAGCGGCGTGCGCACGCGTGCCTCGTACCGACCGGGCAGCACGGGTTCGATCCTCGCTCGGCCCGTGGCATCGGTCATCGTCGAGTAATCGGTGCCCATCAGCTCCACCGACGCACGCGCTGCCGGCGTCCAGCGGTCGCGGGACACGAGTTGCAAGTCGAGCACTGCGCCGCGCGCGCGATACAGCGTCGTATCGTTCCGGCGCACCTCGTTCACCGTACCGCCCATGATGTGCATCGCCCGCACCGTGCTCCCGGGCGCGGGCCGGACCACGCGTCGCATCCCCGTCCCGGTGTTGTCCGGCAGCCGGCCGAACTCCGGCATGCGGATCGTCCAGTCGCTGACCAACCAGCCGCCGCTGCCAAGCCGGAGGAAGTCCACGCGACCGCCGGGGTTCGCCGCCTCCGCGGCCGGCGGAAGATTCGTGTAGCCGAACTCCATCCAGCGGAGCTCTGCCGTGCGGCGGTCAAGCCAGAACGTACCGGCGATGTCCCGCAACTCGCTCCGCGGATTCGACGGGCGGAACCCGACGCCGACCAGCGTGTCCGCACCGCGCGGCGCGGCGGCGATGTGAAAGCAGTGCGTCGCTGCAAACGATTCGGAAAGAAGCACCGCACCATCCGGGGCGTGGTACACCGTCTGCCCGGCGTCCGCCACGATATACCCGCGGCGCGCGAGCACTTCGGCCGGCAGGCTACGAAACGCGTGCGTGGTCGGGCTGATCGTCGTGCGCACACGCAGCCCACGCACGATCCGGCCCGTGGGATCAAGCGTGCGATCGAACTCGACCCACTCGGCGTTGAGCGGCGCGCCATCCGCCGCGAGCTGAGCCGTCATGATCGCCTTGCGCGCTTCTTCCCATGCGCGCGCGACAAGCGCACCGGTGTCCGGGTTCGTGCGGCAGGCATCGTCGCCGCGGACCGTGACGGTCGTCAGCGACACGGCGATGTCCGTCAGTCGAATGGGCGAGGCGGCGGCAATGTCCGTCCCGTTCACGGCAACTGACGGCCCGCCGGTCGGACGGTAGCCGACCCGCAGCACCTGCAGCTGGTAGCGCCCGGGGCGCGCGAGGCGCACGAGGTACTCGCCTCGCGTGTTCGTCAGTGCGCGCACGGCCTCGCCGCTGTCGGGCGTCGCGACGACGATTACACTCGCCGCGCGTGTGTTGCCGTCACCCAGCGTGACCGTGCCACGGATGCCCTGCGCGCCAAGTGTTGGCGACGCGAGCACGGCAACAGTCGCAGCCAAAGGATTGATGAGACGCGCGAGGCGCATCACCTGACGCTACCGATCAAGCCGGAACGGCGAAAGGTCGAAGGCACAGTGTCCATCAATCACCATCGCTGCCTGCAGCTCGCCGATAGCGCTCGCGAACTTGAACCCATGCCCGGAACAGGGGCTCGAGATCAGGACCTGCGGCATTCCCGGCAGCACATCAATCACGAAGCGCAGGTCGAGCGTGTCGGTGTACGGACACACGGCGGCGTCGAGCACGTTGGCGTCGGCGACCCACCCGAAGAGGCGCGCGACCGCCGTCCGCACTCGCGCGATGTCGTGCGGCTCGATCGTGCGCCGCATCTCGCGCACGTCCGGCACCGGCTCGCCCTCGTAGTGAACGGCGACCTTCCACCCGCGCTTGGAGACGGGGAATCCGTACACCAGCTGGCCGTCTTCGAACTCGCAGAGAAAAACCGGGAAACGACTCGGCTCCCACATCGCGCGGTCGCCGGGGAGCTCGAACCACACCAGCGTCTGCCGCTCGACATTGAGCGTCGGCCCCATCGCACCGAGCAGTTCGTGCATCCACGGGCCGGCCGTGAGTACCAGCCGCCCTGCCTCGTAGGTGCCCTGCGTGGTGCGCACCTTCACGCCACCGCCGGGTGTGGCCATCCAGCCCAGTACCCGTTCGTTGACCTGGATCGTCGCGCCGTGCTGCACGGCCAGTCCGATATGCGCCGCGATGCAGCGCTCGGGGTCCAGGAAACCCGCCGCGGGGTCGAACAGCGCCTTCATCCCGCTGAGCGGCATGAACGGCGGAAAGCGGTCCTGAAGCTGGTCGTGACGGATCTCTTCACACGGCAGCGAAAACTCCGCGGCCGCGCGCCGCGCACCCTTGATCAGCCCGCTGGACTCGCGGCCGAGCATGAGTCCGCCTGTGACTGTAAGCAGGCCGGGTGTATTCGAGTCCTTCTCGAGCTTCCGCCACAGTTCATGCGCACGCTGCACCAGCGGCACGTAAAGCGGGTGCTCGTAATACACCTGTCGGATGATCCGCGACTCGCCGTGCGACGAGCCCATCGCGTGCGGTGGCTTGTACTGGTCAATGCCGAGTACGCGCTGCCCGCGGGCGGCCAGGTGATACGCCGTCGCGCTGCCCATCGCGCCGAGGCCGACGACGATCACGTCGTAGGGGGAGGTCATGTGGCTGGGATGATGATGACGGGCGAATCCTCGAGTCCCAAGAAACTAGGACGGGGACCGAGGATTCGAACCCTCGGTCCCCGCTATTTGCGTACCTTCGCTCCCCGAGGGACTACTCGCGCTTGTCCAGCATCCCCTTCAGTGCATCCTTCACCCGCAGGTCGTCTGACCGGGCCAGCGCCGTGATCGCCCGCCGCCGCCTGGCCACGGGCTCCGTCGGTGAACTCGCCAGCGCGAGCGGCCACGTCGAGTTCTCCGACCCACCGGCGTTCGCCAGCGTGTTGATTACCGCGTCGCGATCGCGATCGAGGTTGAGCGTCGGGTAGAGGTCCCGGAGCAGCTTGTAGTCCGCTCCCGTGGCGTAGTCGCCGCCAAGTCCGCGGATCAGCTCCGTGCGCACCTCTTCGGGCAGGTCGTTGCGACGCACCGCGGTGCGCGCGAACTGGCGGGCGCGCGGGTCCCCGCTGCGCGACAGCGTCTGCATGGACTGCTTGGCCACCCAGAGGTCGGCATCCGATGCAAAGCCGATGAGCGTCGGGATGCCTTCCCCGCGGTTGAACCCGGCCACCGTAGTCAGCGCATGCTGCCGGATGTTCTCGCCCTCATCGCGGTTCCGCACGATATCATTCAGCGCGCGCGCGGCCGCTGCGGCACCCACGCCACCTTGCTCGGAGCGCCGGCGCGCGAGCCACGTGATCGCGCTCCGTCGGATGTCGCGCGGCCGACCCTGATCGCGCGCGATCGCGAGCAGCGCCGTGGTCACGGTCGCACTGTCGGCCAGCATCGCCGGTGACAGCGCCTCGCGTGCCGGTCGTCCCTCCGCGCTCGCCGCAAGCGAGAGCAGGTAGTCCACCGCCTCCTTCGCACTCACGGTGCCGAGGTCCGGGCCGGACTCGGCGTCACGCACGAGCGGCCCGGCAAACGTCTCGACCTTCACCAGCTCGCGGCCGGCCCGCGTCAACACGACCCGCACCGGACCGCGCGCGCATTCAATGGACCGCTGTCCGTCACTCATAAACCCGCTCTACGACGTCGTCTGATACCAGCCGTCATCGTCCACTCTATAGAACGTCTGCCCGTTCCCGCACACGCCGCTGCGCGACGCAAAGTTGAACTGCACCGGTCCATCCGGCGCGGCGTTCACGCGCCGTTCGAGCGACTGCGCGCCGGCCGTGCCGGTTGTGCATGCGACCATCGTCGCAGGGACCAGCACTTTCACCCAGGATGCGATGCGCATGGCTCAGTCCTCCGGACGGTCGATCAACTGCAGGATCATCCGCGCGGCGCGTGGATCGTCCTTCTTGCTCGACAGCGCTTCGATCGCGCGGCGACGCAACTCGGGGTCCGTGCCGTTCTTGGCGATGTCGCCCAGCTTGTCCACGGTCTCCGGTTCCTTGCGACTGCCCAGCTGGCGGATGATCTCCGAGCGCATCTGCCGCTGGCCGGTCTGGTCGTACAGGCGGTTGAGCGCGGCGATATCCGCGGCCTGGCCGATCCGGCGCATGGCCTCCACACGCACTTCAATGGGCTCATTCTCGTTGTTGACCAGCGTCGTGAACCACCGCTCGTTCTGCGTGCCGCCGATCCGCGACATCGCGCTGATGATCCGCGAGCGGATGCGGGCGCTCTCGATCTTGCCGTACAGCCCCTGCAGCCACGCGACGTCTTCCTGGGTCGCCTGGTCCGGTTTCAGGGCATCGAGCGCCGTGATGCGCAGCGATTCGGGCGCATCGCTCTTCTCGACGATCGCCTTGATGGCCGCGCGGGCGCGGGGCGTGCCGTTCGAGGCCAGCGCGCCGATCACCAATGAGGCGGCGGCGAACTGCCACACCAGCCGCCAGTCGCGCGCGGGCGCTCGTCGCACGGCAAAGGCCTCAGCTTCTATGCCGCGCCAGAGCGCATCGGCGTCCGGGGCCCGGGGCACGCGATACGAGTCGCGCGCTTCGGCCAGCAGGGAGTCCAGCTGTGTGTCGTTATGTTCGTTCGTCATTCTGTCCGCTCCTTCAAGTGTGGACCGAGCGCGACGCGCAATCGTGCGCGCGCATCGAACACCCGGGCCTTGCTCGTTCCTTCGGCGATCCCGAGCAGCTCGCCCACCTCGGCGTGCGAGTAGCCCTCGATCGTGTGCAGCACCAGCGCCATCCTCAATCCGTCCGGCAATGCGTCAATCGCCGCGTGCAACTGCGCCTGCAGGTCCGGCTCGATCCGTCCGTCCGCGTGTTCGTGATGCCCGGAGGCATCGACTTCCTCGAGCACCGTCTCCCGCTGTCGGAACCGCTTCACCTTTCGCATCGCATTCAGCGACACCGTGAGCGCCACGCGGTGCACCCAGGTGCTGAACGCCGGTTCGCCGCGAAACTGGTCCAGCCGACGGAAGACCTGGACGAACGTGTCCTGCGTGAGATCGTCTGCCAGGTCCGCATCCCCCGCGATCCGGGTACAGAGCCGGTGAACGCGGTCCACGTGCGCCTCGTACAGGGCGCGCGCAGCCCGCCGGTCGCCTCTCGCGGCCTCCGCGATCAGCGTCCGTTCGTCCACCGCGGGCACGGCTCCGGTAGGGGCCACGGCTCTCAGCATCGGTCTCACGGCATTCGACACAGGTAGGCCCAAATTCGTTGGGAAGGGGGGGTCCCCGCCCGGGCCTGGCGGGCCTGGTGGGCCGCGGTCCCGCGTGGAATTGGTCACTGTGGCGGGGTATTGATCACGCTTCGCGCCGAGCGTACAATGAGATTGGCATCCAACTTCGAAGCGGTGGACTCAACCTACCGGAACGACCTGATCCGCCTGAACGACACCAACTACGCGCGATTCGATGCGAAGGTGGAGCAGCGCTTTGCGGAACAGGACACGCGCATCGAGCGTCGGTTCGCGGACGCCGAAATCCGGTTCGCTGCCCTCGAGATCAAGCTCGAAAGGCGCTTCACGTCGCTCGAATCCAGCATCGCCGCACTCGACGCTTCGGTGGACAAGCGCATCTCCGACGCCAAGAACTCGCTCATCATGTGAATGGTCGGCCTCTTGATCGCGAACGCGGCGATCGGGGCCATCCTGCGCTAGTTACGGCTTGGCATGGCGCGGGCCGCTCACCGCGGCTTCTCCACCTGTCCCAGCTTCCGCAGCCGCTCGCGCACCTGCTGCACCTGCGGCTGCAGCTCCGGATCCGCGTTCTTCCAGAGTTCGACGAATGCCGTGTACTGCTTGATGGCGTTGTCGCGGTCGCCCTTGGCTTCATACAGTTCGCCAAGGCGTTTCTGGCTTGGGCCGAGGTAGGTCGCATCGGCGCCGAGGCGGTTAAAGGCATCGAATCCGACGTATCGCGCGTAGATGGCGATCGCCGAGTCGGCATTACCGGCCAGATCGAACGCCCTTGCAAGGTCAGGCAGCCGACCCCACGGTGCGTTTGGGGTCATCGCGGCGCGATAGCCCGCCGCCGCCGCGTCGTACCGTTTCTCCGCCATCGCGATGTCAGCCGTCATCGCGGCCCGTTGGTACGGATCGGCCACGAGCCGGACACCGGTTCGCGTCTTCTCGAAGTCCGCGAGCGTGGCCTTGGCCGCATCAATCCGCCCGGCGAACGCCTGCGCGCGCACCAGGGCCACGTGCGGTCGGTTCACCGGGTCCAGTGATCCCAGTGGCGCCGCAGCAAGGGACGCGTCAATGCGCCGCGCCGCGCCGGCCGCATCGTTCCGGAACCAGACATCGCGAAACGCTTCGCCCAGCTCACTGCCCAGGCGTGCCGCAATGGACCCTGACTCCGTCAGCGCCTCCTGCTGCGTCTTTCGGAACTGAGCGGCACTCCGCACCTGACCTCGCGCGGCCGCGATGTTGGCCTGAACATTCGCGGCCGTGTTTCGCTGGGTCGCGCTCCGCCCAGCCATCGCCGGAAGCCGCTCGGCCAACTTCGCCGCCGAGTCCAGTTGGCCAGCTTGCCACGCGATTTGCGACCGGTTTGCACCGAAAACTGTCGCGTTTCGCGCGAAAATCCGCTCCGCGCGTGCCGCCGCCTGGTCTGCCTCGTGCAGGCGGCCCGTGCTTGCCAAGACGTCAATGATGCCGGAGTGTGCGACGTTACGGAGCGTGTCGAGGGCCAGCGCCCGGATGTAGAGTGATTCGGACCTCGCGAACTCGCGAATGCCGCGATAGATCACGCCAAGGTTGTTGATTGCAACGAAGTTGTCCGGCGCAAGTTCGATCGCCGCCTCGTACGCCGCGATGGCCTTCGCCTCATCTTGCTGCGGCCCGCTGTTGTAGTACGAGGCTTCCAGCGTCAGCCGCTCCACGTCACTCAACCGTGCGCGGTGATCGAACCCCTTTTGCAGCAGCGCGTGTACCCTTGCCGGCTGCGTTCCGAGGTTGTTCAGCGACAGCGCCAGGCGACGGTAGGCCATCGCAAAACTCGTGTCCAGATGAATGGCTTCCTCGAGGAGGGCGTGACCACGTTCCAGGTCGCCGTCGCTCACGAGCCGGTCACCTTGCACGAACTTCTTGAGAGCCGCGAGTGAGCTGGTGGTCACCCGCGCCATGGATTCGGTGGACTGGATGCTCTTCAGCGACTCGCCCACGCGCTCGCGCAGGTCGCGCGAGAGCTGGTCAATGGCGAGGACGATCTCATCGTCGGTCTTCGCTGTCTCACGGAAGGTCGCGAGCTCCTCCCCGGTCTGCGCCGCGACAAGCCGCGCCACCACCACGCGCGTGTTGCCGAGCATCAGCACTTCGCCGTCAATGATCGCCTTGTAGCCCTCGCGCGTGGCCACTTCGCGCGCGGTGGCGAAATCCACGTGCGCATTCGCCGGTTTTTCCATGCGGAGGAGCACATCCCGCACGCGTGGCAACGGCGCGAGCACGATGGCCTTGGACTTGGCGAGTTCGCTGCGGAGCGCTTCGGTGACGACGGGCCCGAGCGACGTGTCGGAGGCCGGGCTCGTGAAGTCCGCCAACAGGATTGGGTCGTCCTTCTTGAGGGCGCCGCTCGCCAGCAGCGACCCAAACGGCCCGATTCCCAGCTGGCGCATCGCCATGAACGCCGCGATCACGACGATGAACGCGCCGAACGCGTACATGCCGCCGCGAGCCGTGCGGTACCAACTCACATGCGGCGCCGCCTTGAGCGCCATCGTCGCCATCGTGCCGTGCTGTACCGCTGCGGTGCCGCCGGGTGTGTATGTCGGTGTTGCCGTCGCGGCGTGCCGCGCCACGCGCTGCACGTACCCGGTCCACAGGATCACCGGCAGGCCCAGCGCCATCACGATCAGCGAACCCGCGAACACCCAGTCGGGTAGCCCAATTCCCACGATCGCCGCCTTTGCGAGCACCGCGACCGCGACGAACGCACCGGCGTAGATCGCCAGCGCCTTCTTGAACATCCCGGGGCCGCCGAGCAGCACCGCCGGGAGCGCCTGGCCGCCGCCCGAGCTCGTCACGGTGTCGAGCACGCGAACGAGATCGGTCGCCTGCTGTGGGCGATCGCTCGATTCCTTGGCGAGGCAGCGCATCACCAGGTCCGCCAGCGCTGGCGGAGTGTCCGCGCGGAAGTTCGTGACCGGCTGCGGCTTCTCACCCATGTGCGCCGCGAGCAGCCTGCGCGGCGCCGATTCCACAAACGGCGGCCGGCCCGCCAGCAGCTCATACGCCATGCAGCCGAACGAATAAATGTCGGCGCGGTGGTCGGTGTCGGGGTCGCCCGCCGCCTGCTCAGGCGACATGTAGCTCGGCGTGCCGATGCTCGTCCCCACACTCGTGAGCGTAACGCCGCTCCCCTGCGTACGCGAGGCACTGATGGCCTTCGCAATGCCGAAATCCGTCACCGTCGCGGACCCGCCCGTGATCAGGACGTTGTCCGGCTTGATGTCGCGGTGCACGATTCCGCGCTCGTGCGCGTACGCGAGCGCA
Source organism: Gemmatimonadota bacterium (assembly GCA_016874035.1). GTDB lineage: Bacteria > Gemmatimonadota > Gemmatimonadetes > Gemmatimonadales > Gemmatimonadaceae > Fen-1231. The sequence continues at coordinate 28,369 of VGVM01000018.1, forward strand.
CGGGCGACATCCCGGAGCATGCTGACCGTCTCGCCGATCCCGAGCGCGCCGCGGCCCAACCGCGCGCGCAGCGATTCGCCCTCGACCAACGGCATGGTGTAGTACGGCAGTCCCTGCGTCTCTCCCGCCGTAAGCACCGGCACGATGTGCGGGTGCTGCAGTTTGGCGGCGAGGAGGATTTCACGATTGAACCGCTCGACGTTCACGCCGGCGGTGAGTTCCGGCGGCAGCACCTTCACGACGACTTTGCGCCGTAAAGCGGTCTCCTCGGCCATGAACACGCGGCTCATTCCCCCACCGCCGAGCTCGCGTTCGAGTGTGTAGGCGGCGCCGAGCGTCTTCTGCAGCTGGTCGCGGATCTGCTGGCTCACATCGGCGCCGGTCTGGGGGAATCGGACGCGAAACTCTCTAATGTATTCGTCACGCCGGAGCCCAACCAGCCGTTCGGGTACTTAGTCCCCTCTCCCCCGCCGCCCCAAACCGGAGAGCGCGATCACCGCCGTGCCAACCACAGTTCCGGCGATGCTCGTCGGGATCCCGGCGACCACGCCAGCGAACAGCGCCTTGAGCGCCGCGCGAATCCGCGAATCGTTCGCCCGTTTTCGCTGGACCCACCACGTGCCGCCTGCCGCAATCGCGAACGCGGCGAGCGATGACACGACCGTCGTCAGCCCGAGAGAGAGCAGGTCGCTGCCGAAGAACGCCCAGTCCACGCCGAGGATCAGCAGGCCGGTGGCGGGGTGGAGTATCGTGCCGCGCCTGGGTTGCAGCTGACGCGCAGGAGAAGTCACGAGCCGCCGCCTACCGCCGCGCGCCGTCACCAGCACGTTCACCTCGTCCGGGCGCGGATTGATGAAGTCCAAGCGCACGCGCCCGTCGGCCAGCGTGGTCACCACCGCGGGAATCGAGCTGTTGGTGAGGGTCCAGCCGGCCGGCAACACAACTGCATTCGCGGGTCGCCCGAACGCGCGGTTCCAGATCAGTTCGTCGTTCAACACCTTGTACCGCGCGGTGTCGGTGTAGGTCTCGTACATCCGGAGCCGCGTGGAACCGCCCTTCGGCACCGGCGCAAACCGGAACACCACCACCTCGCTGCTCGGCGTCACGTTGCGCACGCCGATGTTCGCGCGCGTGATCGCCTCGCCCTTGAGCACTTCCCACTTCAGTTCCTCGCCGGTGTCGAGCACCCGCGCGCGCGGGTTGCTCACCGTGCTGCCCGCGCGGACCTCGTTCACGTAGTAGCTCACACCTTCGCGGCCCTCCGTGTAGTCGTGGTAGAGGTCGAAGGCATTTGTCTCCGGCTGCTGCAGGAAGTACACGATCTCCCGGTTCTGGTGCGCGCGTTCGTCGAGTCGCGTCCGGCGATCGGCCGGGGCGCTCGCGTTCGCCGCAGGTGCCGGCGTGCCGACGGTGGCGGACTTCCGAGCGCGCAGCATCAGCGGTGCCTCGGGCGGCGTGTTATTCAGGAAGGCGATCATCACGCGGCCGTCCGGCGCCTGCAACACCTGCGACGGATAGTTGCAACTCACCAGTTCGAAGCCGAGCGGGAGGACGACCGCGTTTCGCTTGATGCCGAGCCCGCGGTTGAAGACGATGTCGCCGTTCTCCTCGTAGTAGCTCTTTACGTCGAGGTATGTCTTGTCAATCAGTACGCGTCCTTCGCCCTCCGTCGGCACGGGCCGCGCGAGCTGCACGCGGATGTACTTCTGCTCCGGGTCGATCGGCCCCTGCCCTCCGACGCCACCGGCGCGCGCGACGTCCTGGCCGACTTCATCGAACCTGAGCGCTGCGCCTGTCATCCGGTCCCACACGCGCTCATCGCTCGCGACGCTGCCCTTCCGGATCGCGTTGAAGAACTGCGTGGCGCCCGGCGTCGTCGCCGTCACCTCGTACAGGATGCGGAACTTGCCGCTCCCCGGCGCCAGGAGTTCATAGCGCGTGTAGTCGTCGGATTGCGTCTGGCGGGGTGCCGGCTGTTGCCCCGGTTGCTGCCCCGGTTGCTGCCCCGGCTGCTGCGCGCGGAGCGCCGGAACGCAACACGGCGCGAACGCCAGGGCCAGGGTGAGGACCTTCACGTTCGCGCCGCGCATGGGACTCTCCGTTCAGTTGTCGTTGCCGATCCGTGTCGTGCGCGGATCGTCGAGCGATCCGGCTCGCGCCGCTACTTCTTCGCCGGCGCCTTGAGCTTTTGGCGCAGGCCCATCAGCGCGTTCGCCGTGCCGGGGTTCTTCTTCATGATGTCTTCGAGCAAGGTGATCATGACGCCATCGTCATCCACCAGCGTCGGTTCGGGGCCGAACCGCTTGCCGTGGCCCATGTGACGCGCGGCGTCGAGCACCATCGCGTCCGGCAGCACGACGTCAATGTCACCATGCACCACACGCACGGCCATGAACTTCTTGCCGGCCTTCTCCATGTACCCGATGCAGACGCCATCGGCACCCTTCGGCCACGCGGGGATCTGGTGCGCAGCGCCGTCGGTTCCATCGAACGTCGTCGCGCCGGCCTTGAGGTTCGGGAAGTTTCGCTCGAACCCACCTTGATACATGAAGCAGTGATTCATCGGAGTCGTGTGGTCTGGGGAATGAGTCGCCGGCGACCCGCCGGTGTGTCAGCGCCAAATGTCGCACTTCGCACAGGCGCGCGGAACCCGGGGAGGCGCTAGGCCCCGAACTGCGCGAGGTGGTGCGTCAGGTGCCGGGCATGCAGCTTGCCCTGATACTCGAAGGTATTCCGCTTGAGGATCGGGTGGAACACGGCCTCGCCGGACGGCGGCTTGGAGGCCAGCTCGTCCATCAGCGCCAGGACGCGTTTCCGCTCCGCCTCGAAGTCGTAGTTGGTCTTCGGTTTGAGCTGGGGCGCGGTCTCGATCTTGCCCTTCGGCCACGGCCCGTTGAGCATCAGCCAGCGAATCAGCCCGGCCGGGAGGGGCGGCACGTTCGGCATCTCGCCGTAGGGCACCTTCCCCAGCGCCAAGGACATGGCCTCGGCGCAGTGCCAGAGCATCTGGTCGGGGGACATCTTGCCGAACTGCCGCTGGGCGTCCGGCCGAAGGTTCATCAGGCGCGCCTTGATGGACTCGCGTGTGGCGGGATCATGCAGGGTCGGCATGTGCAGACTCTCCGGTGGACGGTTGGACGTTACGGTGTGGCCAGGATCTTCTTAACCCGATCGGCGAAGTCGGCCTCGGCGCGACCGGTCGTGGCGCAGACGACAGGATTCGTGGAGCTCCCGCGCATGTCGAGCCCGCTTCCGACCATGCCGATGCCGAGGCGCGATTTCGTGCTCGACACCGGCGAGACGATCGCCACCATTGCGATACTCAGCCGAAAATTGTCCGCATTCGGCCCAGTGATGGACATCCCGCAGTTGAATACCTGCGACATCGGGAACTTCTGGAAGTACGTGGATTTCACATAGCGCGTGGTCCCGATCACGCCTTCGACGGAATCGCGCTTGTCGGTCGCGATCTTGTAGTCGTAGAACACGCGTTCGGCCGCGGACCAGACCTTCCCGGCCGGCACCTCATGCTCCGTCACGAAGAGCATCGTGTCCAGCGCGACGGGCTGCCGGTATGCCGGAAGCGAAACGCGAACCTTGATTCCGCCCACGGCGGACTGGCCCGTCGCGGGTTGCGCCAGGACGGCCGCGCCAAGGATTCCACCGATAAGGAGGCCGCGTCCGGCCGATCGAGTTACGGGCGATGTGCGTAGTGGCATCTGGATAACCTCACCAAACTGGCCGCGGCGCGCTAGAATCTCCGCGACCCTCCTCCCCGCCCCTCCCATGCACCTGCGCATCGTCTCCACGGCAGCGACACTCGCGACCCTGATGGTCACCGCACTGGCCTCCGGCCAGTCGCCGACGACCGCCCTGGCACCACACCAGCAACTCGCCAAGGACATCTACAAGGAACTGGTCGAGTACAACACGTCCGTGACCACGGCCGGTACAACCGACGCTTCGGTCGCGATGGCCAAGCGGTTCCGCGACGCCGGGTTCCCGGAACAGGACATCTTCGTGGGCGGACCGGTCCCGCACAAACACAACATCGTCGTACGCTTGCGCGGACGCGGCGGCGCCAACGCGCCGAAGCCGGCGCTGCTCCTCGCGCATATCGACGTGGTCGAGGCGCTCAAGGCCGATTGGTCGCCCGACCTCGACCCGTTCAAGTTCATCGAGAAGGATGGCTTCTACTACGGCCGCGGCACCGCGGACGACAAGGCGATGGCGGCGATCTTCGTCGCCAACCTGATTCGCCTGAAGAAGGACAACTACGTCGGCGACCGCGACATCATCGTCGCACTCACGGCGGATGAGGAGGGCGGCCAGTACAACGGCGTGCGCTGGCTCCTGCAGAACCACAAGGCACTCGTGGACGCCGCGTTCGTCATCAACGAGGGCGGTCGCGGCGCGATGAAGCAGGACAAGCCATTGTTCAACGAGTTGCAGGCGACACAGAAGAACGTCGCCAACTTCACCGTGACCGCGAAGAACCGCGGGGGACACTCCTCGGTGCCGCGACCCGACAACGCGATCTACCAGCTGTCCGAGGGCATCGCGCGGTTCGCCAAGTACAACTTTCCGGTCAAGCTGAACGTCGTCACCCGGACGTTCTTTGAACGCACCGCCGCCGTGGAAACCCGCGAACTCGGCGCCGCCATGCGTGCGCTCGTCAAGAACGAGGGCGACCAGGCCGCGATCGCCACGATCGCCAAGGACCCTCGCTACAACTCGATGATGCGCACCACCTGCGTCGCCACGGGCCTCACCGGCGGCCATGCCGCCAACGCGCTTCCGCAGACCGCTGAAGTCCGAATCAACTGCCGTATGGTTCCCGACGCCGATCCGGCCGAAGTGCGCGCGCAGATCGAGAAGGCGTTTGCCGACACCGGACTCGAGGTGTCGCGCGCCGGCACGCGCAACTACGTCGAGCCGTCGTCCATCGGCCCGGAAATGCTGGGCCCTGTCGAACAGGTCACTCGCGAGCTCTACGGCAGCATCCCGGTGATCCCCGCAATGAGCACCGGCGCAACCGATTCACAGCCGTTCCGTGTCGCGGGCATCCCCGCGTACGGCGTCTCGGGCATCATGAGCGACGTGGATGACATTCGTGCGCACGGCAAGGATGAACGCGTGCTGATCAAGGCGTTCTACGACGGCCAGGAGTTCCTGTATCGGCTGACGAAGCTGCTGACGACGAACCGACCGATCCCGTGAGGCGGACCGTCGTTGTCGCGGCGCTCGCCGCGAGCGTTGCGAGTGTCGCGGTCCCTGCCGGCGCCCAGGACGCTGCCGCGGTCGCGACCTGGATTGCCTTCGACGCCCCGCCGGGATCCGAAGGTCGCGCTGCGCTGCCGAAACCACTGACGGGCTGGACGCGCGATGACTGGGGCAACTGGTCGAAGCGCGTCGGCAGCGGGCGGCCGCGGCGCGTGGTGGCCTGCGCGCTCGACTTCTCCGGGTACGTCGTCAGCCAGATCACGGACGACGGATACCTCCGCCTCCGCCGGACGGGCCAGGGCGTTCCGCACGATCTCTGGGACCAGTTCCACGAAGGCCAACGCACACGCATCCTCACGAAGTCCGGCGTGGTCAAGGCGATCTCCGCGGTCGCCAACGGCCATTTTGCGTCGCTGCATCGCGCGGATTCACTCCCGGCCACGGTGGACGGCCTCTGGATTGACGTCGGCGCCTCGACACGAGCGGACGCCGAGCGACTCGGCATCGCGCTGCTCGACCCGGTGTTGTACGATCGGCCGGCGTGGCAGTTCGAGGGCTACGCAACGGGCCCTGGCGCCGGCGCACGCGCGGGCTGCGCGGCCGTTGCAACGGCGGCGCAATCAATACCGTCTGCCGGCGAGACGATCTTCGTCCTCTCCACGCAGCGCATCTTCGGCTGGGTCGGGCTCGGCGCGTTCCTCTCGAGACTTGGGCCCGTTGACGCGATCACCGCGTTCGATGACGGGCGGCTTCAGCCCGCGGACGGTTTCGCCAAGGCGGCGTCGGCAGGTGGTCGTGGCGGCCGGGGTGGAGCGGCACAATCCGTGCGAGCGGCGCTGCAGGGCTCCTACAACGACTCCATCCGCGTGATTTCGCCGGCGGTGCGCTGGCCGGGGTCTATCGCGGAGTCCGTGCATGAGCGCGACATCACGCGACTGAACAACCTCGCTGCCGCTGCGGCCGGCGTGTCGCGCGGCTCGTCGGGCGCGCTTGCACTCTCCCTCGACACCGCGCGTGCGCTCGCGCCGAGGACAGACGCATACGGCGCGCTGGAAAAGCAGTTCCTCGCGCTCGCCGATCTTCCCGGCGCCCCGGGACACGAGCATCCCGTTCGCGCAGCTATCACCGCCGCACTCCCCAAGTGGGCGCGTGACAGGGCGCGCGTGGATTCCGCGGGCAACCTTGTGGTCGTCGCGGGTCCGGAACGCGACCCGGTGGCATTCATCGCCCACATGGATGAAGTCGGGTTTGAGATCTCGGGCATCCTGGGCGACGGGCGTGTCACGCTTCGCACCATGGGCGGCGCAGTGGTCACCGCGTGGGAAGGCCGACCGGCGTACTTGCACTTTGACCCGGGAACCGACGGGCGCACGGCCGCTCCGCTCCGGGGCGTCTTCGTACCGCGCGATTCCGCGCGTCTTCGTGCGCCGGGGATGATGACGGCCTGGTTTGGCGTGGATTCCGCAACGCTCGTTTCGCGCGGCGTCCGGGTCGGACTTTCCGTGCTCGCCTACAAGCGAGGCGAACGGCTGGGCGGGACGCGGCTCGTCGCGCGTGCCAACGATGATCGCGCAGGCTCCACGGCGCTGCTCGCCGCGGTGAACCGGATCGACCCCGCTACGCTCCCGCGGAAGACGTTCTTCGTCTGGTCGGTGCGCGAGGAAGGCGGCCTGAACGGCGCCCGCGCGTTTGGCGCCGAACACGGCCGCACGCTCACGAAGGTGTACAGCATTGACACCTTTGTTTCGACCGACACCCCGCTCGAGTCGCCGCACTTCGCGTACGCGCCGCTTGGAAAGGGCGCCGTACTGCGTGGGCTCGACAACTCAACGCTCACACCGCCGACCGAACGCGAGCGGATCCTCGCGATACTGCGCGCCCGCAACATCCCGGTGCAGGTCGGCACCACGATGGGCGGCACGGACGGTTCCGCCGTGATGGCCTGGGGGCCGGTACACACGTCGCTTTCGTGGCCGGGCCGTTACTCACACTCGCCTGCCGAGGTGCTGGACCTCCGCGACCTCGAGTCGCTCAGCCGTGTGATCGAGGCGCTGGCGATTTCGCGGTAGCGCCGAACACCGCGGCCGGAACAGGACCCTCAGCCCGCGACGATTCGCATCGCCGTGCCAGACGGGTCGCGCGCCATGCGCGACCCGTCGCTTCCATTCGTGACTTGGTAACCCGCGGCCGCAAGGCGGCCCTGCACAGCGGTCACCTCGGCCGCGTCGCGCACCACCAGTTCCCAGTCGAGCAGCTGGGCCTCGTTCGGTTGAGGCGCCGTGGCCTGCCGCGCCCACGTGTTGGCGCCAAGGTGATGGTGGTACCCACCGGCGCTCATGAACAGCGCGCCCGGATAGTCGCGCGTCACCAGGTCGAGCCCCAGCGTGTTCACATAGAACGCCTCGGTGCTCCCGAGGTCGCGCACGTGGAGATGCATGTGCCCGATCGTCGTGCCTGCGGGCGCGCCGTTCCACACCGGCTGCGGAAACTCCGCGAGCAGCGACTGCACGTCGAGCGGCTCGGTGGCCATCGCGATCGTGCCGTTCACCGTCTTCCACTCGACGCGCGGCCGGTCGCGGTAGATCTCGATGCCGAGCCCGTCGGGGTCGGAGAGGTAGAGCGCCTCGCTGACGAGGTGATCCGACATCCCGAGTTGCACGCCGCGTGTGTGCAAGTGCACGAGCGCGCCGGCGAGGGCCTCGCGTGACGGAAGCAGGATCGCGAAATGAAACAAGCCGAGGCGGCCGCGGGGCGGCACTGGCGCCGCCCCGCGATGCTCCACGAGTGTCACGAGCGCGCGCGAACCGCCCGGTGCCCCGAACGCGTTGCGTTCGCCGGCGATCGGGGTGAATCCGATGACATCGCGATAAAACGCGGATGAACGCTCGAGATCGGCGACCTGGAGGCGAACGCCACCGACACGGGTGGTGTCACTGAGCTTGATGCCCGTCATCGCGACAAGGAGAAGTTGGAATAGTGATCGTCGTCCGTCACTTCGCGGACCACATGCGGCGCGAGCCACTCGGGAATCGTCACTTGTTGCTCGGGGGAGCGGAGCTCGACTTCGGCGAGCACGAGGCGGCGATCAAGGAACTCGTCAATCTCCCAGACCAGCGGGCCGTCCGCGATTCGATACCGGTATTTGTGGATCCGCTTGCCCTTGGTAAGCGGCCAGAACGCGCGGAAGACCTTCGCCGTGGTGGGTTCCTCGAGTTCCGTGCGGACCAGGCCACGCCCGCCCTTTACCGTGCGGAACCAATTCACCGTGTCGCCCTCCGTCACGCGCCGGATCCGTTCGATGAGTTTCGCGCCCGGGAGGTATCCCTGTTCCAGCTCCTGGCGCGCCGCGCCGCGGGCCTCGGGTGGCAGCCGCTTCAGGAGGTACTTCCGTTCGATCTCCACGCCGGCGCCCGCCGATTCCGCCAGCGTGTCGGCGGCGCGCCGGACATCCGCGGCGAGCGCGGGCAGTGCGTCGGTCACCCAGCGATTCGAAAACTCGCTCCACGCCGCACGCCGCTTGCGCTCGACCCGCGCCAAGAGGGCCGCTCCGCCTTCGGTGGCCGGCGCACGCCGCAGGATCCGCGCGAGGACATACGCGTCGTGCATGTCGCCCAGCAGGTCCTGCCCGACCTTGAGGCGTACCACCGCCTCGCGGGCCCCCTCCACGAGACCGACGAGCGGCTCCAACGTGTAGCGCAGCCGTTTCCCCGCGATGCGCGCCTCGTGCGCCAGCTCGTCGCCGAACTCGCCACCGATCGCGAGGAGCGAGCCGTGGAATCGTTCCAGCGCGACGATCGCGCGCGCACTTGCCGTCTGGGCCCACACGTTCGTCGTGGCCGGGTTCACCACACGGAGCGAATAGCGAGCCAGCTGGCGGCGCAGGCGCGCCACCAGCGGCGCGTATGAGCGCGTGCGCACGTCGCGGAACGCCCCATCCGCGCGCCGTTTCTCCGCGGCGAGGCGCAGGCGCACCTGCCGCGCGGTGCGCCGGGCCGAGCGCGCCTGAGCGGAGTGTCCGCGAGTCCCGGCCGCGAGCGCGGCCATCATCGCAATCTGCACCTCGAGGTCGCGGCTGTCGTTGCTCGCGGCCGCCAGCGTGCGAAGGGCGTCGAGCGTGGAGCGCTTCACGCTGTCCCTCACCTCACGCTTGTACGCGCGCAGCCAGCTACGCAGCCGCCTGAGGGCCACGCGAAAATCATGCAGTGCCTCGCTGTCGCGCCGGTTCCCCAGTCGCGCATACGCGGCTTCCAGCGCGTCGAGCATGACCAGCGCCACGGCGCGCGCCGCGCGCGGCGTCGGCGCCGCCAGCAACGCGCGATAGTCAACCGCCGGCGGATCAGGCGGCGTTGACGCGGTCGCCGGTTTCTTCGGCTGTGACCCTCTTCCGGTAGGCATGCGGGGAGCATCATCATACCCGGCAGGCCGCGAACGTGCCATTCAGACGGCGTATCGCGCTGCCCTCTTCCTGCACCTCGGAGTCCCGATGGTCCCGCAACCCGTTCACCCTGTGGCCCGCTTCGCCCTCGCGTGCGCCGCGCTGCTCTCCACCGCTTCGGCAATCTCCGCGCAAACGGCGAACCGCCCAACCGGGGGCTCGGCTGTCCCGACGCCACGCTCCGCGTTCGGCTTCGACGTCGGCGCGGACAGCCAACTTTTCGACTACGACCAGTCCATCGGTTACTTCCGCAAGCTCGCTGCGGCCAGTTCGCGCATCAAGCTGATGGAAATCGGCAAGACGTCGTACGGGAAACCCTGGACGATCGCCGTGATCTCGTCGCCACAGAACCTCGCGCGGCTCGAGCATTACCGGCAGTTGAGCCAGCGACTTGCACACCCGGACGGCCTGACGGACAGCGCGGCGCGCGCCATCGCCCGTGAGGCCCGTATGATCGTGGACATCAGCGGCGGCCTGCACGCATCGGAGATCGCCGGCTCGCAGCACACCCCCCAGCTCGCCTATGAGTTGTTGGCGAACGCGAACAACCCCGATACGAAGGCGATCCTCGACAACGTGATCTTCGTGCTCTGGCCGTCCATCAATCCCGACGGCCAGGACATCGTGGTGAAGTGGTGCCGCGACCAGTACGCGGGCCGCAACTCGGGTCCGATGGAGCTTTACCAGAAGTACATCGGCCACGACAACAATCGCGACAGCTACATGCTCAACGTCGTCGAGTCGCGCGTGATCCAGAAGGTCTGGCGCGACTGGGAGCCCGGCATCATCTACGTGCACCACCAGTCGTCCCCGGAGCCGACGCGCATGTGGATCCCGCCGTTCGCGGATCCCGTGGGCTGGCGCGCACCGCCGATCGCGGCTCGCACAATCAACACGATTGGCACCTATATCGCGCAGGAGCTCGACGCCAACGGCAAGCCCGGCGGTGTCCACATGCTCGCGACGTTCGACGCGTGGTACCCGGGATACATCGACTACATGCCGGTTTTCCAGAACATCCCGGCGTGGTGGACCGAAACGCAGGGTGGCAGCTGCGCCACGCCGAAGCCGGTCGGGCGGCCGGAGAACTTCCCGGCCGAATACCGCGACCTCCGTCCGCAGGCGATGTACTTGAGCCCGTGGCCCGGCGGTCCGTGGAACCTGCGCAACGCCGTGGACTACATGGTCACCGCCTCGCGCGCCACGCTCAAGTTCGCGGCGAAGTTCCGCGAGGAGCTCAACTACAATCGCTACCAGTCCGGCCGCGACGTCATCAGGAAATACCGGAACACCGCACCCTACGCGTACATCGTCTCGCAGCAGCAGCACGACCCGATGGCGCCGGTCGAGCTGCTCCGCCGCTTCGCCTTCCACGGCGTGCGCGTGCACCAGCTCGATCGCGATGTGTCGCTCGGCGGCACGAGCCACGCGCGCGGCAGCTGGGTGATCCCGATGGACCAGGAGTTCGCCGAGCTGGTGCGTGAGGTGTTCGAGGTGCAGAAGTACCCCGAGATGGGCGATGACCTCCCGTATGACGCGGCCGGCTGGACGCTGCCGTTCCAGATGGGCGTCAACGTGGCCGAGGCCGGGGTGCCGCTGACCGCAGAGTTCCGCGCCGCGATGAAGCCGGTTCGTGGCACGCCGGACGCCTGGGGCAAGAGCGCGGAGTACCCGTTCACCACCAATGCCGTCGCCGCGGGCATTACGGTTCCCGGCGGCATCACCGGCAGCGGCGAGCACGTGCTGCTCGACCCGGCACACAACAACACGTTCCGGTTTGTCACTCGTGCACTTGGGGCTGGTGCGACCGTCCGGTATGTGAAGATGTCATCAGGTACGCGTTGGGCCGTGAGCGGAGTTGCCGCAGCGCAGGCGGATGCCTGGGCCAAGGAATTGTCTGTGCGCGCCGAGCGCGTAGCCGCGCTGCCGGCAGGGCCCGAAGCCCCCAAGCGCGTCGCGCTCTACAAGGCGGCACCGGGCAACATGGATCAAGGCTGGACCGAATGGCTCTTCGACACGCACGGCTACAGCTATTCGCTCATCGGGCCGGCGGACTTGCAAAACGGTGACCTCGGCTCGCGCTTCGATGTTGTCGTGATGGCGTCGCAGTCGTTCGCTACAGCGGGCGGTGGCGGACGCGGGGGGCCGCCGCCCGGAGGCGGTGGTCGCGGAGGGCGCGGTGGCGTGGACAGCACCGCACTGCTGGCCGGCGAAGCGCGCACGCGCGCGGTGGAGTCCTTCGTGAACGGTGGCGGAACCGTCGTAGCGTGGAACGCCGGCGCGACCGCCGCGGTGAATGCGCTGCGGCTTCCCGTGCGCAACGTGGTGCAAGGTCTCCCGCGCACGGAGTTCTTCCCCAGTATCTCCGTGATGCGAGTCGAGGTGGACAAGGCGCACCCCGTGATGGCGGGTATGCCGGACACGGCCGACGTCATGGTGAGCGGCGGGCCGGTGTTCTCGCCGTCGGAGGGCTTTGAGGGAAGCGTGATTGCGAAGTACCCAGCAAGCACTTCACCGCTTCGTTCGGGGTATCTCACCGGGGCGAAGTTGATGCAGGGTCAGGCGGCCGCCCTCGACGTGAAGCGCGGCAAGGGCCACGTCGTGCTCTTCGCCTTCCAGCCACAATGGCGTGGGCAGCCCACGGCGAGTTTCCGGATGATCTTCAACTCGATGATGTTCGCCGGCGCCGTGAGCGCCGAGGCGCAGGGCACGCCAGGGTTCTGGCGGCCGCCGACGGTTCCATAGGGCGAAGTCACGGCGCGGAAACACGCGGGGCGGCGCGAGTGATCGCGCCGCCCCGCTTTGCCTGCTCCCCGCGTGCTGACTATTGCGGCGGTTTCCGGACTGCCGTCCGTTCGCCTCCGCCAGAGCTGCCGCTCGAGGAACCACTGGACGAGCCGGCCGTTGATCCTGAACCGCCGCTGCCCGAGGATGACCCGCTGCTGTAGCTGGGCGAGGATCCCGAGGAACTGCCGCCGCTCGAGTATCCGCGTCCATTCACGACACGACCGTGTGACGTACCGATGCTGGGCTCGGGCGGCCGATTCACGACGACGATCGGCTGGGTGCCGGGGTAGTAGTAGCCGCCGTACGGCGAGTAATAGCCAGGACCCCAATACGCAGCGCGATAGTAGCTCGACCCGTAGAAACGGTTGCAACCGGTCTGGTATGCGTAGTAGGGATCAAACCAGAAGGGATCCCAGTAGCTGTAGCTCCCGTAACACGAGCTTCCGAATCCGCCGCCCATCGAGCGCGACGCGACCTGCCCATAGCGCGCGGGCGCCGCGGTCTCAGGGGCGGCACCGCCGGCCTGGAACACGAAGTTCTCCGGGTACGCGATCGCGACGACCGCGTCAATCACGGCCGGGGGAACGCCTTGGTCCGCGAGCAACACCAACTGTTTACCCGTCACCGACAGCTTCACGTCGCGCGTACGCTCGGCGAGCCAGATCGTGCTGAGCGAGCTGTCCACGCGGATCGCGACGTCGGCGATGTCGGCAAGCGACAGGGGCGCCGACGCGGCCAGG
>VGVM01000019.1 GCA_016874035.1 Gemmatimonadota bacterium
CTGAGCTACACCGATGTCGAGTCCGCGCTCTTCGATGTGCTCGGCGCCGATGGGCGACCCGAGGCCGCATCGGCCGCGCCGACCCGGCGCACCGAGGTTCGCCTCTACTCGGCGGCCGTGCTGCGACAGGTGCCTGAGGACCCGATCCAGCCGGTCCCGATGGGCGACGTGTTCCTGGCCCTCGACGAGGACGTTGCCGTTGCGCTCCGAATGGATGGCTACACGCGCGCGGACTCGCGCACGGCGATCCCGGTCGGGCTCTACCGCGCGGGCCCGACCGCCGCGCCGATCCACCTCGATGCCGACTTCCTCGTGGGCCCGGAGGCGGCGCACCTGAACATCACCGGGGTTTCCGGCCTGGCGACCAAGACCAGCGCGGTCGAATGGCTGCTCGCCTCGATCTTCGCGCACTTCCCGTCGTCGCGCGGGAGCGTGGCCGCCGTCTGCTTCAACGTGAAAGGCCCCGACCTCTGTTTCCTCGACCAGCCGGCGACGCGACTGGACGCCTCCGACCTCGAGCTCTACGCGCGGCTGGGCGTGCCGGCCGAGCCGTTCGCGGACGTGCACTACTACGCGCCGTACACGGCGCGCGGCTTCGCGCTCAACACGTTGCGCTCGCACGAGGCGCTGTCCGACAACGTCTCGCCGCTGTCGTGGGGGCTGCGCGAAGTGCTGCAGTACGCCGAGGTGCTACTCAACAAGGACGACGTGGACGCCAAGGCCGACGCGCTGATCGACTTCATCCGCGAACGCGTCGTGGACCAGGACTTCGATGACGACTTCCTCGGCGGCACGCGGCGCGTGCAGAGCTTCACCGATCTCGAGCAGTGGTTCCGCGACCTGCTGCGCGCCATGGAGGAGCGGGACCGCGAATCGTGGCGGACGCACCACGTCGCCACGATCCGGAAGGTGCGCAACCGACTCACGAACATCTCCACCCGCTGCCGCGGGCTCGTGACCGATGACGGCACGTCGAGCGACCTTCCGTGGGGCGAGTTCCGCGATCGCGCGATCTATGTCGTGGACGTGGCCAACGTGGAAGAGGACGCCCGCGACCTCGTCTTCGCGCGCGTGGTGACGCAGCTGCGCGAGCGGCTCGAGAAACGGGCGCTCGGCGTGGACCACGTGGTGGTGTTCGTGGACGAACTCAACAAGTACGCGCCCTCGGACGGCCCGGACACCTACGTCAAGAAGATGCTGCTCGATGTCGCCGAACGCGGCCGCTACCTCGGCCTGGTCCTGTTCGCGGCGCAGCAGTTTCGGTCGCAGGTACACCGCCGGGTCGTCGGGAACGCCGGTACCGCGCTGTACGGCCGCATGGATTCGGATGAACTGGCGACGCCGGGCTATGCGACGCTCGCGCCCGCGACACGCACGCGCCTGGCCACGCTGGACAAGGGTGAGCTGATGGTCCGCCATCCGCACTTCACGCAGCCGGTGTTCGTCCGCTTTCCCCGGCCGGCGGTGCTGTCCGGCCGGGAGGGCGTCGAACGGTTCCCGCAGGCCGCGGAGCCCACGCTCGCCGAGGCGGTTGTGCGATCGTTGCGGCGCCTGGATCGCGCGGTGACGCTCGACTGGGTCAAGGAGACGATCGCACTCGCGGACGAGGACGAAGTGCTGCGCGCCCGGAACCGCACCGTGCAGACGCGCCCTGAGGACGTCCGCGCGTTCTTCCGGGCTCAGCTCAAGCGCCGGATCGTCCCCGAGGTTGCCGCGCCGCGCCCGCGACCGGCACTGCGCACGAGCGGCGATCCCACCGACCCGTACGGGTTCTGATCCCATCACCGTGCGGCTCGTTCACTTTTCCGACCCGCATCTGGGATTCCGGCAGTTCCAGCGGACGACGCCGGGCGGCATCAACCAGCGGGAAGCCGATGTCGCGCGTGCATTCGCGAATGCGATCGACAAGACGATCGCGCTGAAGCCGGACCTGGTGTGCATCGCGGGCGACGTCTTCCACACGGTCCGCCCCACCAACCCCGCGATCCTGCACGCGTTCGCCCAGTTCACCCGGCTCACGCAGGAACTTCCGGACGCCAAGGTGATCGTGGTGGCCGGCAACCACGACCTGCCCCGGTCGAGCGAGACGGTGTGCATGCTGCGGCTGTTCGCTCCGCTCGGGATCGAGATCGCCGACACGCAGCCGCGGCGACTCGAGTACCCCGAACTCGGCCTCTCCGTGCTCGCGGTGCCGGAACTCGACAACCAGGAGATCGCCTGGGAGCCGGACGCGGCATTCAAGTACAACGTGCTGCTCGCGCACGCCGATGTCGCCGGGATCCACCCGGGCACCGAGCCGTCCGACGACGTGGCGTCGCTGCATGTGCCGGAATCGGTGCTGCAAAGTCCGGCGTGGAGTTACATCGCCCTCGGCCACTTCCACGTGTACCGGAAGGTCGGTCCCAACGCGTTCTACAGTGGGTCGCTCGACTTTGCGTCCACGAGCGCCTGGACCGAGTTGGGCATCCAGCGCAAGGAAAAGTTGCCCGGCAAGGGGTTGATCGAGCGCGACCTGGCGACCGGGCGGCAGGTGTTTCATCCGCTGCCGGTGGTGCGCGAGTTCCTCGACCTGCCCGCGATCGAGGGCCGCGGCCTCGCGGCGGCCGAGCTGAACGCGTTGATCGGCGCGGCGGTTGAGCGGATTCCCGGCGGGATAGACGGCAAGGTCGTCCGTCTCGTGGCGCGCGATGTGTCGCGGCACGTCGCCCGTGAGCTCGATCACAAGTCGCTGCGCGAGTGGCAGCGACGGGCGCTGCACTTCCACCTCGACACGCGCCGGCCCGAGATGATCCGCGCGGAGCGCAGCGGGGCGCCCGGCCGTCGGCCATCGTTGGCGGATACCCTGCGCGAGAGTCTCCGGAGCCGCGTGTTGACGGCCGACATCGACCGTGAACAGCTGATCCACCTCGGCATGCACTACCTGCGCGAGGCCGAGCAGGCGGGCGCCGGTGCCACGGCGGTCGCGAGCGGGGAAGGGCCGTGAAGCTCGGACGCCTCAAGCTCACGAACTTCCGCCAACACGCGGACACGGACCTGTTGTTCGAGAACGGACTGACGGGCATCATCGGTCCGAACGGCGTGGGGAAGTCCACGCTGCTCGAGGCCATCGCGTGGGCGCTGTACGGCGGCGACACGGCGCGCGGCGGCAAGGACTCGATCCGGTTCGCGCGCGCGGCCGCACGTGCGCAGGTGAAGGTCGAGCTCGAGTTTGAACTCGGGCCGCATCGGTATCGCGTCGTCCGCGGGCTCACGATGGCCGAGCTGTACCTCGATGGCGGCGACCAGCCGATCGCGAACTCCGCCAGCGCGGTCGGCGACGTGCTGCAACGGCGGCTGGGCATGTCGCGCAGCGAGTTCTTCAACACGTACTTCACCGGCCAGAAGGAACTCGCGGTGCTCGCGGCGCTGAGCGCGCCGGAGCGCGGACAGTTCCTGTCCCGTGTGCTCGGGTACGAGCGGCTCCGCGTGGCGCAGGATCTCGCGGATCAACGCCGACGCGACCTCCGCAACGAGATCGTCGGCATGCGCAGCGGGATGCAGGATCCGGACGCCCTTGCCGCGCAAGCCGCCGAGGCGGAGGCCGCCGTGGCCGCGGCCACGTCGCGCCTCGCCGACGTGGAGATCGAGCGTTCGCGCGTGCAGGTGCAGTTCGACGCCATCGCGCCGCGTTGGCGCGACGCGCAGCGTGAACGCGAACAACGGCAGCAGCTCGACGCGGAGATCCGGGTTGCGGACACCGAGCTTGGCGCGCTGCGACGCAACGCCGAGCGCCTGGCGGCCGAGCTCGCGCAAATCGCGGCCGCACGGCAGGCGCTCGACCCGCTGGCGAGGCAGCTCGAGCCGTTTCACGCGATCGGGCAGCGGCTGGCGGACATCCGCACGCTGGCCGCCGACGACGGTCGCCGCCGCGCGCTGGCGGAGCAGGAGGTGGCCTTGGTCGGCGAGCTCGCGGCGCTTCGCGAGCAGCGCGAATCACTGGCCACCGTGCCGGCGCAGGAAGAGCGGATCACCATGGACCTCGAGGCGGCGCGCCGTCGGCTCGAGGACGCGCAGGGCCGCCTGGAACTCCGCCGGACCGAATGGGTGCGCGACCGCCAGGAAGCGGAGACACGCCGCAACGCCCTGCGCGCCCAGTACGCCGAGCTGCGCGACCAGCGCGAGCGCCTCGTGGCGCGCGGCGAGCAGGGGGTCTGCCCCACGTGCCAGCGCCCGCTCCTCGATCACTACCGCCAGGTGCTCGACGCGCTCGACAACCAGCTCGAGACGATCACGGCCGATGGCTCGTATTTCAAGTCGCGGCTCGAGCAGCTCGAGGCGATGCCGGACGACGTCGCGGAACTGGAGACCGAGCGCAAGCGGGTCCATCAGGACGTCGGTTCGCTCGAGCGGCGCCTGGCGCGCGCGCAGGTCAGCGTGCAGCAGCTCGAGCATCTCGGGCGCGACATCGCCGCCAAGGCGCTGCGACTGGAACAGCTGCGCCAGGAGCTGAGCCGGGCCCCTGCCGTTTACGATCGCGCCGAACACCAGGCGCTGGAAGCCGAGTTCGAGCGGCTTGCCGCCGTCAGCGCGCAGGCAAACCGCCTGACCACGCAGGTGGAGCGAGAGCCGGCCCTGCGGCGGGAGCAGGACCAGGTCACGACGGGCATCGGGACGTTCACGGCGCGGCGCGACGAACTCGCCGCGCGGCGCGCCACGGTGGCGTTGTCCGACGAGGCGTATGCGGCGCTCCGCGACGACCATGAGCGTGCCACGCGAGCCCTGCAGGACGCGTCCGTGGCATCCGCCGCCGCGACGAGCGAGGTGAATGCGGCCCTTGCTACGCGCGACCGTACGGCGGCGGCGCGCCACGATCTCGCGAAGGCGCTGGAGCGCGTGGGGAACCTGGAGCGGGAGCGCGCGCTGCACGACGAGCTGCACCGCGCGTACTCCGACCTGCGCACCGACCTCAACTTCGCCATGCGGCCGGAGCTGGCCGAACTCGCCAGCGCCTTCCTGACCGAGCTCACCGATGCGCGGTACACCGAGATCGAACTCGATGACAAGTATCGGATCGTGGTGCTGGAAGACGGCGTGCCGAAACCCGTGATCTCGGGCGGCGAAGAGGACCTCGCGAACCTGGTGCTGCGACTCGCGATCTCGCAGATGATCGCGGAACGCGCGGGGCAGGCGTTCTCGCTGCTCGTCCTCGACGAAGTGTTCGGCTCACTCGACGACACGCGCCGGCAGAACGTGGTGTCGCTCCTCCGCAAGCTGCAGGACCGTTTCGAGCAGGTCATCCTCATCACGCACATTGATGACGTGCGGGACGGGCTCGACCAGGTCCTGGAGGTACGCTTCGATCCGCACTCGGGGGCGTCCATCGTGACGCGCGGCAGCGCGCGGGGCCATGAGTTGGCGGATGGGTTCGTGCGAGGCGCGCTCGCGGCGCCGGGCGCGCCGAGGGCGCCGGCATGAGTGCCATGCCGCGTGCGACGCGGGCGACGGACCTGGGTGGCCCGCTCCAAGTGGCGTCGGCCGACATCCCCGAACTCAACCGCGTGTTCAGCGAGGCGTTCACCGAGCGCTACCGCCGCGACGGACTGATGGGGGTGCGCGTGCCGCCGTTGAATCCCGCGATCTGGGAGTACGCGATTGCGGGCGCAGGCGACGGCGCGATGCTCTGGCGGGATCGCGAGGGCACGATCGCGGCGTTCAACCTCGCCCACGCCTCCGGCACCGAAGGATGGATGGGCCCGCTTGCCGTACGGGAGGATTACCAGGGCGCTGGGATCGGCAAGGCGATCGTACGCGCCGGGATCGCGCACCTGCAATCGAAAGGGTGCCGCACGATCGGGCTCGAGACGATGCCGCGCACCGTGGACAACATCGGGTTCTACGGCGGGCTGGGGTTCTCGCCCGGGCCCCTCACCGTCACCGTGACGCTGGACGCGGCGGCGGGAACCGGCGTCGCGGGGCTGTGGTCCGCGATGTCTGCGAGCGAGCGCGACACCACGATCACCGGCTGCCGCGCGCTCGCCGATCGCCTGAGCGCTGGCGCAGACTTTACGAACGAAATCCTGCTGACCCATTCCCTCGCCCTGGGCGACACGGTGGTTGACGCCTCGCAGGGTTCCGTGCGGGGCTTTGCCGTATGCCACGCGGCGCCCCTGATCGAAGGCCGGTCGCGCGAGGAACTGCGCGTCCTCAAGCTCGTCGCGGCGGACGAGGCGTCGTTCGCCGAGCTCCTCGGGCGACTGCGGATGCTGGCGCGGCGCTGCGCCACGGTGCGCGCCACGATTCGCATGCAGGGCGAGTTTCGCTCCGCGTTTCGCCGCGCCATCGAGGCGGGTGCGCGCGTTCGCTGGACCGACCTGCGCATGACGCTCGACGGCTATCCGGAGCCGCCGAACCGTCCAGGTGTCGTGCTGTCCAACTGGGAGATCTGACGCCGCCTGGCGGTCAGCGCTTGCCGGTCGCCGCTGGGTTCCCGCGCGCCACGACGCGCCAGATGAACAGGAACACGCCGGCCGTCAGCAGCAGGTGCACCCAGCCGCCGATCTCGAACCACGTGCCGGCCGCCCACACGAGCAGCAGCACGATTGACGCGACGATTCCGAGGTCCATGGTTTCCGTCAATTCTAGTGCGTCGCGCGCTGGACGCCCACCGCACCCACCCATACCTTTGGCTCAGGAACGAAGAGGCCGACGTTTTGAGCCGATAAGTCCTTCGGGTGGGTTCGATATCTTCGTTGACGTCACGCCCGCACGGCGGGAAGGCGGAAGGCGGGGTGAGGACCTCAGACATTCGACAGGGCTTCAAAATCCCCTCTTCGTTCCACTCCATTCATCGGAAGCTCCGGTCGCTTGCGGCCGGAGCTTCCGTCACTAGCAGCGCTGCTCACGTTCCCGGCGGTCGCACACGATCCGCCGGGAGCCGGAACCCGAAGTTCGGGCGGCGCGTAAGGGGGCTCCAGTGGCCGTCGTAACGATCACCCGTCTCGCCCGCTTCTGCGCGGCGCATCGCCTGCACAATCCTGCGCTCGGGGATGCCGAGAACGCGCGCTTGTTCGGCAAGTGCAACAGCCCGAACTACCATGGGCACAACTACACGCTCGAGATCACGATTGCGGGCACGCCCGACGCGACCACCGGGTACGTGATGGATTTCGGCGACCTGGACCGGATCGTGGACGAACACTGCGTGAACTTGCTCGACCACAAGAACCTCGATCTCGATGTGGCCTTCCTGGCGGGCACGCTGTCCACCGCGGAGAACATCGCGGTGGCATGCTGGCGGCAACTCGAGCCGGCGTTGCGGGCACGCGGCGCCACGCTCGCGCGCGTAAAACTCTGGGAAACCGAGAACAACTATGTCGAATACGATGGGCGCTAGGCGGAAGGCGGCGCGCGGCGAGTCCGACGCGGCCGCGCTGGCCGAACTGCGCGAGTTCGGGGAGGAGCCGTCGCGGATCGGGGGCGCACAGTGCACGGCGCTGCAGGATCTTGTCCGCACGCAGCTCGAGATCCTCGGCGAGGACCCCGATCGCGAAGGCCTGAAGAAGACGCCCCTTCGCGTGTCGCGCGCGATGGCCTGGTTGACGCGTGGGTACGAGATGAACGTCGCAGACGTCGTCGGCGACGCGGTATTCGAGGAGCCGCACGAGAGCATGGTGATGGTGCGGGACGTCGAGTTCTACTCGATGTGCGAGCACCACATGCTGCCGTTCTACGGACGCGTCCATCTGGCGTATATCCCGCGGGGCCACATCGTCGGGTTGTCGAAACTGCCACGCATCGTCGAGGTCTTCGCGCGGCGCCTGCAGGTGCAGGAACGCCTGACGGAACAGGTCGCCGATGCGATCGACGGCGTGCTGCGCCCGGCCGGCGTGGGCGTGGTCGTCGAGGCCTACCACCTGTGCATGATGATGCGCGGCGTGCAGAAGCAGGCGTCACGCACGGTGACGTCTTCGCTGAAGGGGAGCTTCCGCGATGACGCGCGCACGCGGGACGAGTTCCTGCGTCTCGCGTACGGATCGGTTCCAACCGGGCTATGACCGCCGGGACCGCCTCGCCACTAGTCGGCCGCCGGGCGGTCGTAACGGGCGCCTCGCGAGGCATCGGTGCGGCACTGGTCCGCGAGCTCGTCGCCGCTGGCGTCGCGGTCGCCGGGGTGTCCCGCCCCGGGAGCACGGCGGTTGGCGGGCACCGCATGGTCCACGGTGACCTGGCGACGCCGGAAGGCGTGGCCACCGTCCTGCAGGGCCTGCGCGCCTGGGCGCCGGATGGGCCGGACCTCCTGGTGAACGCTGCCGGCGTGTTCCCGAACGCCACCGCGGAGCGACAGGATCCGGCGGAGTTCGCGCAGACCATGGCGATCAACGTCAACGCGGCGTTCGCGCTGACTCACTGGGCGCTCCCGCTCATGAAGGCGCGCGGGAGCGGCGATATCGTCAGCGTCGGCTCGGTCGCCGATTCCCACGCATGGCCCGGTAACTCGGCCTACGCGGCCAGCAAGTTCGGGCTGCGCGCCCTCCATGAGGTCGTGCGCGCGGAAACGCGCGGCACCGGGGTGCGCGCGATCCTCGTGTCCCCAAGCGCCACCGACACCGATGCATGGAACGCGCATGAGGCGCAGCTCGGCATCGGGTTTCCCGCCCGAAGCGAGATGCTCGCGGCCGGCGACGTGGCACGGGCGATCGTGTATGCCGTGTCGCAGCCGCCACACGTGACGATCGAGGCGCTGCGGATTACGCGGTCCTGAGGTCGCGCGCTCCGTGTTGCTTGCGCTGCTCGACATCCTCCGCTGTCCGGCCCCACACGACGAATCGGCGCTGATCGCGCGCGTTGATGCCGGCGAGGGCGGGCACATGCGTGACGGCGTCTTGGGCTGCCCCGTGTGTCACCGCGAGTATGCGGTACGCGGCGGCGTGGTGTACTGGGCCGACGCGCCCCGCGAGGAGACTCGAAACGCGCCTCGCGCTGAACGCGAGGCCCTTCCGCAGGCGGAGGACGGCCTTCGGCTGGCCGCGCTGCTCGCGGTCAACGAGGCGAGGCGACCGATCGTGTTGGCGGGCGCGCGTGCGGCCCATGCGTCGCAGGTCGGCTCGTTCACCGAGGCGCACCTGGTGCTGGTCAACCCGTCAGGCTCGGTCGTCCCGACGGGCACGTCCGTATTCGAGGGCTGCCTCACGCTCCCGTTCGCCGGACAATCCGTTGCGGCCGTTGCGCTCGATGCCGAGCACGACCGGCTCCTCGCGTCGGCGGTGGCGGCGATGATGCCCGGCGCGCGCGCGGTGTGTCCGTCCCGTACGCCACTCCCCGCGGGCCTCCGTGAGCTGACGCGCGACGACGCAGACTGGGTGGCCGAACGCGTCGGCTCGGCTGCCGCGACGTCAGGGGGCTTTACGCCGCTCCGTCGGAATACAACGCCTCAATGACCGCCGCGTAGTTCTTCTCGACGACGCGGCGCTTCACCTTCAGCGTTGGCGTCAGCTCGCCGCGATCGAGCGAAAAGTCGTGCTCGATCAGGGCGATCTTCTTGGGCGTCTCGAAGCTGGCCAGGCCGGCGAAGTGCTCATGGGTTTCCTTGTCCATCTTGGCGCGGATAGTCGGCATCTCGAGGAGCTGCGCGCGATGCGTCCAGATGATCCCGCGCTTGCCTGCCCACGCTTCGAGGGTGTCCCAGTTGGGGACGATCAGCATGACCGGGTACTTCCGCTTGTCGCCGATCATCACGGCCTGGCTGACGTACTTGTTCGTCTTGACCGCGTTCTCGATCGGCTGCGGCGCGATGTTCTTGCCGCCGGCCGTGACGATGATGTCCTTCTTCCGGTCGGTGATGCGGAGGTACCCGTCCTCGAGCACGCCGATGTCGCCGGTGTGGAACCACGCATCGGCGTCGATCGCTTCGCGCGTGGCCTCGGGGTTGTTGTAGTAGCCGCGCATGATGTGCGGCCCGCGCGAGAGGATCTCGCCGTCGGGGGCAATGGTCACTTCGACCCCCGGCACCGGCTTCCCTACGGTCCCGATCCGGAATGCCTTGGGTGTGTTCACGCAGATGACGGGCGACGTTTCCGTCAGGCCGTACCCTTCGAGGATCGTCAATCCTGCGGCGTAGAAGAACTTGTTGATCTCCGGTGCGAGCGGTGCGCCGCCGCTCACGAAGTACTTGAGTCGGCCGCCCGTGCGCGCCTGCAGCTTGCTGAACACCAGCTTCTGGGCGATGGCGTACGCAATCGCCGTCCAACCCGAGGGCGTGCGACCGCTCAGCTTGACGTTCGCCCACCGTTCGGCGGCGCGCCGTGCCCAGAGGAAGATCCGGTGCTTGATCGGGCCGCCGGCCACGGCGTTCTCGAGCACGCGTGCGTACATCTTCTCGTACAGGCGCGGTACCGAGAAGCACATCGTGGGGCGGACTTCCGACAGGTTGAACGGCACCGCCTCGAATGACTCGGCGTAGGCGATCGACGTCCCCGTCGCGAAGAACAGGTAGTCGCCGAGCCGCTGGAAGATGTGCGAAAGGGGCAGGAACGAGAGTGCCACATCGTGGCCCGCGAACGGGATGCAGGTGCGCGCGGACGCGACGTTGGACGACAGGTTGTCGTGCGTCAACATCACGCCTTTCGGGAGACCCGTGGTGCCCGATGTGTAGATGATCGTGGCAAGGTCGTCCGGCTGCACCTGGAGCGCATCCGCCTTCCACTGCGCCAGGCCGTTCGGCGTATCCGCCGCCGCGCCGCGCCGTTCGATGTCCCCGATGGTGATGTCCGACCCCGGGACCACCGCCGACTCGAATGTGATCACATGCTCGAGCGCGGTGAGCTGTGAGCGCACCTGCGCCACCTTGGCCGCCTGCGTGGCGTTGGACACGAAGATCGCCCGCGCGCCCGAGTTGTTCAGGATGTGAACGATCTGGTCGGCCGGGAGCGTGGGGTAGATCGGCACGTCGGACAGGCGCGCGCACTGGCAGGCCCAGTCGGCGAACGCCCACTCCGGGCGGTTCTCCGAGAGAATCGCGACGCGGTCGCCGGGGACCAATCCCATCGCGCGCAGGCCGACCGAGATTCGTGCCACGCGGGACAGCACTTCCGCGTGTCCGATCGCCTGATACTTGCCGTCGCGCTTGACCTGATAGCAGTCGGCGAGCTTGTGCTGCTCGAGCGACGAAAAGAACAGCTGCGTGAGTGTGCCGCGCTCGGGTCGGGGTCCGCCGCTGACGATCATTGGTTGCTCCAGATTGAGGCTTACGATTTCCGGGTTACTTCGGTCGCACCAGAATTACGAAACGCACCGGACTTCCGCGAACTTGGGCGCCGCGGTATCGCACCGTCGCGAGAACGATGATCGAATCCGTAAGCGATTGGGTGAGACCGAGCGGTCGGACGGACACGCGCCGGGACGCGGTGCCGTCGGTGCCCGTCGTGTCAACGCGTGACCGCTGGGTGCCATCGCCGAGCAGCACTGCCAAGGACGTATCAGTTGGCGCGATGGCGGCACCGCGGAAGAAGGCCTGGAAGGATACGAGCCAACCCTGTGTTCCGGTTACGCCGCCCACCGTGTCGCGCGTCGCAAGGCGCACCGCGAGGGCTTCTGACGCCACGGGCGCAACGCCCGTGTACTCGACCGTGAACCGCGTTGCACCGGACGCCCGCACGGAATCCGGCGCGCGGGCGACCACCAATGTCTTCGAAATGGACTGCAGGGCCCCGCTGCTCGCGATAATGCGAACCTGCCCGCCGCGGGCCTGCGCCGTCACGAGCCCTGAGGGGCTGATCGTGATCCCCGTGTCCAAGGCGATGTAGCGAACCTCCGGATCCGGGATCACTCCGCCTGCCGTGTTCAGTGCGACCGCGCGGAGCGGGGCGGCCCGGCCAAGCGAGTCCCGCAGCGTGTCGCCGGTGACAACCGCCGGGAACGGCAGCGAGTCGAACTCAATTGCGGCGACATGCGAGGCATCGCCGGTGACGTTGGTGCACGCACCGCCAAGCGCGGCTGCCGCCAGGGCCAGCAACACCGCCGCGCGCGGCGCACGCGGCTTCCGCGTCATCCCGCGAAGCGCTCCGCCAGTCGTGTGGCGAGGTTCACATACGCCTGCGATGCCGGATCACCGGGTGTGCGCACCACCACGGGCTGCCCGGCGGCGAACGCGTCGCTGACCGCGCTGCTGCGCGGGATCATCAGGTCGAACAACAGTGTCGGCGGAACGTTGGCGCGCGCGTATTGCACGGTGCGCTCGCACGCGGGGTTACCCGCCTCGTACATCGTGAGGAGGATCCCGTCGAACGTCAGCTGCTTGTGTTTCGCGACGATGTCCTGGATGCCCCGGAAGATCTGGGGCGTGGTTTGCAGCACTAGCGGCTCGGCCTGCAGGGGAACGAGCACGCGATCGCTCGAGGCCAATGCACGCCGCGTGATGGCACCGAGCCCCGGCGGGGTGTCCACCACGACGATGTCGCAACGCTCGGCGGCCGTGGCAAGCATCGTCGGGAGCAAGTCGCCCTCGGCGATCTGCTGCGTGTAATCGGAGTGATCTGCGTCTTCGGCGACAGAGCCGACCAGCATGACCCGCAGCCACGGCAACGACGTCGGGAGGATCACGTCACGCAGCGGGCGCGATCCCTTCAGGTAGTCCGCGAACCCGTGGGTCGCATGACCTTTCTTGAGGCCGGCACCGTAGCGCACCGAACCCTGCGGGTCCACGTCCACAATCAGCGTCTTGAGTCCGCGGCGGGCAAACGCCGCGCCCAAGTTCACCGCCGTCGTCGTCTTCCCGACGCCGCCCTTCTGGCTCACCACTGCGAGGATTCGTCCCAAGTCAGGCCTCGGCCGTGGGTGGTGCGGCATCCGGGTTCCGGATGCTCTCCAGCGTCGCCTGGGCGTGCGTCACGAATCGGTCGGATCCGTCGCCGCTGGGCGGATGGGCAAGGAAGGCCTGCAGGTGCGACTCGGCTCCCACGGTCTCGCCGCGCTTGAGCAGGAGGAACGCGAGCCCGTAGTGCGCGCCCGAGAGCATCGGGTCGAGCTCCAGGGCTCGGCGGTACGCCCGGACCGCCTCGTCGAGGCGGCCCAGCCGGGAAAGCGCGATTGCCATGTTCTGCAGGATCTTCAGGTCGTTCGGATGGTCGCGAAGTGCCAGGCGGTACGAAGTGATGGCCGCGTCGTAGTCCCCCTGACGTTCGAGGACGAGTGCCTCGTTGAGGTAATCGAGGCGCTGCGTGTTGACTTCCGTCTCGGGTTTTCCGCCGAACAAGCGGTTCAACCAGGACATGCCGAGCACCCCGCCAAGGTCACGATTCCGACGCTGCGGCGGAAGGTATTGCCGCTCCAGAGCGACAGCAACCGAACGACCCGTTTCGTCGGCATCGTTGACAGGCCGCGATACGCTACCTTGCCGTGAGGCGTCGCCGGTGCGTCGCCGGACCAACCCATGACAAACAGCCCGTATTCTGACGCCCCAGGGCGGCGTGAAACGCTCCACGTGGACTGGCCGCTGTTCGGTGAGCTTTCCCGTGCGCTCGCGCTCCGCGTTTCGCGGTCGTTCACGCCGGACGTGGTGATCGGGATTGCGACCGCGGGCGTCGTCCCCGGGGCCGTGGTGGCCGCGATGCTCGACCGGCCATTCAAGTCCATGATTGTCAGCCGGCGCCATGAAGCGGACACGATCCGTGATACCCCGGCGGTGTTCGGTGCGGCGCCGGCCGAGGTGCGCGGCAAGAACGTGCTGGTGGTGGACGAGACCTGCGATTCGGGCGATACGATGCGGCTGGCCATCGCGGCCATCCGGAACGCCGGGGCGCGATCGGTGAAGACGGCCGTGAGCTTCCGGACCGGAGACTTCGTCCCGGACTTCGCCGCGCTGGAAACCGAGGCCAATGTCGTGCTGCCTTGGGATCGCGAAATCATTGTGGACGGGGTCCTCGTGCCGAACCCCAAGTACGAGACCGACGCCGAATAGCTAGGCGAGGGCCTTGGCCGCGGCTTCGTAGTGCTCGCCCGCCGTCATGCGTTCGTACAGGTGGCCCATCACTTCGGTTGAGCCCACCAGGAAGCGGCAGTGCGGGCTGCCGGACGAGCAACACTCGACCTCGAGCACGGCCAGCGGCGCCGCAGCCGTGCGCCCGAAGAAGTCCGCGAGCAGGCCGGTCGTGTAGTGGCACGACGGATACGGGAGCGCACTGACCGGATCCGCTTCGGCCCAGTCAGCCGAGTCCACCATGGCGACCACGTCGCCGACCGGCGTGACAGTGATGTTTCCCCATCCGGCCGTCCGGAAGAACTCCGTGGCGCGGGCTTCGAACGCCGGGACATCGAGCGAATCCACATCCTCGCCGCGCGTCCCAAGCCATGACCGAAACGCCGCGAAGACGGCCTCCCCTCCGGCGTACCCCGCCTCCTGCAGGAACGTGGCGAAGCTGCCACCGGTATCGCGAATGAGCGCGGCCCGAAGCGCGCCGAGCGACGCACGCGGGAAGGCCAGGCAGTTCGAGGCGGGGAGATCCATGATGGAACAAGCTATGTGAGCGCCGCCGAGCGGGCTACTTGGGAGTAGCAGCCCTACGCCTTTCCCACGCGCCGCAGCAGCTCGGCCTCGTCAATGACCTCGACGCCGAGCGCACGGGCCTTGTCCAGCTTGCTCCCGGCCTCGGCCCCAGCCACGAGGAACGAGGTCGCCTTGGACACCGAGTCGGTAACCTTGCCGCCGGCCCCGACCACCAACGCCTTGGCGTCGTTGCGCGACAAGCCCGCGAGTGTTCCCGTGATGACCACGGTCTTGCCGGCCAGCTCGGTCGTGGTCGCCGCGCCGACCGGCTCGTCCATTCGCACGCCGGCAGCTTCGAGGCGCGTCACCAGGGCCCGCATGCGCTCGTTGCCGAACCATGAGGTCACGGAGTCAGCGATCGCCGGCCCGATGCCGTGCACGGATTCGATCTCGTCGCGCGAGGCGGCGGCAAGCGCGGACATGGTCCCGAATCGCCGGGCCAGCGCCGCGGCAGCCTCCTGGCCGACGTGGCGAATGCTCAGTCCGAACAGCAGGCGCGACAGCGGGCGCTGCTTGCTCGCCGCTATGGCGGCCACCAGCGACTCAGCGCTCTTCTCCGCGAACCGGTCCAACGTGGCAATGCGCGCCCGCTCGAGCGAGAACAGGTCCGCGACATCGCTGATCAATCCCGCCTGCAGGAACTGCTCGATGCGCGCGTAATTGAGTCCGTCGATGTCCATCGCGCCCCGCGAGGCGAAGTGCACGATCGCCTCGAGCCGCTGTCCCTCGCAGAAATCGTTCTCGCAGAACAGGTCCTTCTCCTCGTCCCGCACGGCCGAGCCGCAGGCCGGGCACTGCCGCGGGATCGCGGTTGGCGGGGGCGGGTTGGCGGCGTCCCGCTTCTCAGGGACCGGCCCGATCACCTGGGGAATGACGTCTCCCGCCCGCTTGATCATGACGATATCGCCGACACGGAGGTCCTTCTCGGCGATCAGGTCGAAGTTGTGCAGCGTGGCGAACCGGACGGTGGTGCCGCCGACCTCGACGGGCTCCAGTTCGGCGTATGGATTGATCTTCCCCGTCCGGCCGACGTTTACGTGGATCGCGAGCAAGCGGGTTTCGGCAATATCAGCAGCGAACTTGCGGGCGATCGCCCAGCGCGGCTCACGCCCGCCGACATCACCAAGTTCGCGCTGCACAGCCGTGGCCTCCACCTTGATCACGAGGCCGTCAATGCCGAAGTCGAGTTGCGCGCGCAGTTCGTGCTCGACGTGGTGCGCGTGCGCATGCGCTTCGGCGAGCGTGGCGCATCGTCGGCGGTGCGGCGCGATCGGGATTCCCCACGCGGCAAGCGTGTCGAGCAGCTCGGTTTGCGTCCGTGCAAAAGGCTTATCACCCGGGAGCGCAACGGCGTAGCCGAAAAACCGCAGCGGACGCCCCGCGGTCACGCCCGGGTCCAGTTGGCGGAGCGAACCGGCCGCGGAGTTCCGTGGGTTCGCGAACACCGGTTCGCCCGCCGCCACGCGCTTGGCATTGAGCGACTCGAACGCCGAGAACGGGAAATACACCTCGCCGCGCACTTCGACGTGCCGTGGATGCGTGCTGCCCATGAGCCGAAGCGGGATGGTCGGGATCGTGCGAAGGTTGTCCGTGACGACCTCGCCTACCCGCCCATTCCCCCGCGTCGCCCCCGTGACCAGCACCCCGTCGCGGTAGGTCAGGCTGATTGCGGCGCCGTCAATCTTGAGCTCGGCGGAGTAGCCGTCGCGGTCCACGACGTCGCCGGCCACCTTGATGGCCCGCTCGCGCCATGCGTCCACCTCGGCATCGTCGAACGCATTCGCGAGCGAGCCCATCGGGACGAGATGTTCGTGCTTCGCGAATGCATCGGCCGGTGCGGCGCCGACGCGCTGCGTCGGCGAGTCCGCCGTCCGCAGCGCCGGGTCGGCGCGTTCGAGTTCCTGGAGCTCCCGGAACCGTCGGTCGTATTCGGCGTCCGGGAGGCTCGGGCGGTCGAGCACATAGTACTCGTGCGCCGCGCGCTGCAGCAGGCTGCGGAGTTCAGCGGCGCGGGCGCCCGCATCGCTCACAGTCGTTTCAGGCGCTCTGCCGCCTGACGCTTGTAGAGGTCGTCGTTCGGGTCGAGCTCCGCGGCCGTTGCGATCTCTTCGTACAGCTGCCGGGCGCGCGCCTTGTCGCCTCGGTCGGCGAGAATCCCCGCCAGGTCGAGCTTGTGGATGATGCGCGCGGGGTCATGGCGCGCCGACGCCTCGAGGAATCGCTGCGCGTCAGCCCAGTTGGCCTGGCCGAAAATCGCCGCGCCCAGGAACCGCCTTGCCACGGCACGAGCCAGCCCGTTCACGCGCATGATCTCGGCGTGCCACATCCCCATGACGTGCAGCGCCCCGGCGTGCGTACTGTCGTGCTTGAGCGCCTCGGTGGCCTCGGCGTGAATGAGCTTCGAGTACTTGATGCGATCCATGACGCCGACCGACAGCGCTTTCCGCCCCAGCGCCCGCGCCAGGGCAAAGTGCCCCTCGGCGTCGGCCGGGCGCACCTGGACGGCGGTCTCCGCGTACGTCCGGCCGAGTTCCATGAGGGAGTCGCCACGCGCGCCCTTTCCGGCCGCCTCGGCGAGGTCAATGGCCGCGCGCGATGCCTTCCACAGGGCCTCGTAGTTGCGCGAGTCGCTGGCGATCGCCTGCCCGTAGCCCGAGAGCGCGTCCGCCGCGCGGCGAGCCGTGTAGGCCGCATCGGCCGCGGTCAGGTCGGCGGCGCCCGGCGCGGGAGTCGGACGCGGCGTGGCCTGCGCCATGGCGTGCGAGCTCGCGGCCGCCACGAGGCACACCACGAGCGCCATGGCCCGCGGGCGCAAGATCACCTGGGGGCGGTGGGCCACTAGCTTCATCGGCAGCATGAGAGCATTCATGGATTCTCCTGACGTGCGAATGAACAACGTAGGTCGGGCGAGCGCACAGGGTCAATGACGATCCGCGACTTGATCGCGCGGAAGCGTGACGGCGACGCCCTCAGCGACGACGAATGGCGCTTTATCGCACACGGCGTCGCGGCCGGTGCGTTCCCCGATTACCAGGTGGCGGCGCTGCTCATGGCCTGCGTGTTGCGAGGGCTCACGTCGGCCGAGACACTCGCGCTGACCGACGCCATGCTCAAGAGCGGATCGTCGCTCGACTTGTCCCACGTCGCTGCGCCCCGGGTGGACAAGCACTCGACCGGCGGTGTGGGAGACAAGGTGTCGATCGCGCTCGCCCCGTTGGTCGCCGCCTGTGGCGTTGCGGTGCCAATGATTTCCGGTCGCGGGTTGGGGCATACGGGTGGCACGCTGGACAAGCTCGAATCAATACCCGGGTTCTTGACGCAGCTGTCACTTGCCGAGGCGGCGCGACAAGTCGAGCGCATCGGGTGCGTCATGATCGGGCAGACGGCGGAAATCGCGCCGGCGGACCGCAAGCTCTACGCCATGCGCGATGCGACCGCGACCGTTCCTGCGATGCCCCTGATCGCGGCGAGTATCATGAGCAAGAAGCTCGCGGAGTCGCTGACGGGGCTCGTGCTCGACGTGAAGACCGGTATCGGCGCGTTCCTGCCTCGACTGGAGGACGAAATCGCGCTGGCCCGCGAGATGGTCGCGATCGGGGCGCATTACCGGTGCCCCGTGGTCGTCCTGTTGTCGAACATGGATTTCCCGCTGGGCCGCGAGTGCGGAAACGCCAACGAGGTGGCGGAATGCGTCGCCCTGCTCAAGGGCGGCGGCCCGCCCGACCTTCGCGAACTCACGCTGCGGCTGGGGGCCGAAATGCTGGTCCTCGGTCACGCCGCCCCGACCCTGTCGGCGGCGACCGAGCGGCTCGAAGCCGCCCTCGCCGGTGGTGCGGCGCTCGAGAAGTTCCGGCAGCTCGTCGCGGCGCAGGGCGGTGACCCCGCCGTGTGCGATGACCCCGCGCGCGTGCTCCCCAAGCCCGCGCTCAGCGAGCCGTGGCGCGCGCCCCGCGACGGCGTGGTGCAGCAGGTCAATGCGCTTGGCGTGGGTCGGGGAATCACGGCGCTCGGCGGCGGGCGCGAGACGATGGACGGCGTCATTGACCACGCGGCGGGGTTTACGCTGCACGCGATTCCCGGGGACCGGGTGGCCAAGGGCCAGGTCCTGGCGACCATTCACGCCGCGGACGCCGGGCGCGTGCAGGCCGGGCACGCGGCGCTGGACGCCGCGATCACGATTGGCGATTCGCCGGTGACGCTGCCACCGCTCATCTCTCACCGTATCACCGCCGACGGCGTCGAACGCATCGGCTAGCCGTCGTCGGCGTGGCGGTCAGCGTTGCCGCGTCCGGTTCCCGCGGGCATCTTCCGGAACCCACATCACGGAGCCGACGTCCGATGATTCCTGAGAAGTTCATCAAGTTCGCTGCGCTGGGCGCCCTCGGCGTCGCGGGC
The DNA here is from genome assembly GCA_016874035.1 of Gemmatimonadota bacterium. Classification (GTDB taxonomy): domain Bacteria; phylum Gemmatimonadota; class Gemmatimonadetes; order Gemmatimonadales; family Gemmatimonadaceae; genus Fen-1231. The sequence goes on from VGVM01000019.1 coordinate 18,914, forward strand.
GGCGCATTCGCGGCCTACGCGGCGCTCCTCGTGGCCTTCCTGCCGACTCCCACGAGCGGAATGCCCGGCAACGGCGGCGGGTTCGACACGATCGGCTGGCAGACCGTCGCCGTGGCCCTGCTCGTGCCGATCGCCCTGCTTGCGGCGTGGCATGTGGACTTCGCGAAGCAACTGAAAGCCGGGCGCAACACCTGCCCCGGGGTGTAAGGGATAGTAGGTAGTGGATAGTAGGTAGTAGGTAGGGCCACCCTATTACCTACTACCTACTATCTGGCTCAGATGTCGAGGTTGGACGCGAACTTCGCGTTCGACTCGATGAACTGGCGGCGCGGTTCGACATCGTCGCCCATGAGGGTCTGGAACACGTCGTTCGCGCGCACCGCCTCCTCGATGTTCACCTTGAGGATCGTGCGGGCTTCCGGGTCCATCGTGGTCTTCCAGAGCTGGGGCGGGTTCATCTCGCCCAGGCCCTTGTACCGCTGGATGATCACGCTCGTCTTTCCGTCGCCGTTGCCCAGCCGCTTGGCGATCTCGTCGCGTTCGGCGGCGTCGTAGGCGTAGTACTCCTCCTTGCCCTTGGCGACCCGGAAGAGCGGCGGCTGCGCGATGTAGATCATCCCCGCCTCGATCAGCTCGGGCATCTGCCGGAAGAAGAACGTCAGCAGCAGCGTACGGATGTGCGCGCCGTCCACGTCGGCGTCCGTCATGATGATGATCTTGTGGTACCGCGCGTTCTCGAGCTGGAACTCTTCCTTGATCCCCGTGCCGACCGCCGTGATGATGGTGCGGATTTCCTCGTTGGAGAGGATCTTGTCGATGCGCGCGCGCTCGACGTTGAGGATCTTGCCGCGGAGCGGGAGGATCGCCTGGTACATGCGGTCCCGGCCCTGCTTGGCCGAGCCGCCGGCGGAATCGCCCTCGACCAGGTAGAGCTCGCACATCGCGGGATCGGAGAGTGAACAGTCCGCGAGCTTGCCCGGCAGGTTGCCGACGTCGAGTGCCGACTTCTTGCGGGTGAGGTCGCGCGCCTTGCGGGCCGCCTCGCGCGCCCGCGCGGCGGCGAGCGCCTTCTCGATCACGATGTTCGCGACGCGCGGGTGCTCCTCGAGGTACGAGGCCAGCCACTCGTTCACGAACGACTTGACCGCGCTCTCGACCTCCGAGTTGCCCAGCTTGGTCTTGGTCTGCCCCTCAAACTGCGGCTCCTTGACCTTGACCGAGAGCACCGCGGTGAGGCCTTCCCGGGCGTCTTCGCCCGAGAGCTTCAGGTCCTTGTCCTTCTTGGCGAAGCTCGACTTGTCGAGGTGCTTGTTGATCACGCTCGTCAGCGCCGACTTGAACCCGGTGAGGTGGGTCCCGCCTTCGTGCGTGTTGATGTTGTTCACGAACGAGAACACGTTCTCGTTGTAGCCGTCGTTGTACTGGAGTGCGATCTCGATCCCGATGTCGTCGCGCTCGGCGTCGGCATGCAGGATCTCGGTGTGCAGCGGCTTGTTCTTGGTGTTCAGGAAGGCGACGAACTCCTTCAGGCCGCCCTTCGCGTGGAACGTCTCTTCCTTCTCGTTCTCCGGGCGCTCATCGCGCAGCGAGATCTTCACGCCCTTGTTCAGGTACGACAACTCGCGAAGCCGCGCCTGCACGATGGAGTAGTCGTACACCAGCTCGGTGAAGATCTGCGGGTCCGGCTTGAACCACACCTTCGTGCCCGTTTCCTTCGCGCTCACCTTGCCGAGGACCTGGAGCTTCGTGGTCGTCGCGCCGCGCGCGAAGTCCATGTAATGCTCCTTGCCGTCGCGCTTGATCCAGACCTTGAGCTGCTCGGAGAGCGCGTTGACCACGCTCACGCCGACGCCGTGCAATCCGCCGGACACCTTGTACGCGTCCTTGTCGAACTTGCCGCCGGCGTGCAGGACCGTCATCGCCAACTCGACGCCCGGCATCTTCTCGGTCGGGTGGACGTCCACGGGGATGCCGCGGCCGTTGTCTTCGACGAGGATGGACTCATCCGGCAGGATCGACACCACGACCTCGTCGCAATAGCCGGCCAGGGCCTCGTCAATCGCGTTGTCCACCACTTCCCACACGAGGTGGTGCAGGCCACGGCCGCTGGTCGAGCCGATGTACATGCCCGGCCGTTTGCGAACGGCCTCGAGGCCCTTCAGGACCTGGATGTCGGATGCGCCGTAACTGGATGCCGCTGCGTCGTTCGTCTTGGCCATGTCGTGTGGCGGGATTCGGGTGGGCGACGAAGGCAGAAAGGAGCGCACACAGGTACAAAAAAAACGCCGTGTCACGGCGCTCCAGCGGTGACCGCTTAAATTAACGCGCTACTCATTGGACGCGCAACGGCTGTCGTCGCGCCCAAACAGCGCCGGCACAACGACTTATCGCTGCAGCTCCCAACGGATCCGCCGCACCAACGGCTGGTCCTCCGAGCGCCCCAAGCCGGTGTTCAGGCGGCCCACCAGCTGGCGCTCCATCATCGAGAGTTCCGTCATCCACGAGTGGGTCTTCACCCCGACGAACAGCGTGCCGTCGTCGGTGATCGTCCGCGCGACGGTGACCGCCGCGATCGGCGCGCCCACCAGTTCGCCCCACCGAACCACGACGTTCGCCCGTTCCACGCGGGCAACGAGCCCGCTCTCGCGCAGGAAGTCGCCTACCGCCTTGCCGATCGGCTCCGGGGCCCCCCGGCGCTCCGGGTCACGACCATCGTCGCGCTTACGCATGCGCCCGGCGCTCCTCGCTCGCCAAACCCTGACGCCGGACGCGGTCTGCGCCCACCGGTGCGAAGGCGCCCGCAGACACAGACCAGCGTTCCAGGCGCGTGAACGCCTCGGGGATCTCATCCGGACGCGGAACGCAGATGATCGTCTGTGCGCCGCCACCCGTGGCTTCGCCGGCAAGTAGCTCGAGCACCGCGCCGGCCCGCCGGCGGTCAAGTTCGGCGAACGGATCGTCCAGCAGCAGCACCGGTGCGACGCCCGTTCGTTCGCGCTGCGTTTCGGCTTCGAGGAGCCTGAGCACAATGGCGGCCGAGCGATGCTGCCCGGCCGAGCCGACGACCCGGATGTCCCGCGCGTCGAGCGAAATGCCGAGGTCGTCGCGATGCGGCCCGGTTTGCGTCGCGCCGCGTGCGAGGTCCGTTTCGCGTCCGGCGTCCAGCGCGGCGAGCAGTTCGTCCTCACGGGTTGCGAGTGTGACGGCGGGGTCGGCAAACGGCGACTCGTACGCGAGTGCCATCGGCGCCGTCTCGCCGACGAGCCGTCCGAGTTCGGCGAATCGTCCGCCAACGGCGGCGACCCACGCGGTGCGCGCCCCGATGACAGCGGCGCCATGCTGGGCCAACGCCGGCTCCCACGCGCGGGCCTCGGCGGCCGCGTTTCGGCGGCGCCGGCGGAGTACCGCGTTCCGCCGCGTGAGTGCTGCGCGGAAGTGCCGCAGCGCATTGAGATACGAGGCATCACTCAGCGCCAGCGCGATATCGAGGTATCGCCGGCGCTCGGCTGGACCCCCGCTGATGATCGCCGCGTCCATCGGGGATACGCAGATGCTGGGCAGCGCACCCAGGGCATCGTTCAGGCGCGTGATCGGTGCGCCGTCCAGCGACACGCGCTTCGCGCCGGAACGATCGGCGCCGGCGTCCGCGCGCCGCGCCGATGCGCCTTCGAGCGCGGCGCGGACGTGAAAGGCGCTTGCCCCGAACCGGACCAGGTCCCGGTCGCGCGCGCCGCGCATGGACCGGAGCAGCCGCAGGTACGCGAGCGCCTCGAGCAAGTTCGTCTTGCCTTGCCCGTTGTCGCCGACGATCGCCATTCCCGCCGCTGGCACGTCGAATGCCGCGGTCGCGATGTTCCGGAACTCCGAGATCTCGAGGCGCCGGACTCGCGCCGCTCCAACGACCACACGACTCGGCACGCCGCCTGCGATCCGCTCAGGCGCCGCGGAACTGCGCCGGACGCTTCTCCATGAAGGCGCGCGTCCCTTCACGCATGTCCGCCGTGTTGGCCAGGGCGCCGAACGCCCGCGCCTCGGCCGCCAACGAGGCGTCGAGCGGCAGGTCGAGCCCCGCATCCACGGTCGTGATCGCCGCGGCCAGCGCGAGCGGTCCGTTGGACAACATCGTCGTTGCGAGCGCCGTGGCGGTACCGAGCAGTGCGTCGGGCTCGGCCAGCGCTTGCGCGAGCCCGAGGCGGTACGCTTCCGCGCCGTCCACGGCCGCGCCGGTCAGCAGCAGCTTCAGCGCGTTCCCCCGGCCGATCAGGCGTGGCAATCGTTGCGTGCCGCCGTAACCCGGGATCAGGCCAAGCTTGCACTCCGGCAGGCCAAATGACGCCTTGGTGGACGCCACGCGCACGTGGCAGCAGAGCGCCAACTCACACCCCCCGCCAAGCGCAAAGCCGTTGACCGCCGCGATCACCGGCTTCTTGAGGCGTTCAATGCCCCGCATGACGGCTTGGCCCCGCAGCGACAGCGCTTCGAGCGCGGAAGGGTCGAGCGTCGCCAGTTCGGCAATGTCGGCTCCCGCGACAAACGCCCGTCCAGCCCCGGTCAGCACCACGGCGCCGACATCCGCTCGCGCCTCAAGGGCGGGAAACGTCGTTGCCAGCGCATCGAAGACCGCGGCGTTCAACGCGTTCAGCTTGTCGGGCCGGTTGATCGTGACGGTCGCGACGCGATCCGTGACGGAAACGAGGAGGAGTGAATCGGTCATGGCGTCGGTGACAGGTGCGCGCGTGCAATCTACCGCACCGACCCTCGTGCTGGACGGTAACTTTTTCGCGTGGAACCGATTCGTGCCGTGGACTGGGCGCCCGGGCGCACCGCGCTGCGGATCATAGACCAACGCCTCCTGCCGGTCACGTTCGAACGGCGTGACCTCACGACGGCCGACGAGATCCGCGAGGCGATTGCGACACTCGCGGTGCGCGGAGCGCCGGCGATCGGCGTGGCGGCGGCCATTGGGCTCGCCGTCGTCGCGCGACACGCGGCGGCAGCCAAGGACGTCGGGACGGGGCGCGAGGCGTTCGTGGCGGCATGGAACACCGCGGCCGACCTGATCGCGGCCGCGAGGCCCACGGCCGTGAACCTCGCCTGGGCCGTTGGCCGGATGCGCACGGCGGCGGCGCGCACGCCCGGCTCGGCTGCCGCGGTTGCGACGGCACTCGAAGCCGAGGCCGACGCCGTCCTCAGCGAAGATCGCGAGATGTGCGCCGCCATCGGCAACCACGGGCTCGGTTTTGTGCCTGATGGCGCGCGCGTGCTCACGCACTGCAACGCCGGCGCGCTGGCGACGGCCGGGATCGGCACGGCGCTCGCGCCCGTGTACGCGGCGCATGCCGCCGGACGCCGCGTGTCCGTGATCGCCGGCGAAACGCGACCGCTGCTGCAGGGCGGTCGCCTGACGGCATGGGAACTCACGCGCGCGGGTGTTCCGGTGCGGCTCGTCACGGACGGCATGTCGGCGTCGCTGATGCGCACCGGCGAAGTGGATGTGGTCCTCGTCGGCGCCGACCGGATCGCCGCGAACGGGGACGTGGTGAACAAGATCGGCACGTACGCCGTGGCGGTCGCCGCGCGACACCACGGAATTCCGTTCGTCGTCTGCGCGCCGTCCTCGACCATTGATTCCTGTACGCCGACCGGTGCGGGGATCCCTATCGAGCACCGCGCGGCGGACGAGGTCGCCGCTGCCTCGCGCGCCGACAGCGCACAGGTCGCCGTATGGAACCCGGCGTTCGACCTCACGCCTGCCGCCCTGGTCACGGCGATCGTGACTGATCGCGGGGTCTGGGCGCCGCCATATTCGTTCGCGTCATGACGCGCGCAATCCTCGCGATTGACCAGGGAACCACGGGCTCCACCTGCTTGGTGGTGACCGCCGACGGCCGCATCACGGGCCGCGGCTACCGGGAGATCAGCCAGCATTTCCCGGCGCCCGGCGAGGTCGAGCACGACGCAATGGAGATCTTCGAGCGCACGCGGGAAGCCGGGCGCGAGGCGATCGCCCAGTCAGTCGCCGAGGCCGGGATCGCACCCGAGGCGATCGGGATCACCAACCAGCGCGAGACCGTGGTGGTGTGGGACCGTGAAACGGGTGAGCCGCTCGGGCGTGCAATCGTTTGGCAGGATCGCCGCACTGCGAAGCGCTGCGCCGAACTCGTCGGCGACGCCGATGAGATCGCCGCACGAACCGGCCTCGTCCTGGATCCGTATTTCTCCGCGACGAAACTCGAGTGGATCCTGCAGAATCGGGCCGGGGCGGGGGGCGGTGCGCGCGCGCGCTGGATCGCGGGCACGATCGACACATGGCTTGTCTGGCGCCTGACCGGCGGCTCCGCGCATGTCACCGACCCGACCAACGCGTCGCGCACGATGCTGTTCGACATTGACCGCCGCTCGTGGAGTGACGAGCTGCTGCGTCGGTTCGGCGTGCCGCGGGACATGCTGCCCGAGGTCCGCCCATCGGCTGGGCACTTCGGCGTCGCCGATGCGACGCATTTCGGCCGTGAGCTCCCGATTCTTGGCGTGGCGGGCGACCAGCAGGCCGCCCTGTTCGGCCAAGGGTGCTGGACCGCGGGAACGGGCAAGAACACCTACGGGACCGGCGCGTTCCTGCTGCTCAATACCGGCTCCCAACGCCCGGTCGGGGGCCGCGGACTGCTCACCACGCTCGCGTGCGATGCCGAAGGAGCGGCGTGCTACGCGCACGAGGCGAGCATCTTCATCGCGGGCGCGGCGGTCCAATGGCTTCGCGACGGGCTCGGCGTGCTTGCGCGTGCGTCCGAGACTGAGGCGCTGGCGCGGAGCCTCGAGTCGAACGAGGGCGTGTACTTCGTCCCGGCGCTGACCGGGCTCGGCGCGCCACACTGGGACGCGCGCGCTCGCGGGACGATCGTCGGGTTGACGCGGGGCACGACCCGCGCACACTTCGCGCGCGCGGCGCTCGAAGCCATGTGCTACGGCACCGCCGATGTCCTCGCGGCGATGCGCGCGGCGAGCGGGGCGACGCTCGATGTGCTTCGCGTGGATGGCGGTGCGGCGGCGAACGACTGGCTCATGCAGTTCCAGGCGGACGTGGTCGGTGCGCCGGTGGAGCGGCCGGACATCGTGGAGTCCACGGCACTCGGCGCGGCAGCGCTCGCGGGCATCACGGCAGGCGTGTGGCGCGACGCCGGCGAGTTTGCGTCGGCTCGCCGATTCACGCGCTTTGTCGTGGGCCCGGGCCACGCGAACGCCGCGGCGGGGCTGCGGGGCTGGCACCGTGCCGTGAACACGGCGCTCCATTGGGCATCGATCGAGGAGGGATAATGCGCTTTGCACTGGTCTTCTCGCTTTGGACGCACCAAGGGCCGAGCGCGCCTCCGCGCGATGCCTGGTTTGCGCGCGACAAGCTCCTGCACTTCACGGCGTCCGCGCTGGTGCAAGGGGCGGCGCACAGCGCCCTGCGCGCAAATGGTCGTACATACGGCGAGGCGAGCCGCGGCGCCGCGCTCGCGACGGTGACCGTGGGGATCGGCAAGGAGGTATGGGACCGGTTTCGAGGCGGAGATCCGAGTGCCAAGGATCTCGCGTGGGATGCCGTCGGTGGGTTGAGTGCGGGCGTCGTGGTCCGGCAGGTTGATCGGTGACGAGCCGAAGTGGCTGATTTCGTTTCCGCGGGGCGCCTGGCCATAGCGGTCGCGCCGCTTTTCGCAGCGTTCGCCGCAGTGGCGGCGTGGCTGGCGCTCCGTCACGATGCCGGCCGCGTCGAACAGTCCGCCCGGCGTGCAATGCTCGCGGCGGGAGGCGCGGGCGTGTTTGGTCTGTGCGGGGCGCTGGCCGCCGCGTGGCACGGCCTCACGTCGGTATCTCTCGGGGCCGCCGTGGCCGCGCAACACATGCATGCCGCGGCGGCGAGCCTTGCATTGGTCGCCCGATTGGACATGGCGATGCTCATGGGCGCCGTGCTGTTGGCCGCTGCGACCTGGAAGTACTGGAAGCCCGATTCGCGGGACGCGCCGCGCGCGCGGCGAGCGCTGGTCGTGGTCGCGACGCTCGTCGCGCTGGCGGCATCGCTCGCGTGGTGGCGCGATCCACTTGGCGCAGGCCACGGTTCGCCGGCATACATCGCGCCGGCACTCATGCACCCGCGCGCGGTTCCCTTCCTGGTCGCGGCGATTGTGGCATCGGTGCTTGTCGGGATCGCGGTCGTGGCGGATGCCGCGCGGGCGGACGGGGCGCCGGCGGACGCGATGTCCGCGCCCAACGACGGTCGCGAGGCGTCGGATGGTGCGGGCCTCGCGGGCCCTGATGCGCTCTGGTGGCTCGCCGCCGGCGGGTGCATGATCGCATTCGCGTTCACGACATCCTGGCGGATCGCGACCGGGGGCCCGCCGTGGACGCGGGACTTGTGGGCGCTCGCCCTGCTTGGCGCCGCCGCGGTCACCGCGATGGTCGCGGCGACGCGCCGCTCGCGGCGGGAGCGATTCGAGCGCCACGACGGGCGCTGGCGCTGGCCGCGGCGCGTCGCGACCACGGGCGCCGCGCTGGCAGTCGTCGGGCTCTCAGTCGAAGCGCTGGCCCCGATCGAGCGCGTGGACGTCATGACCCAGGAGCCGACAACGCTTCGCGACACATTCGGTCGCGAGTGGACCTTCGAGAATCAGGGTCTTTCCACCGCGCAGAACGAGTCCTACGCGAGCGTCGCGCTGGGACTCGCGGTTCGGCGCGGGGAAGGCCCCGCGACGGTCGTCGCGCCGGAGCAGCGGTCGTACCCGCTCGAGGACGGCAGCGAGCCATGGCCGCCGGTGCACATCCGGGCCGTCGTGGGCGACGCGCTGCTGCACTACCGGATCCTCGCGGTACGGTCCGGCGCGGGGGGCGCGGAACTCTCGGTGCAGTCGGTACCGATCCCGGGGCTGCTGTGGCTTGCAACCGCGCTCGTCGCCGCCGGGTGTTGCGTCATGGCGGTGCGCCCGGGCGCCGAGGCACCGGAGCGCGCATGAACTGGATCCCGACGGCGGTCGCGCTTGCGGTGGCGCTGTGGGTGGTCGCGCCGCTGGTCCGCGGGCGCCGCGATCCTGCAGCCGGTCCTAACGCGCCGGAGTGAGCGCCTTGGTGAAGCAGTGCTTCTCGCCGACTTGCAGTTCGCTGCGGTCGATCTTCTCGTAGCGAGAAATCTTTTCCGGATACGCCGAGAGCGGCGCCCGGGAAAAATCGCAGGCGAGGAACAGTTCATCCGAGAACGACACCGCGAAGATGTGGGCGTAGCTGCGGCGACGCGCCAAGGCTTCGGCCGCCGCGATCAGCTTTTTGCCGAGTCCCAGGCCCTGCTCGTCGCGACGCACCGCGAGCGAGATGATCTCGACGACGGTTGGCGAGTACTCGTCCAGCGCCACGCAGGCAATCACGCCGCCGTCCGCGTCGCGGATGACCCGGTAGTCGGCGAGGTGCGCGTAGGCGAAGTCTTCTGACCGAGGCAGCGTGAGGCCGGCCGGCGCGAACGCGTTGTTCAGCGCCACCAGGGCAGGGATGTCGCTCTCAAACGCCCGCCCGATGCGGCTCATCGTTCGACCCGTTCCAGGCGGCGGAGCGCCACGCGGAGCGGCACGATCGTGGCCAGGACGCACAGCACGGCGGCGGCCGAGAACCACAGCACCATCTCGCCCACGCTCACCGGCGTGTTGTAGATCCGCGCGGCGCCATAGCCGGCGACCGGGCGCGCTTCGAGCACGATCACGCTGCCGATGACCATCACCGACGTCATCATGTACAGGAGCCCGCCGAACGACGTCGGGATCTGGGCGGCATTCTCCGTCTCGAACTGCGGGAAGATCGTGCCAAACCCGATCGCAAGCCCGCACACCGCAAACGTCAATCCCGTGATGGTCACCACGGAGACGATGAACATGAACGGCGAGACTTGCAGCAGGAAGTTGGTGATCCCGATGATCGTCAGCGCGAGGATCAGCAGCGGAAGCGTACCGACCCAGAACTTCGCCCAGAGCAGCTCCCGCATCGCCATCGGGCTTGAGCGCAGGAGCCACAGGGTGCGGCCCTCGAGCGAGACGGCCGGGAAGATGAAGCGCGCCGCGATGGAGGAGAGCACAAACCCCGCGAGCGCGAGGTTGAGGAACGGGATCACGATCTGGATGATCCGCGTGACGCCCTCGGTCCTGAGGGGAAGGAACTTGATGTTGAACACGTACACGATCACGAGCACCGCGAGCAGGATCAGCTGGGACCACTGCGTGGTGTCGCGGAAGAACAGCCGGATCTCCTTCTGCACGAGTTCGCGGCGCAGCACGCCCAGCGGCGCGAGCGCGTTTCGCAAGAGCGCCGACAGCTTGCCGGCGCGCGCCCAGCGCTCGGCCCCCTCCTGCGCCCGGCTGTACCCGCTGACGTAGAGGCGGCGGTGCAGCATCGCGCCGAAGACCAGCACCGCGGCGGCCGATGCCCAGAGCATGTACACGGAGAGCCAGTCGGGCCGGTCCACGAGGAAGCTCATCCCCCCTTTTTGCACCCACTCGCTCGGCAGAAACGGCGACGTCGGCGTGCGCAGCACGGCGATGAAGTCCACGAGCGAGCGGAACCCTTCCGGGCGCGCGAGCTGCTCGGGCCGGATCAGGCGGAACAGCAGCACGAGGCCGGCGGCGGTCATGACGGCCACGACGCTCAGGATGTCCCGCGTGCGTCGGGCGGGGAACACGTTGACCAGGACCAACGTGATGCCGCTCCCGATCACCGACGGGATCAGCACGAACGGGACGAACAGCGCGATCGCGTACGGGATGAACGCCCAGCCGCCGTCATACACCCAGCCGTAGGCCGCGAACATCGGGACCGCCATCAGCGACACCATCCAGCTCGACGCGATGACGGTCTCCAACAGCTTCGCGCCGTAGAGCCGCAGCCAATCCACCGGACCGCCCACGAGGATGTCGAGGTCCTTCGCGAGGAAGAAACTCGACAGCGCGGTAATCACGTTCGACAAGAGGAGGATCGAGAAGTAGCTGACCAGGATGAGCCCGAGCAGCTTCCCGGCGAGCAACGGACCGATCTCCTCGACGCCGCGGAAATACCGCAGCAGCCGGTACAGCACGCCGAAGATGAACGCCCAGAAGAGCAGGCCCACGGAACCGAGCACCAGCAAGCGCCACCCGCGCCCCGTATCGGCCGTCGTCGCCCGCGATCGCGCCGTCAGCCACTTCGGCCCGAGCAGGTGCAGGAGCTTCGGGTCCGGGAGTGCGGACGCCGGACTATGCATCGAGCACGTCCACCAGGTCGCGGGCGGCGTTTTCGCCCGTGAGCTTGAGGAAGATCTCTTCCAGGCCGCCGCCATGGCTCGACTGCTCGCGCAGGTCGTCCATCGTGCCGCACGCCGCGATCTTCCCCGCGACGATGATCGCGATCCGGTCACATAGCGACTCGGCCGTCTCGAGCGTGTGCGTGGACATCATGATGGTGTGGCCGCGGCGCACGTATTCCCGGAACAGGTCGCGCAGGATCTTGATGGACTTCGGGTCAAGGCCCACGTGCGGCTCGTCCACGACGATGACCTGCGGTCGGTGCACGAACGCGCTCGCGACGATGAGCTTCTGCCGCATGCCGTGGCTGTAGCTCTCGACCAGTTCGTCGCGCCATTCCTCCAGGTCGAACAGGGCCAGCATCTCTCGCGCCCGGTGCTCGACCTCGGCGCCTTCCTGCCCATACAGGCCGGCCACGAAACGTAGGAACTCCGCTCCCGTCAACTTCTCGTAGATGAACGGCCGGTCAGGAATGAAGCCAAGCTTGCTCTTGGCCGTGATCGGGTCCCGCGCGATGTCCACCCCACCGATCTCGATCGTTCCCGAGGTCGGCTGCAGGATCCCCGCGATCATGCGCAGCGAAGTCGTCTTCCCGGCGCCGTTCGGCCCCAGAAACCCGAACAGCTCACCGGCCGGGACGTGCAGGTTGATGCCGTTCACCGCGGTGAACGAGCCGTATTTCTTGGTCAGGTTGGTAAGCCGGATCACTGGACGCTCAACACGTTGATCGAAAGGTTGCCGACGAGCCGGATCAGCTCCGCCTGCTGTGCGACGCCGCCCACCTGGAACCGCAGGTGACCGGCATCGGCCGGGAACTGGCCAAAGGTGGGGTCCACCGCGACCCAGTCGTTCAACCAGACCTCCGGCCACGCGTGGTAATAGAACTTGCCGCGCACGTACGCCAGCCCGGTCGCGATCCGTGCCGGCAGCCCGATCGTGCGCGCCAGCGCCACATAGAGTTGGGTGTGCTCATTGCAGTCTCCTCGCTGCGATTCGAGCACGGACAGCGCATTCGGCACGCTGAATGTGGGGACCTTGGCGAGCGAGTCGTGCACCCAGCGGTTGATCCGCTGCGCGACGCGCACCGGATCGCGTTCGAGGCCCACGATGGAAACGACCTTCCGGAACATCGGGATTGAGCCCACTTGGAGGAACGGTTCGGCGGCCAACTCGCGGCGGAACCGGGCGCGCAGCGAGTCGTTGCGCTCGGCGAAGTTCCACGTAGGCTGCAGCGCCGATTCCGCGTCAACCTGGACCGTGAGCGTGTCGCCGGAGAGTCGTTGGCGGCCGCCGTCCAGCGCGTATCCGCCAAGCCCGACTCCGCCGAGCCGCACGGTCAGCGTGCGAAACCGCGCGCGGCCGGCCAGCGCGTTCGCGGCGATCGCCGTTCGCTCGACGATGTCCCCGGCGCCCGGCGACGTCGCCGCCGAGCGGTCTCGCGCCATTCGCCAGTTCTCGAATGCGATTTCATACGCCATCCGCCGAAGCGTGATGCCGCCGGCCTGTTCCGCGAGGACCACGCGACCCTGCAGGTCCACCCATCCACGGAAGCCGGGGCCGTCCGGTCCAGCCGGCTCGATACGCCACGCCCTGACCGTGTCGGTCAGCGCGCTCACCCACTCGCCGCGCGCCACGTCCATGCGTGCGCTGTCCACGACGGTGAAGACTGACTCGGCGGTGATGCGCAGCGCCTGCGGCCGTTGCGCCATGGTGGTCGGATCGAACGTGGGGACGTTGAACTCGCGGCCCACCTCCGGCGTGCGGCCGAGCGTCATGACGAGCGGCACCACGGTGGGAAGCAGGATCGGCCCCTGCACGGCGATCCGCTGGCTGTCCGCCGCCGCGCCGTTTGCCGACAGCACGAAGACGACCGCGCTGTCCCCCTCGGTGCGGCCGCCCGCCGCGATCTTCGAGCCCGGCGCATCCACGTTCACGTCGAACCCCTGCAGCGCGAGCGCGCGCGACAGCTTCACCAGGGAACGCGCCGATGCGCGTTGGCGCGAACCGGCCACCGTCAGGTCCGCGACGAAGTAGTCCGCAACATCAATGCCGGTGGTCGTCGTGTCGATGGTCGTTGAGGCGAAGCCGATCTGGGCGCCGCCCTGCTCGACGACGAAGAACGTCGCGCCTGGGCTGAGGCGCAGCGCGGCCTCCGCGAGCCGTTGCGTCTCGCCGATCAACACGTCGCGTTGCACGATCAGGGCCATGCCGACCAGCCACGCCACGATCACGCCCGCGCCAAGTCGTTTCCGCCGCCGCTCGCGTGCCGCAAACGGGTGCGTCGGGGATGCGGGGGTTTCCGGCGGTAAGGTCGATGACATCGGCTATCCTCGCTGGCCGTCGCGGGCGCGGCGGTAGAACTCGGCCGCTTCGCCCGGCCGGCCGAGTCGGTCCAGCATGATGCCTACCCCCTTGAATGCCCGCCAGTTCTCCGGTTCGAGTTCTCCGGCGCGGTGGTACGCGGCCATCGCATCCTCCAGTCGGTCGAGCTTGCTCAATGCCTCGCCGAGGTAGAAGTGCGCTTGGCCGGAGTCGGGGTCCGCACGCACCACACGTTCGAGCGGCCCGACCGCTTCGCGCCACTTGGCGCGGCGACAGGCGAGCACGCCCTGCTGCAGCAGGACCGACGGGTCATCGGGCTTGACCTTGAGGGCGCGCTGGAGCTCGCGCTCCGCATCGTCGTACCGAAGGCGCCCACTCAGGATCGTCGCGCGCGCGAGGCGCAGGAGCACCGAGTCGGCGCCCGCGTCAATGGCGCGCTGCAGGACCTGAAGCGCGCCCTCGATGTTGCCGCGCTTCGCCAGCGCGTTCGACAAGGCGAGCGCGGTCTGCTCGTCGCCAGGATGTGCCTCGTGGATGCTCTTCAGCTCATCCAGGGCCGGAAGCGCGGTCGAGGGGGTCGGCATCCGCGGCGCCTTCGGGCCTGCATTCGCCGGGAGCGGCGCGGGGATCGGTCGCGGCGCCGGCGCCGGTGCCAGCGTCGGTGCCGGCCCGTGTCCGGGTCCCGCGGTCGCGACCGCCGTACGCGTATCCGGCTGTTCCTCGATATCAAACGACCATTCACCACAAACCGGCGGCTCACGCAGCAACGCGACCGGCGCGTCAATCGCCGTGGCACCGGCCGTGGGCCCGATCGAATGCGCCTCGTTGCCCGGCGCCGGAGTCGTGCGGCTGTCGAGCCCGCCGAGCGTCAGCTGATCGGGGTCGCTGACCGGCGCCGTGCCATACGGCGTGCGCTCGCGCGGGGTTCCCCCGGTCACGATCCGCCTCGGCTTGACCAGCCGCCCCACACTGGGCCAATGGGTCGCATGAAGCCCGAAATCTAGGCGGACAACACGGGCAACCTCCCGGGTTCGTGCCCGGGGGCCTCCACCCGGGCCCGAACCGGCACCAGTGGCAAAGCGGCCCGGTTGAATGCGACCCCCCCCGTATCGCACCTTACAAGGTTCTATGGCGGAAGAATCCCTGATCGTTCGCGGAGCGCGGACCCACAACCTCCGAAACGTCAACGTCGAGATCCCGCGCGACCGCCTGACCGTCATTACCGGACTCTCGGGCTCCGGCAAGTCGTCGCTGGCGTTCGACACGATCTTCGCCGAGGGGCAGCGGCGGTACGTCGAATCGCTCTCGGCGTACGCGCGCCAGTTCCTCGGCCTGATGGAGAAGCCGGACGTGGACCTGATCGAGGGTCTGTCGCCGGCAATCTCGATCGAACAGAAGTCGGCAGGCCACAACCCGCGCTCGACCGTCGGCACCGTGACCGAAGTGCACGACTACCTCCGGCTCCTCTTCGCGCGGGTCGGTACTCCGCATTGCGCGAACTGCGGACGGGCAGTCGAGCGGCAGGGCCCGGGCCAGATCGCCGACGTGGTCCTCGGCTGGCCGGCCGGAACGCGGATCGAGATTCTCGCCCCCCTCGTACGGTCGCGAAAGGGAGAGTTCCGCGACCTGTTCGAATCGGCATGCCGCCAGGGATTCGTCCGGGCAATCGTGGACGGCAACGTGGTCGAGCTTGAGGATCCGCCCAAGCTGAATCGTCGCGTCAATCACGATGTGTCCGTGATCGTTGATCGCCTGACCGTGCGCGCCGCCGACCGCGCGCGCATCACGGATTCCGTCGAGACCGCACTGCGCCTCGCCGATGGCCTCGCCGAGGTGGCCAAGGTGCAGGGCGAGTCGCGCACGGCGACCCTGTTCGGCGAGAAGTTCGGCTGCCCGACCTGCGGTATCTCGATGCCGGAGCTCGAGCCGCGCCAGTTCAGCTTCAACTCACCCTTCGGCGCCTGCCCCGGTTGCAGCGGCATCGGTTCGCGCCGGGTTGCCAGCGCCGACCTGGTGCTTGGTGACCCGAAGATCTCCATCCTCGAAGGCGTGGTCCTTCCGTGGGGCGAGCCCGATGGGTACCTGCGAAAGGTCATTCTCGCGGGACTCGCCCGGCAGCTCAAGTTCGACCTGTCGGCACCGTGGGGCGAACTGCCCCAGCGCGCGCGCGACCTGCTGCTGCATGGCACGAGTGGGCCGCGGGGCACCGGTCGCGCCGACCCGGCCCTGGGCCAGTGGGAGGGTATCCTCTCCAACATCCAGCGCCGTTACAACGACACCACGAGCGACGCCGTCCGGGCCCAGCTCGACGAATACATGGTCGTCACCGAGTGCCCTGACTGTGCCGGGTTGCGCCTCAAGCCGGAGTCGCTCGCGGTCACCGTGAACGGCATGAACATCGGCGACCTCGGCGAGATGCCGGTCAGCGACTCGCTGGCGTGGGTCGAGGCGGTCCCCATGCGCGGCGCGGGGAAGTCCGGCGTGGACGCCAGCATCGCCGGTCCGATCCTCAAGGAAATCGGTGAACGGCTCCGCTTCCTCGTGGACGTCGGGCTCGACTACCTCACGCTGAATCGAAGCGCCGAGTCCCTCTCCGGCGGCGAGGCCCAGCGCATCCGGCTCGCCACCCAGATCGGGTCGCGACTCGTCGGCGTGCTCTACATCCTCGACGAGCCGAGCATCGGGCTCCACCAGCGCGACAACGCCCGCCTCCTCTCGACGCTGAAGCGGCTCCGCGACCTTGGCAACACGGTGCTCGTGGTCGAACACGATGAGGAGACCATCCGCGAAGCCGACCACGTCGTGGACCTCGGCCCCGGCGCGGGCAAGCATGGGGGCGAAGTGATCGCCGAGGGCACGGTCGCCACGATTACCGCGAACCCCAAGTCCATCACGGGCGCGTACCTCGCCGGCAAACGCCGCATCGCACCTCGTGAGACCCGGCGGCCTCGGGAGCCTCGGCGCACGCTTTCGATCATCGGCGCCACGGAGCACAACCTCAGGAAGATCACCTGCGAAATCCCGCTCGGCCTGTTCGTTACGGTCACCGGCGTCAGCGGCTCGGGGAAATCCACGCTCGTGCAGGACATCCTCCACCGGTCGCTGGCGCGACACTTCTTCAGGGCTCGCGTCGTGCCGGGCGCCCACGAGCGGATCACGGGGCTGGAGCACCTCGACAAGGTGATTGACATTGACCAGAGCCCGATCGGACGCACGCCGCGATCCAATCCCGCGACCTACACCGGCCTCTTCGCGCCGATCCGCGACCTGTTTGCGGAGCTACCCGAAGCGAAGCTGCGGGGCTACGGACCCGGGCGGTTCTCGTTCAACGTGAAGGGTGGACGCTGCGAAGCGTGCCAGGGCGACGGGCTCGTCAAGATCGAGATGCACTTCCTGCCCGATGTCTATGTCACCTGCGACACCTGCCGCGGCAAGCGCTACAACCGTGAGACGCTCGACGTCAGGTTCCGCGGACTGTCCGTCAGCGACGTACTCGACCTCACCGTCGAGGATGCGATCGAGACCTTCGCCAACCAGCCGCGAATCGCCGATCGGCTGCGCGTGCTCGACGGCGTGGGGCTCGGGTACATCCACCTCGGCCAGAGTGCCACGACGCTGTCCGGCGGTGAAGCGCAGCGCGTCAAGCTCGCAACCGAACTCGCCAAGCGCGACACCGGTCGCACACTCTACATCCTCGATGAACCGACCACCGGCCTCCACTTCGAGGACGTCCGCGTGCTGCTCGACGTGCTCCACCGCCTGGTGGACCGCGGCAACACCGTGCTCGTCATTGAACACAACCTTGATGTCATCAAGACAGCCGACTGGGTCATTGACCTCGGCCCCGACGGCGGTACACGCGGCGGCGAGATCGTCGCGGCGGGTTCGCCCGAGGACGTCGCGAAGGCGAAGGGCAGTCACACCGGTTCGTACCTGAAATCCGCGCTCAGTCGCCGTTGAACCCGAACGGGCAACCCGTAACCCGATACTCACCACTCGTGTTTGCCGTCTCCCTGTTGGACATCATCGGTCCCGTTATGGTCGGGCCGTCATCGAGCCACACCGCGGGCGCGTGTCGCCTCGGGCTGCTCGCCCGGAACCTCGTGGGCGGCACGCCGGAGCGCGCGCGAATCGAGCTGCACGGGTCCTTCGCCCGCACTGGCGAAGGCCACGGGACCGACAAGGCGATTGTCGGGGGACTCCTGGGCTTTCGGCCCGACGACGACCGCATTCGCACCGCGCTGGACATCGCCGAACGCGACGGGCTCGCCTTCACGTTCGAGAAAGTGACGCTTGGCGACGATGGCCAGGTGCATCCCAACTCCACACGCATCACCGTGCAGCGCGGCGCTCGCGAGCACGTGATGCTCGGCGCCTCGCTCGGCGCAGGCCGAGTGATGGTCAGCGAAGTGGACGGCTACCCCGTCGAGCTGCATGGCAACCACCACGCCATCGTGCTCGTGGCCGAAGACGTGAAGGGCAGCGTGGCGCGGATCGCCGGCATCCTCGCGGACGATGGGATCAACATCGCCACGCTCCGCCTCACCAGGAAACACAAGGGCGGGGACGCCTTTATGGTCATCGAGGTGGATGAAGCACCCGGTGAGCCGGTCCGTGAGCACATCAGGGCGCTGCCCTGGGTGCGATGGGCCCACCGTCTCGACAAGGTGTCGGCGTGAAACGGCGAACTCGAGCCAGGGGAGACTGATCTCATGTTCACCTCGTTGGCGTCCGCGATCGCCGCGGCCGAGTCGGAGGGCAAGTCGCTGTCCGCCGTTGCGCTGGAAGCGGAAGCGCTCGACCAGGGTCGGCCAGTCGCCGAAATCCGCGACGCGCTGGCGCGCGCACTGGCGGTGATGCGCGGCGCGGTTGAGCGCGGGAGTGCGGGCGACCTGAAGAGCGCGAGCGGCCTGGTGGGCGGCGACGCCGCCAAGGTCCATCACTCCACGGCTGGACCGCTCGCCGGTACCCTGTTCCGGGATGTCCTGGCACGGGCGCTCGCCGTGCAGGAGGTCAATGCGGCAATGGGAGTCATCGTTGCCGCGCCGACCGCAGGTGGCGCCGGCGTGCTTCCGGCAGTCCTCACCGGAGTGGCCGACGCGCGCGGACTGCCCGATGATCGCGTCGTTGATGCGCTGGCCACCGCGGGATTGATCGGCGCCGTTGTGGCGGAACGCGCATCGCTCTCCGGGGCGGAAGGTGGCTGCCAGGCCGAAACAGGGGCGGCGGCCGGGATGGCCGCAGGAGCCGCGACCGAAATGCTCGGCGGAACACCGCGACAGGTCGGCCACGCCGTGGCGCTGGCGCAGCAGGGAACGCTCGGGCTCGTGTGCGACCCCCTCGGCGGACTGGTCGAGCTGCCGTGTGTCTTCCGCAACGCCACGGGCTCCGCGATCGCGCTCGCCGCGGTCGAGATGGCGCTCGCAGGCGTGGAGTTTGCGATTCCGGCCGACGAGGTGATCGACACGATGGGACAGATCGGCCGCGAGATGGACGTGCGGTATCGCGAGACGGCGGGCGGCGGGCTGGCGGCCACGCCGACCGGCAGGCGGCTCGCGCGCGAACGGCTTGTGTCCATCAAGCGCTCGCAGGGGTAGAATCAGCGTATGCGTTCCGGTTCTCCCGTCATCGCATTTCGGATGGCCGCCGTGACCCTCGCGCTGGCGGCCGGAACGCCGATCGCCGCGCAGTCCGGCGCGATCGCGGGAACCGTGTTCGACTCGTTGCGTGCGCGCATGCCCGTGCGCGACGCCACGGTCATGATCGTTGAGCTTGCGCGCACGGCGAGCACCGATACGCGCGGCCGATTCCGCTTCGACAGCGTTCCGGCGGGGCGCTACAACGTGACGTTCTTCAGCGCGATCCTCGACTCCTTGGGTATGGGTGCGCCGACGGCGACGGTCACGGTGTCGGGCGGTGGTCAATCCGAGACATGGCTCGCGTTGCCATCGCCGGCCGATCTCTACCGGCGGCTCTGCGGCCCGCCGCGCGACCAACAGCTCGGCGTCGTCGTCGGCCGCGTACGCGACGTGGATAGCGGTCAGCCGATCGCCGCGGCGACTGTCGAGACGTTCTGGGCGGAGTTCGAATACGTGGATCGCGCGTTTCGGCGCCGCCTGTTGAAGGCGACCACACGGTCGGGCCCGCAGGGCTCGTACATCCTCTGCGGGGTCCCGTCGGACTTGCCGCTCGACCTGACGGCCAGGTCGGGGGTCTTCCAGGCGGGACCGCTCACGGTGTCGCACGACCGCGATGTCGTCCTCCTGCGGGACATCACGGTCAGCGTACGCGATTCCGCCGCGCGCGCCGACACCACGGTCTTGGTCCGGGACTCCGCCGCGGTTCCGCGCGGGACCGGTATTGTCCGCGGCCGCGTCAGGGAACGCACCGGCCGTCCCGTGGCCGACGCGCCGGTCCGCGTGGTCGCCGATGCGCGCGAAACCCGCTCCGGCCCCGACGGTTCGTTCACGCTCGTCGGCGTGCCGGCCGGCTCACGCATGGTCGAGGGGCGAGCGATCGGCTACGGTCCGGCCACGTCGGTCGCCGATGTCCCGACCAACGGAACGGTGGCCGTTGAGATCACGTTCGACCGGCGCGCCCAGGAAATGAAGGCGATCACCATCATCGGCCAGCGGCGGCGACCGGAGTACAGTGGATTCTCGGAGCGCATGAGCTTGGGGGCCGGCCGGTTCATCGATGAAACCGAGATGAGGCGTCGGCCGGTGGCCAGGATCGGCGACGCCATTCGCCGCGGCGGCAATGTGACGTACGACATGACGTCCATCGGCCCGGAGCTGAAGATGCGCCCCACGGGTTCGATGTCGAACGATTCGCGCTGCACGCCGAACTTCTACCTCGACGGCGCCTACATCGCGCCGCCGTCAAGCGTCGAACGCCAGACCCTGCTCCAGATGATCGAGTCCCTCGTGCTTCCGGAGGACGTCATCGGCATCGAGATGTACGCCTCGCTGGGCACCGTCCCCGCGCAGTTCGACCGGGGCAACAACTGCGGGGCGATCGTTATCTGGACGCGGTAGCGCGGAGGAGGTCCCTACCTATATAGTAGGGGACCGTTGGACCGCCGCTGGCGCCAACCGCTGTGTCGGAGCGAAACTTCCGGGGTGCCAGCACCCGTAGTCGGCACCGCAGCATAGAGTTCGTCGGCCGTTTGCGCGGAGTGGTGGGCATGGTGACCAAGGACGACATTCAGGCGTTCCTCGACCGGCTGGCCGGTTCGGGGACCACATACACCGAAGTCTCGGACGGCCTCTGGGATCTGCGACCCGGCGGCGCGCTCGATTTCAGTGTCGCCGTGCACTATTCGCCGCCGGTAGTCGTCCTGCGCATTCGCGTGATGGACTTGCCGGCCGATTCACGCCAGACGGCGCTCACGCGCCGCCTGCTCGAACTCAACGCCACGGACCTGCTCCATGGTTCGTACGGCATCGAGGGCGACACGGTCATCCTCACGGAAGCCCTGGAACTCAGCCACCTCGATTTCGAGGAATTCCTGGCATCATACGAGAGCATCACGCTCTCCCTGGCATCGCACATTCGCGAACTCGCGACCTTCAGAGAGGCTCGCTGACGATGGGCATTTTCGATCGCATCGCCACGCTCTTCAAGTCCAACATCAACGACCTGATCTCCAAGGCGGAGAATCCGGAGAAGATGCTGGACCAGATCGTGCTCGACATGAAGAACGACCTGGTGCGCGCCAAGCAGCAGGTCGCCGCCGCCATCGCCGATGAAAAGCGACTGAAGGACCAGGCCGAGCAGGAGTACAAGACTGCGCAGGACTGGGAACAGAAGGCCATGCTCGCGATCAAGGAGAACCGCGACGACCTGGCGAAGCAGGCGCTCCT
>VGVM01000020.1 GCA_016874035.1 Gemmatimonadota bacterium
GCGCCCTTCCAGATCGCCGTCAGCGAGTCGGCGACGAAGCGCTGCCCGCCCTGGTTGCCGCCCGAGTCGCCGATCAGGAAGATCGTCTTGAAGCCGTGCATCTTGAGCGAGTGCACGATGTCGAGGAGCAGCGCACGGTACGTGCCCTCACGCATCGAGATCGTGCCCGGGCTCGTCATGTGCCCCGTCGCCGGGTCGATCCCGCCTTCCGGCGTGAACTTCACGAGCGGCGCACACAGGGCGTTGCCGAGCTTGCGGGCGATCGCCTCGCAGTTCGACTGGTTCACATAGTTGTGCTTGCCGGTCACCAGCCACGGGCCGTTGGGTTCGACACCGCCGGTGGCGATGATCGCAGTCGTCTTGCCGGCCTTGAGCGCGTCGCGCACGTCCATCCACGTCATCTCTTCGATCCAGACCGTGTTCGCGACCGGGAGCGGGTTTGGCGTGTCGCGGCAGTTGTACAGGTTGGCGCGGCAGTCGCCGCCGCCCATGGTGCGCGGGTCAGGCGCTTGTCCGCGGCCACCGCCGCGCCCGGCCTGGCCGGCGGCTCCTCCAGCCGGCGGGTCCTGCGCGAGCGCCGACGTGGCGGTCAGCGCACCAACGACAACCATCGAGAACAGTCGCTTCATTTGGATACTCCGCGAGCTAGGGGGTGACTTGGGAGCGGCGACGACGTGCAGCGTTCCCCGGACCTCCGGGGCCTTCAAACGTGGCAGAATTGCAGAGGCCGCCGCAACCTCTACGGTCGCGGCGGCCCCGACGCTGAGCGGCGAGCGCTCGGCGGCTTACTTCATGACCATCCAGTTCGAGATCTGGGCGTCCGTGTTATGCCCCATCCGGATGCCGGCGAACCCATCGAGCGACGTCAGCTTGCCTTCGCCGATCAGCGCCGACTTCGCGTAAGTGCCCACCACCTTGCCGTTGATCGAGCAGGTGACGTTGTCGCCCTTGACCGAGACCGAGATATCTTGCTTCACGGGCTTCGCCACATCCGCTTCCGTGTTCACGGCGGCATTCGCTTCGCCGCGCGGGCCGTTCATCTGGAACGTGCCGCGCTGCGCCGTCGGCGAGAATCCGCGCATGATGAACGAACCGTTCCGGTAGGCCGCGCAGTAGAGGGCTTCCGGCTTGTCGGTATCGAGCCCCTTTCCGGCGATCACGATGCCAAACGCGTGCGGATGCGTCATCGTCTGCTTGGCCTCGTTGAACGACGCCATCACGGTATAGTCGCCCGACACGTTCTGGGCAGTGTTCCAGTACGTCGTGGCAGGACCCGTCGTGATGTGAATGCCGGCACCCATGCCGACGATCAGCTGGTCCGTGATCTTCATGCCACCGGCGGCTTCGCGGGCGTCAATCTTGGCCTGCCAGCCAGCCAGCTTCACGCCTCCGTCCTTCACGGCCTTCGAGGCATCATCCATTCCGCCCTGCGCGGCGGCGATAGCCGGCGCGGCGATCAAGGCGAGCACTGCGAGCGCGTTACGACGCATTCGGTCTTCTCCTGAGTATCCGGGGGTTCGGTTAACAATACGGTGGCTTCGGGTCCCGTGCCACGGCTGCGCGGCCGCGATCTTGCCCGCCGGTCCTGGACGACTCCCGAAGCCAACGCTTCTACCCCGCTCCGCGTCTATTGGTCACGAGGGTCAGTCCAGGCGCCGCCCGGTGCGGCGCCCTTTTGTTATCTTCTGCCGGCCTTCGGAGGCCCCGGTTGGTCGGGGCGACGCCAGACCGCCTCACCCGGCGGCACCCCAGAACCGATCACGAGGACAACGCGTGGCAACGGCGACAGCAGCGAACGCGGCACAGGGCACGACCGACGAGCGCGACCTCGAACTCCTGGACAAGCTCGCGCGGGCCCGAAAGGAACTCGCGGTCCAGATTTCGCAGCGGATCGTCGGACAGCACGACATCGTCGAAGGCCTCGCGGCGGCCATCCTCGCC
This sequence comes from Gemmatimonadota bacterium, assembly GCA_016874035.1. Taxonomy (GTDB): domain Bacteria; phylum Gemmatimonadota; class Gemmatimonadetes; order Gemmatimonadales; family Gemmatimonadaceae; genus Fen-1231. Next base: position 1,942 of record VGVM01000020.1, read on the forward strand.
GGCGGTCACGTCCTGCTGATCGGCGTGCCCGGCGTTGCCAAGACCCTGATGATCCAGACGCTGTCTCAGGCGCTGGACCTCTCGTATTCGCGCGTCCAGTTCACGCCCGACCTGATGCCCTCGGACATCACGGGTACCGAACTCCTCGAAGACGATGGAACGGGCAAGAAGCAGTTCCGCTTCACGAAGGGTCCCGTCTTCGCGAACATCATCCTGGCCGACGAAATCAACCGCGCACCACCGAAGACCCAGGCCGCGCTCCTCGAGGCCATGCAGGAACACCGTGTGACGGCCAGCGGCAAGACCTACCAGCTGCCGGAGCCGTTCTTCGTGCTTGCCACGCAGAACCCGATCGAGCACGAGGGCACGTACCAGCTCCCCGAGGCCCAGCTCGACCGCTTCATGTTCAAGCTGGTCGTGGGGTACCCGAGCAAGGCCGAGGAAGAGCAGATCGTCTCGCAGACCACGAGCGCGTACAAGGCTGTGATCAAGCCCGTGCTTCGCGGCGACGAGATCATCGAGATGCAGCAGCTGGTGCGGCGGATGCCGGCGCCGCCGAGCGTGGTGGAGTACGCGGTGCGCCTGGCGCGCTCGACGCGCCCGGGCGAGCCCGGTGCGACGCCCGAGATCAAGAAGTACGTGAGCTACGGCGCGGGTCCTCGCGCCGGCCAGAACCTGGTGCTTGGCGCGAAGGCGCGCGCGGCGATGGATGGCCGCAGCGTGCCGGACCTGGACGACGTGAAGTCGGTCGTCAAGGAAGTGCTCGGCCACCGCGTGGTCATGAACTTCCAGGCCGAGGCCGAGGGCGTGACGGTGGACAAGCTGGTGCAGTTGTAGCGTTTCACCACAGGTAGTTACTAGGGCGCCCTCCAAACCGGTTCAGCGGCTTGGAGGGCGTCTAGTTTCGCTCCGCTCAGCGCGCAGACGTCGGCATCCGGCCCGCTTTCGAACATCGTCGCTGTCATCAGTCTGCGGAGCGTGCGTCACAGCCGCGTCATTCAACCCGAAATCACGGCTTCCGCCTCGATCTCGACCAGCATCGCCGGGTCAATCAGCGCTCGCACCTCGACCATCGAAGTTGCCGGCCGGATCTCGCCGAAGACCTCACCGTGCGCGCGGCCGACGGCCTCCCAGTCGCGGGCGATGTTCACGACGTACATGCGGGTCCGCACGACGTCCGCGATCGTCGCGCCGGCGCGGCCAAGCGCGTGTTCGATGTTCTTCAGCGTCTGGACCGCCTGGGCATACGCATCGCCCGGTCCGACGATCCCGCCGTCCGGTCCTGTGGCGGTGGTACCGGAGATGTGCACGGTGTTCCCGGAACGCACGGCGCGGGAGTAGCCGACCACGGGCTCCCATTTCGTGCCGGATGAGATGTTGGTGCGTGGCATGGCGGTGCGTGAAAGTTCGAGGCGGGCTGCTGGCATTGCGGCTGGCGGCGCAAAGCGCCCTCGCCGTAATCTAGGCCACCATGCCAGCGCGCCGACCTCGCGCCTCATCCCGTCCGCACGCCGCTACCCCCGAGGCGCGCGCTGCCAGTGACGCGCGCGATGCCGGTGACGCGCAGATGACGGCCCTCCGCGAGCGTAGCGGCAACTCGTCATCCGGGGACGGCGTGGAACCGTCGGGCGCGCACAGGATTCGCATCCAGGGGATCGGCCGGTGTGAAGTGCGGCTGGGCCGTACGGTCGTGTGCCCCGACGCATCGGTGCAGTTCGCGCTCCTGCTCTACCTTGGCGCGCGTGCCGGCGAGCGGATCGCCCGCGGGCACCTGCTCGACTTGTTCTGGCCCAAGGGCGAAGATGCGGACCGGAAGCACGCGCTTCGGCAGTTCCTGTATCGGCTGAAGCGCGCCGGCGTACCGATTGACGTTGATGGGCCGGACGTCGTGCTCCCGGCGGACGTCGTGTCGTCGGACCTCGCGGACGTCCGGAGCGCCGCATGGATCGCGACCGCCACGGCGACAGCATTGCCCATCCCCGCCGCCGTGCTTCCCGCGTACAAGCCGACGGTTTCGCAGCCGTTCGCCGCGTGGGTCGAGGGCCAGCGGGCCGAAGTCTGGGCGGCGATGCGCAAGGCCGCATTGCGAATCATCGAGTCCGGGCGCCGAGAGGGTCGCTGGGCCGATGTCGAGCTCGCTGCGCGCCGCTGCGTGGCCTCCGACCCGCTGCACGAGGAAGCGACGCTCGCGCTGGCGGAATCCGTGGCGATGAGCGGCGCCAAGGCCGAAGCCGTCCGGATCCTTGAAGGGTACCTGATCGAGCTCGGCGACCTCAGCAGAACGATCGGCCTGCCGGCGCGCCTGCTCAAGCGGCGGATCTCCGAGCAGCCGCCGGATCGCGCCCCGACGCGCGCGGACATCCCCATGATCGGCCGCGCGTCCGAGCTCGCATGGCTCAACGAGCAGCTCGAGGGGACGAAGCGCGGCGCATCGGTGTTCGCGGCGATCACCGGACCGCCGGGCATCGGGAAGACCACGCTGGCGCGCGAGTTCGCGGCGCACGCCGAGATGCGCGGATGGCGCGCCATGTTCGTGCGCTTGCATCCGAGCGACGTGGATCGCCCGCTCTCGATGTACGCCGACCTGGCGAGCGGGCTCCTGGCCGCCGAGGGCGCGCTCGGCGCGGCGCCGGAGAGCCTGGCGAACGCGAAGCGGCTGATCACGCTGGAAGACCCGGTTAAGGAACGGCCAGGATTCGAGAACGTGGACGTCGCGCAGCACCAGATGCGCGCGGCTATGGAAGACCTGCTGACATCGGTGTGTCACGAAGGCCCGCTCGTGTTCGTGATCGAGGATATCCACTGGCTCGACAACGCCTCGATTCGCCTCATGCCTTGGCTCTTCGAGCGGCTCTCCGATGGGCCCGTGATGTGGCTGTTTTCGACGCGTCCGGAGGGGCGCTACGAGCAGGTGATCCCCCGCTTCCGCGAGCAGAACGTGGCGCTCCGGGCACTCCCGCCGCTGGATCGGACGGAAACGCTTGCCTTGGTGCGGGCCGTGGCGGGTTCGGACCTCCAACCGGACGAATCGCCGGTAGTGGGCGCGGCGTACGAGATCACGGCCGGGAACCCGATGTTCGTGCGGGAGGTGGCTGCGCACTTCGCGCGCGCCGCCGACGTCGCGCGGATTCCGTCGAGCCTTCGCGCGATCATCCGCGAACGTGTCGCGCGGCTCCCGGCCGAGTCCGCGCGAGTCCTGCAGGCCTGTGCGATGCTCAGCCGATTCGCGACGACGGAACGGGTGCGGCTGATGCTCGACATCGCGAGCGCGACGTTGTTCAGCGCACTGGAATCGCTCGACGACCTCGGCATCCTCGCGCCGCAGCGTGCCCCCGGTTCGCTGGTGATGCACGAGTTGTGGATCGAGGAGATCCTTGCCGACGTCCGGCCGGCCGTTGGCGCGCTGCTGCACCTGCGGGCGGGCGAGATCCTTGCGGCCGAGTCCGAGCAGTCGAAGGACTCGGCGATGACGTCGGAGGCCGCGCGGCATCTAGTTGCAGCCGGCGCGCGCGATCGGGCACTGCTCCTGTTGATTTCGCTGGCGCACGTGCAAAAGCGGGGCGGGCTGATCCAGGAGGCTATCGAGTCGAGTCGGGCGGCGCTCGACCTCGCGGTGGGCACAGGGCGCGAAGACGAGGTGCGCGTGCTGCACGCGCGGTGCCTGGCGGACGGCGGGGCTTGGGCGAAGGTGCTGGAGGTGGTTCCGGAGCGGCCGTCGGTGACCAAGGAGCATAGCCCGACGCGCGAGGCGATCGAACTGGAGTTGTTGAGGATTGAGGGGAGGTGGCGGTCCTGGACGGATATCGGATCGCCCGTCGAAGTGTTGAGGGCGATCATGGCGACGAACTCGTTTCCGCATGACCTGCGGGCGGCTGCGCTGTTGATCGCGACGCGTTACGCGTCGAACGCACTCGACACGGCCACGGTGCGGGTGCTGGCGGCAGATCTGGCGGTGCTGCGCGCGGGCGCCGGCGGCGCGGACAATCCAATGCTCGATGTCTGCGAAATGATTGTTGAACACGATGTCGGTTCGCTGGACCGAGCTCTTGAGTTGGCCCGCGCATCGGTCGAGCGTGCAGAGTCTGTTGGCACGCCCCACGAGCTTGCAAGAGCTCAACGTTTTCTGGCGCTCGTACTTCGCGCGGTTGGCAACTTCGACGGGGCCGTTTCGGCTTGCGACGCGGCCGCTCGCCTCGCGATTCGGCACTCGCTTGACGAAGAGGCTGCGCTCGCGCACATCTCCCTCGCGAACGCTCATCTCGAATTTGGAAACCCCCAGCAATCCCTTGCGTTGCTTCCAGAGATCGAACGGTACTATGAGCGATTTGCCGGTCAACATGCCGCCTACATCTGCGCCATTCTACACTGCCGTATTTTGATTCAGCTGGGCGACGTCGCCGGGGCCAGCGCCACTCGGCCCGAGGTAGACTCCAGGTATGCGCTCTCCGTCCGTGTGAGCACGCAACACGCGGTGTTGGACTGTCAACTCGCCGATAAGCATACTGACGGCGTTCGCCTAAAAACGGCCATTCACGCGCTCGAGCTTTACCTTGAGCGCGCTGCGTCGATACCGCTAAACGATTCGCCGGTAGCGGCGCTATCGCGAGCACTTAGGCTGACTGGCCGCCAGCGAGAAGCGACGAGCCGCGTTCGGCGATTTCTCGGCCATGATCGCAGAAGTCGCGGCAGGCTCGAGCCTGAGCTCGCGCTCGAAGTTACCATCCTGTTTGGCGGCGACGCAGGGCTACTCTTGCGTAGAGACAGCTCCAGAGTGCCGTAGGGTTGGTGGCAACGTGTGCTCGTCAGACCTAGGCGCGCCACTCGCCCGCAACACAATTTCCATTTTCTGCCAGTTACTGTCGGTAATCAGCGCCGCCACAATAGCGGGGTCGAACTGGCGACCACTTTCGCGCCTTAGCTCCGCCCGCACGAGCGAAGGGGAAAGGGCATCTCGATAGGGACGATCGGTAGTCATTGCGTCCATCGTATCAGCGATCGCGACCATGCGAGCCCACAACGGTATCGCGTCGCCCTTCAGGCCATCAGGATACCCGCTGCCGTCCCACGCTTCATGGTGACTACGAATGGCGGGAAGCAGGTCGCGAAACTGCGACACCTTTGAAACGATCGCCGCGCCTTTCTCGGGATGCGACTTCATCACGGCGAACTCAGCGTCTGTCAGCCGTCCGGGCTTACGAAGAATTGGCGCGAACTCTTCGTGGATCTTGCCGACGTCGTGAAGCAGTGCAGCCATTGCGACGCGATCGACAGCCTTGGTTCCGATGCCAGCCGCGTCGGCTACAACTCGAACGTACGCCGCGACACGCTGCGAGTGGCCGGAGGTGTACGGATCTCGCGCCTCAACCGTCGCTACGAGAAGCTGAAGGAGCTCTTCACTCTCGTTCTCAAGCTCTCGCGTTGACTTGTAGAGATGCTGCAACCCCAATAGCGGAAGCAGTAGCGCTCCGCTCCACGCCCAGCCAACAGTCTGATACGCGAGAGCAAATCCAAGGACAATTGGAATGCCGACCAGATCGTAGGCGATCATACGTCGGATATCGGTACGGGCAATCGACGTCAAAAACGATTCGGCGGTTGTCGGCCAGTACAGCCGAAAAAAGCACGCGGTTCACGGCAAAGAACACCACGAATGCCGCTGCAAACGGCGCAAGATTGCGAATCAGTCCCTGCTGAATCGGAGTGCCACCCAATCCCGCAAAAGTCAGCGTTGCAACTGACATGGCTACCAGCGTGGCCGCCACGTTGAACACCACGCGGATCGACTCCCGCCGGTGGAAGTACTCACCAATCAGCACCGCCGTACCGGCACCGATTATCACCGGAGTCGACGGAGACACGGCCAGGCTCGCAAGGAACGGGATAAAGGCGATCGAACCAAACCCGCCCTTTGCAAGGCGGTACGAGAGACCTTCCGCAACAGCAGCGGCGAGCGAGAAGAAGACCGCCGCTTCGACATCAGCGGCGCCGCTAGACGCAGCAAAGCGAAACGCGGCGGCAACCGCAGCAGCCGCCAGCAGGCAAACGGCGGTGACGACGGCGAACGTCTTGCGTGAATAGCGTGGCTCAGCCATCAGTTGGGGAGTCGCCCCCGACGCCAGCCTACCAGGTGAAGTAGTCTCGGAGCATCCCGAGCAAATACGTCATCATCTCGCGTCACCTCCCTTTTCACTAAGTCACACGCCGCGTCCGCGGGTCGTGTGCTACAAGGTTGGCTCCGCTCTGTTACTCGCTGGTTCCGCTGTGGCTCCGCTTCGCCGGAGTCGGGGGACTTATCTCCTCAGTTGACTGTGAACGCGCACCGGCGCGAGCGATGGCCCGCGCTACTTCCCTGTGCCTGACTTGGATCCCGTTGCAGCGGCTGCGCCAGGCGCAGCCACCGATTGCATCCACCGATTCGTCGCGTCGAGCACCGCCAGCACGCCCGCCGTCTCGAGACTGTCACGCACCGCGCAGCTCCCGGTCAGCAGCGCGCTGGTCCGCCCTTCCCGCACCGTGACTCCGGAGAGCACGATATCCCGGTCAAATGCCGCGATCACCTTCACGCCCTCGAGCGAGAACTGCCGCGCGCCGTCGTCACTCAACGCCACCGCACTGAGCGCGGCCCGCGCGGCCAACTCCACACGCGCACGCTCCGTCTCCATCCCTTCGGCCTCGCCCACGTATTGCTTCTCGCCCTTCCGCAGCGTCACGCGGCACACCATCCCTTTCGCCCGCGAGCCGCGCAGCTCGACATCCTCGAAGTACACGGCTCGCCCGGTCCGTGCGGCGCGCACGATCGCCTGCTCTTCCGGCTCACCGCTTGGCGGACGCTTCACGGTCGTCGCCACGCTCACCTTGCGATGGTCCACGCGCATGCCCAGATGCGCCACCAAGGCGCTCTCGACATTCCGCACCACCTGCTTCGGCGTCAACTCACCCGTGACAAGCATGTGGATCGCGTCCACACCGCCGCTCGCGTCCGCGACGATCTTCGCCGAGACGACGCTCTGCAGCGTCACCAAACAGCTCTTCGGCGCGCGCAAGCGGCAAAACCTGCCCAGCGATTTGATTCGCGTTCGAGCCGTGGATTGTCATCGCGTCTGATGCCCCAACCGCGTGTGGGTCAAGGGTTCATCCTAATCACTTAGTGTCCAATTGCGCTACAGCAATCGTGACCGGAAGACGACTCAACCCGTTGGGCGTCATACACTTGGGAGCGGTTAGCTGTCTCAGGTCAGAACACCCGAAGGGCGTTATTCGATCGGGATGTTGAATTCCTTCAACTTCCGGTAAAGCGTCCGTTCGCCTATGTCCAAGAGGTCAGCGGCTTTACGTCGGTTGCCGCGGGTCTCACGAAGCGCGGCCTCGATCGCCGCCCGCTCGATTTGTGACATTGTCATTCCCGGAGTCACTGTCACCACATTGGGCGAAATGACCGGTCCCGGCGGCTCGAGCCCGCCGGCGAGAACCGCCCCCTGACCGCTCGCCACCACAAGCCCAGGCAACGCGGGCCCCGGCAGCCACGTCCCGTTACTTCCGACCTGTGCGAGCAGCGCGCGATCGTCGTCCACGCGCCGACGCAGTTCCTCGACCTGCAACTTGAGCTCGACGAGCGACCGCACGATGAACTCGAGTTCACGGCCGCCCGCGCGCTCGCCTTCGCGCAACACCGGGCCCACGTGAACGGGCAACATCCGCGCCGGACCCTGATCGCGGATCGCCTGGGGAATGTCCTCCAGCCCGATCGCACGTCCGTGCGACAACACGACCATGCTTTCGACCAGGTTGCGCAGCTCGCGCACGTTGCCGGGCCAGTGGTAATCCACGAGCGCCTGCATCGCCTCGGGCGTGATGCCCCGGAACTCTCGCTCGTGTTGCCGACTGAACTCCTGCACGAACCGCCGGACCAGGAGCACGATGTCCGAGCGCCGCTCCCGTAACGGCGGCAGGTACACCGACAGCACGTTGAGCCGATAGTACAGGTCGCTGCGAAAGTGCCCCCGCTCCACGCTTTCCTTCAGCGCGCGGTTCGTCGCGGCCACCACGCGCACATCCACGGCGATGCTCTGCGTCCCGCCGACGCGCGTGACTTCGCGCTCCTCGAGGACGCGGAGCAGCTTGACCTGCGTCGCGGGCGGCACGTCGCCGATCTCATCGAGGAACAGCGTCCCGCCGTGCGCAAGCTCGAACCGCCCGATCCGGCGCTCCGCCGCGCCGGTGAACGCGCCCTTCTCGTGACCGAAGAGTTCGCTTTCGAGGAGCGTCTCGGGAAGCGCGCCCACGTTCACCGCGATGAACGGTTTCGCGCGCCGCGGACTCATCGCGTGAATCGCGCGCGCGACCAGTTCCTTCCCCGTGCCGCTTTCGCCCTCGATCAACACCGTGCTGGAAACCGGCGCCATCTGCTCGACCTTCACGAGCACTTCGCGCACGGCCTCGCTCTCGCCGAACAACCCGGTGCGTTCCGCCATCGCGCGACGGTCGAGCAGCGCCTTGACGCGACCAAAAAGCTCGCCTTCCGCGACCGGCTTGGTCATCACTTCGCTGAAACCGGCGGCCCGCAACCGCTGCTCCAGCTCGCGATCGCCGACATCGGCGAGGCCCAGCACCGCGGCGCCGTCCCACAGTTGCTGGCGCACCAGCGACTGGGTCGAGGCGTCGAGCAGGTTCCCCGTCACGACGATCACGTCGGGCTGCTCGCGCTTCACCGCGCTCGGCAGGTCATCCAATGGCGACACGACGGCCGAGTGGATCCCGGCCGCCTCGAGCAGTGCATTGAGGCGGACGGCGGGTTCGACGTCGGTGAGGGTGATGAGAACGTTCACAGGGGTTGGCTAACTACAACGGCGAGTGATGGGTTGTGGGTTGTCGGTTGCCGGTTTGGGTGAACGGCAACGGCGACTGCAACGGCGACTGCAACGGCGACTGCAACGGCGACTGCAACGGCGACTGCAACGGCGACTGCAACTGCAACGGCAACGGCAACGGCAACGGCAACGGCGACTACAACAGCGACTGCGACGGCGACGGCAACAGCAACTGCAACCTCCGGGGCAGTTCACCTACACCGATAACCGACCACCGATCACCCAACACTCGCAGTGGTCCCTTCCCGACTATCGGTGCGTCCCGTGCTTCCAGAACGGCATCTCGACGATCGTCCCCACGATCCGCTTGCCGCGGACGTCCACTTCGAGCGTGTTCCCCGGCTTCGCGTGGTCGGCCGGGACGTACGCCGTGCCGATGCCGACGCCGAGTGACGGACTCATGGTGCCGCTCCGCACTTCGCCGCTCGGCGCGCCGTTCACGAACACCGGGTAGCCGTGCCGCGGGAACGCGCGGTCCGCGAACGTGAACCCGACGAGCTTGCGCGGCAGCCCTGCGGCGCGCTGCGCTTCGAGCGCCGGCCGTCCGGTGAACTCGCCCTTCTTCATCTTCACAAGCCACGTGAGGTTCGCTTCCAGCGGCGTCACCCCATCGTCAATGTCGTTGCCGTACAGCGCCATGCCCATCTCGAGGCGAAGGGAGTCGCGGCAGCCGAGGCCGGCCGGCGTGACATCGCCCGCGGCGGTGAGGAGATCCCACATCATGACCGCGTGCCGGGGATCGAAGTACAGCTCGAACCCGTCTTCGCCGGTGTAGCCGGTGCGCGCGATCAGCACGTTGCTCACGCCGCCGACCGTCCCCCGCGTGAACCAGTAGTACTTGATCGCGTCGAGGTCGGCATCGGTGTGGCGCTTGAGGATTTCCTGCGCCCGCGGCCCCTGCAACGCGAGCAGCGCGACGTCGTCGCTGATGTCCTCGAGTTTCGCGTCGAAACGCGCCACTTGCCTCGAGATGTGCGCGAAATCCTTGTCCTTGTTGGATGCGTTCACGACCATCATGACGTGGTCGGCGGCGCGGTACACGAGGCAGTCGTCCTCAAAGGTGCCGCGGTCGTTCAGGATGCCGCTGTAATGCACCTGCCCGATCCCGAGCGCGGCGACGTTGTTGGTCGTCACCGCATTCACGAACTCAACGGCTTGCGAACCGGTGACGAGGAACTCGCCCATGTGGCTGACGTCGAACAAGCCGCAGGCCTTCCGCACGGCGTTGTGCTCGGCCGTAATACCGGTCGGGTACTGCACGGGCATTTCGTAGCCGGCGAACGGCACGATCTTGCCACCCAGGCGGACGTGGGTGTCGTAGAGGGGCGTGCGCTTGAGGTCGGCTGTCATAATGAGTGGGTCAGGTCCCGGGTAACGCGACCGGTGGGCTCGCTGGCGCACGTACAATGCGCGGGTCGCACGAGTCCACAATATGCCGTTGTGGCAGTCCGCTGGCGAGCGGCAACATTCCGACTCCCGGATGCAACATTTCCCGAACAAACTCCGACTATTATTGGTGCTCATGACTGCCGGGATTCCGATCCGTCTCACCCGTTCGGCCGCAGTCCGGGGCGCGCACGCAGGCTTCTGCGCGGGCGTGATCGCTGCCGCGCTGGCGGGCGTACCCGCGAGCCAGTCGGTGCTCGCGCAGTCGGCGCGGCAAGCGGCGGACTCCGGCGGCAGTCGCGATTCAAGGGCCGCAGAGCTCCGTGCGACTCGGCTCGGCGCGAACCAGGCGATCCGAGTTGACGGCCGGCTCGACGATGCGGCCTGGCGCGCGGCGCAGCCGTCGAGCGAGCTACGGCAGCGCGAGCCCGGCGAAGGCGCCGAGGCCAGCGAGCGCACCGAGGTCCGCGCGCTCTTCGATGGCACGACGCTGTACTTCGGGATCCACGCGTTCGACCGCGAGCGCGAGGCGGTGATCGCCCGCTCGCTGCAGCGCGACAAGGTGATGGAGATGAGCATGATGGAAGGCGGCCTCCAGTACGCCGGCGACGATGCTGTCGCGCTGCTCCTCGATACGTTCGACGACAACCGGAACGGGTTCCTCTTCGAGACGAACGCGAACGGCGCGGAGTTCGATGCCCTGGTCACGGACGAGGGGCGCGAGTTCAACCGCGATTGGCGCGGGCTCTGGCGAGTCGCAGCGACGCGCACGTACGACGGCTGGACGGCGGAGTTCGCGATCCCGTTCTCCACGCTTCGATACCCCGATGGGCAAACCTCCTGGGGATTCAACGTCTCGCGGATGATCCGTCGGAAGAACGAGGAGTTGCTCTGGCAGTCGTGGGAACGCGACGGCGGCGGGTTCCTGCGGGTCAGTCGCGCCGGGGCGCTCACCGGCCTCACGGACCTGCCGCGCACGGGCAGGAACGTCGAGGTGAAGCCGTACACGCTGGGCGCGGTGGACCAGGGCCGAGCCGATGTGTCGCAACTCGCGCTGTACGCGCGCGAGATCCGGACGATACCGTCCGGCAGCGGTGGCCTGGACGTCAAGGCCGAACTCCGCCCCGGACTCGTGCTCGACGCGACCGTGAACACGGACTTCGCGCAGGTCGAGGCCGATGACCAGCAGGTGAACCTCACCCGCTTCAGCCTGTTCTTCCCGGAGAAGCGGGAGTTCTTCCTCGAGAATGCCGGGATCTTCCAATTTGGCGCGCCCGGTTCGTTCGGCCCGCCTCCGTTCCAGTTGTTCTTCTCACGGCGGATCGGCATCGCCAGCGACGGCGCCGTGCCGGTGCTTGGCGGCGCGCGCGTCACCGGGCGCGTCGGAAAGCAGACCATCGGGCTCCTGAACATCGTCACAGACTCGACTTCGTTCGGCGAACCGAGACGCAACTTCGGTGTGGCACGGCTCAAGCGCGACGTGGGCAACTCAGGCTACCTCGGCGCGATGGTCACCGACCGGCGGAACACCAGCAGCCAGGGAACGCCCAACACGGCGGGCGGCGTCGACTGGTCGCTGTGGCCCACGCGCTCGCTGAACGTGCAGGGGTTCGCTGCGCGGTCCACCACGCTCGGCACCGGCGGCGACGGCGGCGCGTACCGCCTCGCCACCGATTACCAGTCAGGGCGGTTCGGGGTGACGGCGCAGACGCTCGGCATCGGCCGCGACATGCGCGCACGCAGCGGGTTCATCACGCGGACGGACATCCGTCAGTACGATGGGTTCGGTCGGCTGACGTTCCGCCCGCGACACCTGGGGATCCGCACGCGACAAATCTTCCTTGTGGGCCTCTACAACACGTCCATGCGCGGGCTGCGGATGAACCAGAACCTGGGCATCGCGCTCGACCACAACTGGAACAGCGGCGAGAGCATCACGGTGTTCACGAACCGCGGTCGCTCACGCGTGGACGAGGAGTTCGAGATCAGCGATTCGGTGACCGTGCCGATCGGCGACTACGCGACCGGCGACGACGGGCTCATCGTCTCGACCAGCCCGGCCCGCCGCGTCTCCGCCTCGACGTTCATCCAGCGCCAACAGAACTAGGGTGGCCGCGTAACCAGCGCGAACTCGAACCTGAATGTGTCGGGCGGATCGCACCTCACCCTCGGCGTCGGCCACAGCTACGGCTCGGTTGACGTGCCGGGCGGCGCACTGCGCTACCAACTCGTCTCGACGCGCGTCGCGGTCGCGATGACCACGAGGCTGTTCGTCAACACGCTGGTGCAGGTGAACACGCTCGACCGAAACGTCTCGGCCAACGTCCGGCTGCAGTACATCTACCGCCCGGGCAGCGACATCTTCCTCGTGTTCAGCGAGTCCCGCGGCGACCGGGACCGCCCCTGGTCGTTCGAGGAGCGCGGCATCCGTCTCAAGGTGACCTGGCTCGCGCGACTGTAGCGCGAGCGGACCGTCCCCAGCGAGGGCGCTAGGCCTTCGCGTGCGGCAGCAGGATATCGAACCGCGTGCCGCGCGCCGGCGTCGTGTGCACCTCGATCTGGCCGCCGGCCTGACGGACGATGCCGTCGCAGGTGGCGAGCCCGAGCCCGGTGCCTTCACTGGCCTTCTTCGTCGAGAAGAACGGTTCGAAGATGTACGGCCGGACCTCATCCGGAATCCCGACCCCGGTGTCGGCAACGGACATGCGTACCCAGTGTTCGCCCGCTTCGCCGCGCGGGGACAGCGCGAGGCACATCGTCACGGTCCCGCCATCCGGCATGGCGTCGCGGGCGTTCGAGACAAGGTTCATCGCGACCTGGTCGAACTGGCCCGGGTCCATCTCGACGATGAGGGGCGTTGCGGCAAGGGCGATGTCCATGCGCGTGGACTTTCCGGCCATTCGCCTCAGCAGTCCGGAACACTTGTCGAGCTGGGCGTTGGCATCGAATCGCGCCACCTGTTGCGGCTTCTGGTGTGCGAACGCGAGCAACTGGCGGGTAAGTTCCTGTCCGCGCTCGGCCGCCGCCTCGACATCGCGCATCTCCTCGTCGACATCCGCGCCGCCGAGCCGCACGGTCTGCGCACCGAGCTTGATGGCGGACAGGAGGTTGTTGAAGCCATGCGCGACGGCGCCGGCCATCTTGCCGAGACTCTCCAGTCGCGCCGAATGCGCCATCGCCACCTCCGCCGCGCGGAGGCGCTCCGCCCGTTCGATCCCCGACGCGCGCTCCTCCTCGAGCGCCGCGATGATGACCATGCCGCCGGCGCTCACGAGCAGGAAGATCTGCAACGTGGCGATGCCCGCCCCGAACTCCGGCCGCTCGCCGCTGACCACCGCCAGCAGCGTCACGATCACGTTCGTCCCGCTCTGCAGCGCCAGCATGCCGAAGGCCGCCGCCAGCATCGCAACGGCTGTCGGGCGGCGCGACGCGCGCCGCCAGCGCAACGCGAGCAGGCACAGCACCGCGTATGCCGCGAAGGCAAACGACGAGCTGACCATCCCGATCACCGAGGGCCAACCGCCACCGGATCCGGCCACTCGCGCGTACACGGCAAACGCGATGAGGTAGCCACTCGCGATGACAACGCACAGCACCCGGACGGATGGCCATGGGCTCGTGGTTTGGCCGGCGACAAGCCGAAGGATGTGCCCGTAGAGCAGCGTCATCAGGAACGGCGAGATCGGGAAGGCGAGCGCCGTAAACAGCAATCCCGTGTCGCCGCTCCAGCCATGGCCCTCCGCGGACAGCGAAAGCCAGATCAGCACGCTCGCCAGCGCGCTGGTCGCTGCCGCCGCGCCAACGACACGCAGCACCGGCCGCCGAAACACCAGCGCCAGACCGGCAGCCGCGACCGCCAGGCCGCCGGACAAGGCGGCCTGGATCGACCACGTCAGGATGTAGTCCCGCTGGGGATTCGGTTGCAAAGTAGCTTTGTCGGCTGGCGTGAATCGTTCGATCAACTCGGACGAGTCTCGACAGCGCCACCTTACGCAATCCACCAACTCCGCGCCACTCGTCCGGTCAGACTTGCCGCACGTCGCCAGCCGGACCAGGCGCGCGGGCGGTAAATTTCAGCGCATGGCACTCGGCAACTTCCACATCGGCATCATGGGGAACCTCTTCTCGGGGAAGACCACCCTCATGAACGCCCTGACGGCCGAGCCGTACCGCCGGGAGATCGAGACGCTGCTGGACGGCGCCGAGGTGTACTCGTTCACCGAGCGCGTCGAGAAACGCTCGCTGACCGACCGCTGCCTCGACCTGTTCTACAAGGACCGTGTCGCCAACATCTTCGCGACGGAAGTGGCGTTCCTGCACATGCGCGTGCTGCAGCAGCGCGAGATCCGGCACCTGATGACGCGGGAGAGCAAGCATCCGGTGGTGGTGCTCGAGGACCGCCCGTTCCTCGACGGGCCCGAAGTCTTCGTCCGCCGCATGATTGACGCGGGAGAGATGCCGCAGGCCCACGCCGACCTGTACTTCACGCTCTTCAACCAGACGCTGCACCAGGAGCGCATCCGCCTGCCGGACCTCACGGTGTACCTGCGCACCGAACCCGCGCACCTCGAGAAGCGGCGGAAGTCGCGCGCCCGCGCCGGCGACGCGTACGCCAAGACGATCTCGCTCGACTACCTGCGGCAGATCCACGATCGCTATGAGGCGCTCAGCGCCGTCTGGCGAGAGACCCTGCGCAAGTATCAGGAGCTCACGGTCGTCCCGCCGGATTCCGACCTGCTGATCCTGCCGGCCGAGATTGATATGGATGAGCACCCCGACTACGTGCATGTCGCGGCGGGCACGATTCGCGAGAAGGTGCGCCGCATGGTCGCGGCGCGCCGACTGAACGGCGGCGTGAGCGCCGGCGGAAACGGCGCGGGTGCGAGCTCGCCCGCCGGCGGGTACTCGCGGTGACCGAAGTGCTCCGGGTCCGCGAGGACCCGACGATCAAGCGGCACGAGATCGCGCACCGCCTCACGCGGGTCGAGCGACGGCTGCTCACCTACCTCGGCAAGCACCAGACGCTGATCGCGTGTTGCGGGAACATCGGCGCCGGCAAGAGTTCGCTCGTGAAGCTGCTCGCGTACAGCACGGGAATGAACGCGCTGTTCGAACTCCCGGACGACGGGTTCGAGGACCACATCGCCAGCAATCCGTCACTGTTCCCCTTGCTCGCCACGGCGAAGCACTCGGCGAAACGGACGCTGGGGCGGTACTACGGCGCGATCAACGATTTCATCGTCGCGCAGGATCGGCACACGGAGCGCGCGGCGGCGTGGCAGCAGGCGCGCCGGGGCGTCGAGCAGGCGGCGCTCGACATCCAGCACGCCTACCTCGACCTGCGCAAGATGCAGTTGCAGGCCGCGCCGCATCTCTCGGCATCCACCTGCATTGACGGCTCACCGCTCGCGGACCGCTATGCGTTTTGCGAAGTGCTCCATCGAGACATGGATATCCCGTACCTCACGGCCGAGGCGCTCGCGGTCGTGGACGCGCGCCTCGACGACGAGTTCCGGGCGCTCGCGCGCCCGCAACTCCTGATCCTGCTCAAGAGCCCGGTCGACACGCTGCTCCAGAACATCAGCGATCGCCAACGGGACGAGGAACGGGCGACGGCCGGTGCCGACGCCCAGCAGGCCGACTCACCACCGGAAGGGCTCGTGCGCCTCGTCCGCGCCCTCAACGCCCGCTACGACGCTTTCGTGGACACGATCCGTGCGACCAGCTGGTATCGCGGCCCGGTACTCGAGATTGACGTCTCCGAGATTGACTTCGTCTCGAACGTGCGGCACCTGATCGCGGTGTACGAAGGGATCGAGCGGCTCCTGGTGCCGCGGGAGTTCCGCGCCTAGGGACGCCGGTTCCACCCACGACCCGCGGCGGGCGCGGCAACCAGCGCGTCGCCGAGGACGTTCAGGCAATACACCGTGACCAGGATCGCGAGGCCGGGGAAGACCGCGAGCCACGGTTCGGTCGCGAGGGTCGCCTGCCCTTGGTACAGCATGTTCCCCCAGCTCGCGCGCGGCGGCTGCACGCCGACGCCGAAGAAGCTGAGCGTGCTCTCGAGCAGGATCCCGCGGGCCACCGCGAGCGTGGTGGCGGCGGCGATCACGGAGGTCGCCGACGGCAACACGTGCCGCGCCGCGACGCGCCACGGCGAGCCGCCGAGCGCCTTGGCCCCGCTCACCCAATCACGCGACTTGAGCGTCAGGGCCTCCGCGCGCACCACGCGCGCAGTTTCCATCCAGCCGACCGCGCCCACCAGCACAACGAGCGCCGGCACGGTCGGCGAGAGCACGACCGATGCGATCATGAGGAGCGGCAGGCGCGGGACCGCCAACATCGCATCGGTGCACCGCATCAGGACGTCGTCGGTCCACCGACCGGCGTAGCCCGCGACGAGCCCGACCGCCGTACCGAACAACGCACTCAGCGCGCCCGCCACCACGCCCACGGCGAGCGAGACGCGCGCGCCGAAGACGATGCGCGACAGCAGGTCCCGGCCGAGGTCGTCGGTGCCGAGCCAGTGGAGGCCTGAGGGGCCGGCGCGCCGGTTCATGAGATCCACGGCGTCCGGTGCGTACGGCGCAACGGCCGGCGCGACGGCCGCGGCGACCGCGACGATCACCAGGAGTGCGAACGCGAGGCGGACCTGCGCGGTGGTCACGCGTCTTCCCTCACGCGCGGGTCCACGATCCGGAGCGCGATGTCCCCCGCGGCGCCGAAGACCACGACCGATGTCGCCGCGCACATGAGGAAGGCCATCAACACCGTGTAGTCACGCTTGACCATGGCCTCCGTGAACAGGGATCCGACGCCCGGCCACGCGAAGATGCTCTCGGTGACCACCGCCCCCGATGCCATGATGGAGACGTCGAGCAGGACCACCGTGATCATCGGGCCGACCGCGGCCCGCAGCACATGGCGGAACAGCACCGCTCGCTCGCGCACGCCTCGCGCGCGCGCCGCCCGCACAAACGGCGCGGCGAGCACCTCACGCACGCTGCCGCGGAGGTAGCGTGACCAGGCCGCCGCGTGGACCGTGGCGAGCACCACGCAGGGCAGCACAAGGTGGGTGAGGCGATCGGCCGCGCCCGTCGCGCCGAACGACACCCGACCCGATGACGGGAGCCAGCCGAGCAGGTTCGCGAAGACCAGCTGCAGGATCAGCCCGGACCAGAACGTCGGGAGCGAGATCGCGGCGATGGCGGTCGCGCTCGCGAGCTGGTCCACGCGAGGACGACGCGCCGCCAACAGGCCAACCGGGATCGCGACGAGCAGCGCGAGTGCCGTCGAGGTCAGGCCAAGCTCGATCGTGGCGGGCAAGCGCTCGGCGATGCGCTCGATCACCGGGCGACCGTCGCTGAAGCTGTACCCCCAATCGCCCTGCACGAAGGCCCCGAGCCAGCTGACATACTGCACCGCCAGCGGACGATCGAGCCCGAGCGACGCGCGCAGTCGCGCGATGTCCTCGGGCCTGACGTTCGGATTCTCGAGATACAGGGCCATCGGCCCGCCGGGCACCAGGTGGATCAGCCCGAACACCACGAGCGACACCACGAGAAGCAGCGGCACGGCCTGGGCCAGGCGCCGCAGCGCGAAGCGCCACAGCGTGGCCGCCTGCGACCCGACGCGCTCACTCACACGGGGGGCGTCCCGCAAGCGACCATGGCGGCGAGACTTCCCACTGCCAGACATTCCAGAAGGGGCCCGCGTTCGTCGGGTTCCCGGTGAACCCCCTGAGCGCCTGCGGCACGGCGTCGATCTTCTCGGTGTTGTAGAGCGGGATCTCCGGCAGCAGCTCCGCGATGCGTCGCTGCGCGCGTTTCAGGATGTCGGTGCGCTTCGCATGGTCCACCGTGCGGTCGGCGGCGTACACCAGCTCGGTCAGCTCGGCGTCGTCCACGTAGTTGATGTTCCGGCCTGCGGGCGGCGTGCGGTCGCGGGCGAAGAACAGTGTCAGCTCGGGATCGGCCGGCATCTGCCACCAGTGCAGCATCGCGTCGAAGTCGCCGGCGAACCAGACCGAGCTGATCGCCGTGCCGTCAATCAGGCGCACCTGCATCGCCACGCCGATCTCCTTGAACTGTTGCTGGAGTGCCTGGGAGATGCTCTCGCGGATGGCAAATCCCGATTGGGTGATCAGCGTGAACTCGAGGCGCCTGCCGTCCCTCACCCGCACGCCATCGGGCCCGACGGTCCACCCGGCCTCATCGAGCAGCGCGCGGGCGCGCGCCACATCGTGCGGGTAGGTCCGGACGTTCGGCTCGTACGCCCAAGAGAGCGGCTGGATCGGCCCGTTCACCACCGTGACGAGCGAATCGAGGATCGTGCGGACGATCAGGTCGCGATCCACCGCATGCGCGAGCGCGCGCCGCACGCGCAGGTCGGCGAAGGGCGTGAATCGCCGCTGGTTCAGCGTGACGTGTTCGTAGCCGTTTCCCACCACGGTGTTGAGCCGGACACCCGGCAGGTCGCGGATCTCGCGCACCTTGTCCCACGGCACGAGGGCCACCGCGTGCACCTCACCCGAGCGGAGTTGGTTGATCCGGGTGGTCGTGTTCGTGAGGAACCGGAACAGCAGTCGCTTGATCCTCGGGTACTCGGGCCCGCGCCAGTAGTTCGGCACCGCCTCGAGCGCGATGTGTTCGCCCGTGCGCCACTCGGCGAGGCGGTATGGCCCGGTGCCCATCGGGTTCCGGTTGTAGTCCGTCGCCTGGTCTATGCTCCGCCCGGCGAGCAGGTGTTTCGGCAGCGTTCCGCGAAAGAACTGCAACTCGTACGGCGCGTACACTTCCTTGTAGTGCACGACCGCCGTGAGCGAATCCGGCGTATCCACACCGCTGATCCGGTCGAACCCGTCGGTGCTCTCGGGTTTCCAGTCGCCCTTGTTGATGGCCTCGACGGTGAACTGGACGTCCGCCGATGTATGCGGCGTGCCGTCGTGCCAGCGTACGCCGGGGCGGAGTTTCCAGATCACGTCCATGCCGCCGTCGCGTCGCAGGATCACGCCCCCGTTCTCGAGCGTCGGGACTTCAGCGGCGAGGAGCGGGACCACGTTCATGTGCTCGTCGGTCGTGACCAGTCCCTCGACGATGCAGGAGTGGATGTCCTCGAGGATGTGCGAGGCGAAGCGGTTCAGCGTGTCGGGCTCACGATCGTAGCCGACGATCAGCAGGTCGTTCGACGGCGCGCGTGCGCCGGAACGCTCGCCACCGCACGCGGAGGCGAGGATCGCCATGGCGGCCGCCGCGACGACCACCCTCGACAAGAGCGGCGACACCCAGCGCCTCCGTCGCGCGGGGCTCACGCGGCGCCCAACATTCGCCGCGCCGCAGCCGCGACTGGGATAGATCCGTGCGACAGCAGCGCGTCGTGAAACGCCTTGAGCGCGAACGCCGGTCCCTGCCGGCGGGACAGCTCGGCGCGCAGGGCGTGGATCCCCGACGTGCCCAGCCAGTACATCACCGCGGTGGCCGGGAACAGCGAGTTCTTGGTCGCCTCGCTGAGCGCGGCGGCGGGCTTCATGCCCACGCGCGCGACGTAGAACGCGACGGCCTCGTCGAACGTCATGCTCCCCTGGTGCAACTCGATGTCCACGATTGCGCGTGCGAGCAGGCGCACGCGCGTATGCTGTTGCGCGAGTCGCTCGAGCGGGGTGAGGAACCCGATCTCGTCCATGAGGTCGGTCGCATAGCAGGCCCAGCCTTCGGCCATGGTGCCGCCGGTGAACATGCCGATTCGCGTGGCACCATCCACCGCTGCGACGCGCCCCACGCGTGACTCCGCGCGGTGGTAGGCGAACCAGTTCTGCACGTGATGCCCGATCGCGCCGTGGTGCACGACGTGATTGAGCTTGATGACCGCGTGGTTCCAGGCCGAGAGGTGCTGGTCCGCATTCGCCGCGGGGATAGGCGGAATGAGGTAGTCGTGGGCCCGGACGGTGTCGTTCGGCGCCGGCGCGCGATACGGCAGGAAGTAGAGGTACGGCGCCGACTCCTGCGCCCACTCGGGTTGGATGACGTATCGCAGCGGCCACTTCGGCCAGGACACGAGGTCCAGGCGTTCGACCTTCGCCCGGCACTGTGCCCACGTGCGCTCGAACGCCGCGAGGTACTCGGCCGTCGGCGGATGCGCGGCGGACAACCGTTGGTCGGCCGCTTCCCATGAACCCGCGGTCTCACGCGAATCCGCCTCGAGCTTGGCCCGAGCCGCGGCAAACTCATCGCGGGCCTGCTGCAGCAGCGACGCGGCCGACCGCTCGCAGGCGTGCCCCGTGGCGAGCAGCGTGTCGAACAGCGCGCCGCCGACAATCGCCTTGGGCGCTGCCGCCGGCTTGGTCCGAAGCCAGTTCGCGAACTCGGCGAACGCCGCTCGCGCCGCCGCGGCGGCGTCGAGAACCTGCCGCGCCAGCGCATCGGGCGCGACCTTGCCCGCCGGCCCGATCTCGACCGACGACCTCGGCAGCCACTCCAGCCACTGTCCGAGGCCCCGCGCGAGCAGCGTGTCGGCGCCGTCGCACTCCCGGAGTGCACGCGCCGCCCAGGGCTCGGGCACCGCGCGAGCGCCGATCGTGGCGCGAGCGGCCGCCAGGAACTGGGGAACGGCCTGCAGGCGCGACGCGACATGGGCCGCGCGCCGCCGCATGGACGAGGACGGCCGCAGCATGAGCGAGATCACCCCGAAGATCGCCTCGCCCGTCCAGTACACCGGATTCCCGCGCACCCCGTGGGCCGATGCCAGTTCCGCCCGCTGCGTCTCGAGGAAGTCCGCAGCGAGCGCCGCATCAAGCGATGGCCAGTCGGGCTCGGTCCCGCGTTCCGCAGTCGGTCGGGCGCCGGCCGCGACCCGGAGGTCAGGAACGAGCGCCGCCATCCCCGCGTCAAGCGCATCGAGGCCGCCCGGCGACCAATCGGGAAGCCGATCGTCGAAGTCGTGTACCCCGGTGAACGTCGCCGTCACCGGGCGGGCGCGATAGTACTGCTCGAAGAAGTCGTCGAGTACCGTCATGTGCCAAGTGGGATTGAGACCCACCGCCGCTCGCGGAACGAGCGTTCGACGGCGTTGATCAGCTCCTGCACATGGGCGCCGTCGTCAAAGTCACCGGCGCCCGGCACCGAATCGTCCGTGATCTCGGTGATGAACGAGCTAACCAGGTTCGCGTAGAACAGGGAACGCCAGGACTCGCGACTGCTCCCTCCCGGCGGGTAGTAGGACGCGGTGACCTCGATGTCGCGGAACTCCACCTGGTCCTTGGTGGCGCCCTTGAGGGACTCGCAGATGCCGTTCTCCTCGACGAGCCGGCAGATCAGCGCGCCCTTGCTGCCGTACACGCGCGCCTCGAGTCCCGGGTAGTTGCCCACCGTGACAAAGCTGGTCTGGATCGAGCCGATCGCCCCGCTCGCGAACTCGCCGATGAAGATGTCGCCGTCATCAATGTTCATGCGCATCATGGTGCCGGTCGCGCGCACGACGCGCTCCGGGATGAAGTTCTTCATCGTGCCGACGACCTGCTGGAACCGGCTGCCCATGAAGAGATGTCCGAGGTCCATGATCGGCGCGCCATAACCCTCGAGCGACGAGACCTGCAGCACCGATTGGTCGGCCGTGTGATCCGCCTGGCGGAGCGGCGTACTGGGGTCAATCCACTGCGAGTTCTGCTCATAGCCGTTGAAGATGAACGGCGTACCGACGAAGCCGTCGTCAATCAACCGCTTCATGTACTGCATCGCGGGGCTGTAGCGGAACGTAAAGCCCAGCTTGGTCCGGAGCCCGTTCTCGCGCGCAAGTGCCGCGGCACGGCGCGTCTCGCGAAAGTCGTACGCGACCGGCTTTTCGCAGAGTACATGCTTGCCGGCCTCGAGCGCCGCCATGGCCAGCGCGAAGTGGGTCGCGCTCGGCGTGCACACGTCCACGACGTCAATGTCCGCGCGCGCGATGAGCTCCTCGTGGGAGGCGTACGCGTGCGGGATCCGAAACTCGGCCGCGGCCTCCGTCGCGCGTTCGGGGACGACATCGGCGATCGCGACGAGCTCGCAGCGCGGGTCCCGCGCGAATCCCGGCAAGTGGGCGAACCGGGCCCACGCACCGGCGCCGAGGACCCCGACGCGCACCTTGCGATTGCGGACAACCTTGAGCATCGGATGGACGTTGGGTCCGAGTCGGGGAGGCGAGCGCCTGCGGGGTCGAGACGGAAAGTTCCGGCCCGGAACTGCCTGCCGCAACCGTCCGTATTATTCCCTGACCGTGCTGCACACCACCCGCGTCTTCCTCACCCTTGCCCCGATCGCGCTTTCCTTCGTGCGCGACCGGCGCCGCTGGATTTGGTGGGGCCCGGGGCTGGCTCGGACCCCCGAGTTTCATCGTGCGCGGGCCGACCGGCTCGTCGCGGCGATCGTCCGGCTCGGCCCGACCTTCGTGAAGATCGCGCAGGTCTTCGCGTCCCGCGCCGACCTGATTCCCGAGCCCTACCTCGCGGCGCTCGGCTCGCTTGTGGACCAGGTGCCCGCCCTGCCGTTCGACCGCGTGGATGCCGCGATCCTCGACGCGTACGGCCGCCGCGCGGACGACATCTTCGACCAGTTCGAGCGGACGCCGGTCGCAGCGGCATCGCTCGCCCAGGTGCACCGCGCGCGGGTGGACGGCCGGACGGTGGCGGTGAAGGTGCTGCGCCCGGGCATCGAGGAGCGGCTCGAAGCCGACATCCGAGCGGCCCGCACGATCCTGGAGCTGCTCGATCGCTGGTGGGGGCACCCGCACATCAAGCGTGAGCTGACCGCGCTCGCGGCATTCACCACGCGCGCGCGGGAGGAAGTGGACTTCCGGCTCGAGGCCGGGTACGCCAAGACCATACGCGCCAACTTCGCGAACAACGACCGCGTCGTGATCCCAGAGATCCTCGAGGAGTACACGCGCCAGCGCGTGCTCGTGATGGAGTTCATCGAAGGCACGCGCGCGGACCGCCTCGATCCGTCGCGTGTGGACGTGCGCGCGATGGCGCAGACGCTGGTCGAGCTGTACGTGCAGATGGAGTTGATTGACGGCGTGTTCCACGCCGACCCGCATCCCGGCAACGTGTTCGTCCTGGACGACGGTCGGATCGGGCTCGTGGATTTTGGCGCGGTGGTGCACGTCCCGATCGCCATGCGCCGCGCGCTGGTGCACACCTCGATCGCGGCGATCCGCCGCGACGCCGCGGCCGTGACCGACGGCTTCTTCAAGATGGGCCTGTTCGGCGAGACGACCGACCGCGCGAGCGTGCGGTGGATTGCGGAGCTGATGATCGAGGGCGCCTACTCGCGGACGACGACGAAGGAGCGGCTCGATATGCTGCTCGCCCGGCGCGTGATGCGGTCGCTGTTCGACTCGCCGATCCAGCTCACCGAGGAGGCCGTGTATTTCGCGCGCGCCGCCGCGCTGATCGAGGGCATCGGCACGCGCTACGACCCGTATTTCCAGATCGTGCCGATTGCGAGTCCCGTGGTGCTCCGAATGCGCACGCGGATCCTCCGATCGCTGGGCGAGGACGTCACGCCATCGCCTGAGGAGATTGCCGCCGTCACCGGGTACGCGCTCGGCCGCGCGACGAAGTGGATCCGGGAGCGCGTGGCGAACGCGCAGGACGCGTGGGAGAAGCGCCGCGCGCTGGCGCGGACGGGAACCGGCCCAGCGCTCGGGCTCATGCTGATGGCGATGCTGGCGTGTTCGCGCCCGACGATCTCGACGGTGTCCACCGCAGCGACCCCGGCACCCCGAAGCACCGTCGCCGGACCGACAGCCATTGACGTGCGCTGTGACTCATGCGGACCGATCGCGATGCGACCGGAGATCGTTCGCGCGCTTTCCGCGCGCGCGGCCGCGCTGCAAGCGCTCGGCGGCGCCTGCGCGGAATACGGCGCCACGATGGAACGAGCGCTCACGAACGGGCTCATCACCATACGCCCGTTCATGTGGCGCGTGGACGACTCGCTCGCATCCGCGCGCGGCCATGACACCGGGGAGATGCACATCGCCGCGGAGATTGACTCGCTCAACCCCGGTGTGCGCACCGTGGACGATATCGTGCACAGCGTCGAGTACGAGGCCGCACACATCACGTTCCGGCTGCTGTCGCGCCAGGCGGAGTCGGAGGCGCTGGTGGAGCGACACCTGAGTGGGTGCCGAGGGCGGCGGTGAAGCGCTAGGCCAACGCTCGCAAGTCACGCACTGCAAGCAGCACCGCATCAGCATGGCCCGCGATCACCGGCGCCTTGATGGTCGCGGCCACGCGACCATCCGGACCGATCACGACGCTCGCGCGATCCACACCCATGTAGCGGTGACCGAATAGCTGCTTCGGCACCCAGAGCTTGAAGCGGCGTATCACAGCGGCGTCAGGGTCGGACAGCAACCGGTACGGCAGGCCGAGCTTGTTCCGGAAGTTCGCGAGCTTGCGAACCGAATCCGGTGAGACGCCGGCGACTTCCGCACCGACTCGCGCAAAACGCGGCATCAGGTCGCGGAACTCGCACGCGGATTCCGTACAGCCCGGTGATCCGGCCTTCGGGAAGAAGAAGAGCACCACGAAACTCCCGTGGTGCTCGGCGAGATCGAACGTGCTCCCGTCGTCGGCCGGCAGCCGGACGACCAGGCGCTTACTTGCCACGCGCGCGCTTCTTTCCCGGTCGCAGCGACTCGCCGCCCATCAGTGCCGCCATCACGGCCTTCTGGACATGCAGGCGGTTCTCGGCTTCGTCCCACACGCGACTTTGGCGTCCATCAATCACCGAAGCGGCCACTTCCTCGCCGCGGTGCGCGGGGAGGCAGTGCAGGAAGATCGCGTCCCGGCGCGCCCGGGCCATCAGGGCGTCGTCCACGATGAAACCTGCGAACGCGCGCGCCCGCACCGCCTGCTCCTCTTCCTGCCCCATGCTCGCCCAGACGTCGGTGTTCACCACGTTGGCGCCGGCAACGGCCTCGCGTGGGTCACGCGTGAGCACGATGCGCGTCACGGACTTTGCACGCGCCAGCGCCGTGCTGTCGGGGTCGTAGCCTTTCGGGCAGGCGAGCCGGAGTTCGAACCCAAGCTGCGCGGCCGCATCGAGCCATGAGTTGGCCATGTTGTTGCCGTCGCCGATCCAGGCCACGCTGAGTTTCCGCACGTCGTCGAACGCCTCGCGCGCGGTGAGCAGGTCCGCGAGGATCTGGCAGGGGTGGTGCTCGTCCGTCAGGCCGTTGATCACCGGAATGTCCGCCGCGCGCGCGAACTCCTCGACATCCGCCTGCGCAAACGTGCGGATCATGATGCCCGCGCACATCCGCGAGAGCACGCGCGCCGTGTCACCGATCGGCTCGCCGCGGCCGAGCTGCACATCGCGCGGCGAGAGGAACAGCGCGTGCGCGCCGAGCTGCCAGGCGCCGACTTCGAAGGACACGCGCGTGCGCGTGGAGGCCTTCATGAAGATCATGGCCAGCGCCTTGCCCGCGAGCGGCTGCTTGCGGTAGCGGCCCGCCTTCATCCGCGCGGCAAGCGCCAGCAGCGCGTCGAGCTCGGCGGCGCTGAAGTCACGCAGGGTGAGAAAGTCGCGGTGAGGGCGCATCAGGCGGTCATACGGGAAGGGGCGAAATGTATCGGCCGCGAGCGGGGGCGGAACCCCGCGACACGCCCCGCCCTACTGCTTCTTCAGCAGCGCCTGCCGTTCGCCGTCATCGCGCTACCTACTTCAGCGCCTTCAACGCGTCCCGCACCCGCGGCATCAACGCCTTGATGTCATCCGGCGTGACCGCGCCAGCGGACACGCGGAACCAGCCCGTCTCCTCTCGCGCGCCAAACGCCTGGAACTGCACCGCCGCGAATCCCGCGGACTCGAGCAGGTAGCGGCGCACGTCCTCGTTCGTCTTGAGCGTCGTGCCGGACGGCGTGACCTTCCCCGCCAACGCGAACTGCGCGCTGAGGTAGATCGTCGAGCTGGGCTTCGTGGAGTTGACGGGAAATCCCTCGGCCTTCAGCGCGCGCATGCCGTCGGCGAAGAGCGCCAGGCGCTCGGCGATCCCGGCGTTCATCCGCGCGTGAAACGCGCGGATCTCGTCGCCCTGCGGCAGCAGCTCGGCCGTCGCGAGTTGCTCGGCCTTCGGCGCCCAAGCGCCCACGTGAGTCAGCAGGTCGGACATGGCCTTGATCACATCCGCCGGGCCCACGCCCCAACCCACACGAAGCCCGGTCGAGGCGAAGGACTTCGATATGCCGTCCACGAACACCGTGTACTGCGCCAACGCAGGACGCAGGCCCACCGGCGTGAAATGCTTCGCGCCGCCGAAGGTCAGCATCCAGTACATCTGGTCGTACATCAGGTAGAGCGGCCGTTCGCTCGTCCCACGGCGGGCGTTTTCTTCCAGCACCGCGTCGCAGATTTCCGCGAGCTGCTGCTCGGAGAACAGCGTGCCGCACGGGTTCATCGGCGAGTTGAGCACGAGCAGCCGCGCGCCACGCAGGTGCGGCGCGAGCATCGCGGCCGTCGGCAGGAACCCGGTGTCCACTCCGCATGGCACCTCGACCGGGATGCCGCCGACCATCGGCGTGTAGTACTCGTTGCTCCAGCTCGGCGTCGGATACACCACGCGATCGCCGGGGTTCACCACGGCGCGATACAGCGCGTAGATCGCGGGGCGCCCACCGGAGCAGATCGCCGTGTTCTCGACCGCGTAGCCCAGGCCGAGCCACGAGCGATAGAACTCGAGCACGGCCTTTCGCAGCTCGGGCTCGCCATTTGACGGCGGATAGTTGGTTGCGCCCGCATTGAGTCGCCGTGCGATGCCCTGCGCCAGCCGCTCCGGAATCGGGAAGTGCGCCGGCGCAAAATCGCCAACGGTGAGGTTGCACACCGGCTTGCCCTGACCAATCAACTCGCGCACCTGGGCAGCGATCGAGAGGATGAGCGAGCCGCGCATCCCCATTGCAAGCGTGGAAAGGCGGTTCGGAGCGGACGTGGTGTTTGCGGCGGCGTTCGATGGCACGGAGAGTCTCGCGGGTGGCTACGGCAGGGGTGGTTCGGGCGGCTCGGCGTCAGGACCGAGCGACGAAAGCTATCTTCGGTTCCCTACCCGCCCAAATCCCCGCCCCGTGTCCTTCCCGATCTCCTATGCCGATGTGCTCGCCGCCCGCGACCGGTTGCGGCCGTACCTGACGCCGACGCCCCTCCGGGAATACGGGCAGCTGAACGAGCTGGTCGGCCACGGGATCCGCGTCTGGGTGAAGCACGAAAACCACCATCCGACGCAGAGCTTCAAGATCCGGAACGGCCTCGCGGCCGTGTCGGCGCTGACCGCCGAGGAGCGCGCGCGCGGCGCGATCGGCGCCAGCACCGGCAACCATGGCCAGGGCGTGGCATACGCGGGCCGCCTGCTCGGCGTGCCGGTGGCGATCTGCGTCCCGCTGGGCAACAACCCGGAGAAGAACGCCGCCATTCGCGCGCTCGGCGCCGAGTGCATTGAGGTCGGCGCGAACTACGACGCGACGGTCAGCAGCTGCGCGAAGATCCGGGACGAGCGCGGGATGACGCTGATGCACTCGACGAACAACCCGCACGTGATCGCAGGGGCCGGCACCATGACGCTGGAAATCATCGAGCAGGAGCCATCGCTCGATGCCATCGTGATCGCGCTCGGCGGCGGGTCGCAGAGCGTGGGCGCACTCACCGTGCTGCGGGAGCGCGCGCCCAACGTCGCGGTGTATGCGGTCGGCGCGAGCGGCGCCCCCGCCCAGTACGAGTCATGGCGCCGCGGCGAACGGCTCACCAACCAGCCGATTGACACCTTCGCCGAGGGCATCGCCACCGGCTCGGCCTACGAGCTGACGTTCGGAGCCCTGCGCGAAGGACTGGCCGGATTCGTCACCGTGTCCGACGCCGAGATGTACGCCGCGGTGCGCGACCTGATCCGGATCACGCACAACGTGCCCGAGGGCGCAGGGGCGGCCGGGTTGGCGGGGCTCCGGCATCTCGCGCCGCAGCTCGCGGGGAAGCGCGTGGCGATTGTGATGTGCGGTGGCAACCTGAGCATGGCGGCGCTGCGAAAAGCGCTTGAGGGCCCGGGTCCGGCGTAACGGCGGCCCCTCACGGGGTTCGCGCCTCGCTACGCCCTCGGGTGCGCCTTCCGGTGCGCCTGCTTGAGTCGCTCGACGCTCGTGTGCGTGTAGATCTGCGTCGTGCTGACCGACGCGTGCCCCAGCAGTTCCTGCACGGCCCGCAGGTCGGCGCCTGCGTCGAGCAGGTGCGTCGCGAACGAGTGCCGCAGCGCGTGCGCGGACAGGCCTGCGCCTTCGTCCACCTCGCCGAGCCACTTGGTCACGGCGTCATGCAGCGCTCGCACGCTGATGCGCCGGGCGCGTACGCTCAGGAATACGGCCGTGCGATCGGCCTTCGTTCCCATCCTTGCACACAGGGCATCGCGGACGCGCTCGTACTCGCGCAACGCGCGCTGGGCGTGATCGCCCACGGGGACGATCCGCTCCTTCCTGCCCTTTCCGCGTACCTTCACGACGCCGGACAGCAGGTCGAGATCGGCGCGGTTGATCCCGCGGAGTTCAGAAAGCCGCAGCCCCGCCGAGTAGAACAGTTCGATGATCGCGAGGTTCCGCACGTCGTTGTACTCGCCGCCCGCCGCGCGGGTGTGCAGCGCGGCAAACAGGATCTCGAGCTGCCGGCGGTCCAGGTGGCCGGGCAGGCGCCGATCGAACTTCGGCATGCCCACCGCACGGCTGGGGTCACGGCTCACCAGCCCTGCGCGGTCCATCCAGGCGTAGAACGAGCGAATCGCCGACAGCGCCCGCGCCGAACTGCGCTTCGAGACGCCCCGCCGGGCGAGGTGGGCCAGGAAGCCCCGCATGGTCAGCCGGTCGAGCGTTGACCAGTCCCAGGTCTCGCTGCCCAGGTGTTCGCCGAGGTACGCCGTGAACTCGACGAGGTCACGGCGGTACGCGCGCACGGTATTCGGCGACATATCCCGTTCCTTCGCCAAGTGTTCGACGAACGCGTCCACCGCAGCCGACGGACGCTCACCGGGGTGCCCCGCAGGACCTCGCATTGGTGAAGCATAATCGTGGCCGGCGACCCGGGAGCCGTATCGCAGATCGCACGATGCGTGGGTAGAATTCCCCGATGATCCTCGGCGTTGCGGGCATGATCGGCTGCGGCAAGACCACGCTTTCCCGCGTCCTTGCGCAGCGTTTCGGCATGCAGCTCGCGCTCGAAAGCGTTGACGACGAGAACCCGTGGCTGAGCCAGTTCTACGGGGGCACCGAGGCGATGCGCTCGTATGGCCTGCACCTGCAGCTGCACTTCCTGGCGACGCGGTTCAAGGCCATGCGCCGCATGCGGGCGACCGGCGGCAGCTGGGTGCTCGACCGGACGTGGTACGAGGACGCGGAGGTGTTTGCGCGCGGCCTGTTCGAGCAAGGCTACATGAGCGAGGCCGACTGGACGCTGTACGAGCAGCTCTACGCCGAGCTGCTGCATGCGCCGGCCGCGCGACCGCCGCGACTCCTGCTCTACCTCGAGGGTCCGCTCGAAACGATCCAGGAGCGAATCTCGACGCGCGGGCGCGCGGGTGAGCGCGACGCGGACCCGGAGTACTTCTCGTCACTTCACGAGCGGTACGCGAGGTGGATTGCCGGGTTCAAGCGCTGTCGCGTGCTCCGCCTGGACGTGCGCGACTACGACGTCGTCGGCGATCCGACGGCCGCCGAGGGGATCGTCACCCGCGTGCGACAGGAACTGGAAGGCGAGTTGCCGCAGACCGAGCTCTGGCCGATCACGCCGCGGCGCGCGAAGCCGGCCCGCCACGCCGCACAGGGACAGCGCCCGTGATGCCCGGTTTCCGCTCCATCGTGCGCGGCGGCGGCCGCGCGCGCAGCTAGACCGTCGCGGCCACCACGCCGTTCGCGTCCATCCACGACCGGAAGTCCCGCAGCGCCCGCTCGGCGTAGGCCTCCTTGCGCCGCGCCTTGTCGCGCGGCGGCGACTCCAGCGCCTCCAGGAGCCCGAAGTTCGCGTTCATCGGCTGGAAATGGCGCGCGTCGGCCTCGCGGAGGTGGCGGTACAGCGCGCCGAGCATCGTGGTCGGCGGCGGAAGCACGGGCTCGAGCCCGCGGCTCATCCGATCGAGATTGATCGCAGCCAGTATGCCGCTTGCCGTGCTCTCGGTGTAGCCCTCGACGCCTGTCAGCTGCCCGGCAAAGAGCACGCGCGGATCGTCCCGCAGCGAGAGGTGCGGGGTGAGCGCCGCGGGCGCGTTGATATAGGCGTTGCGGTGGATCGAGCCGAACCGCAGGAACTCCGCGTTCTCGAGGCCGGGGATCATGCGGAAGACCCGCTGCTGCTCGGGGATCCGGAGCCGTGTCTGGAAGCCCACGAGATTGCGCATCCGGCCGGCGCGATCCTCAGCGCGGAGCTGCACGACCGCCCACGGCCGTTTGCGCGCGCGCGGATCCGTCAGCCCGACGGGTTTCATGGAGCCGAACCGCAAGGACTCCGCCCCGCGCCGCGCGATCTCCTCGACCGGCATGCAGCCCTCGAAGTACGGCACGGCGTCGAACTCGTGCGCCGTGAACTGGTCGGCCTCGCGCAACGCCGCGATGAACGCGTCGTACTGTTCGCGCGACATCGGGCAGTTGATGTACGCGCCCTCGGTTTCGACGCCCGATGTCTCCTTGTCATAGCGCGAGGCGGTGAACGCCACGTTCATGTCCACCGACTCGGCCGCGACGATCGGGGCGATCGCGTCGTAGAACGCGAGGGACTCCACACCCAGCCGCTCCCGGATTCGCTCGGCGAGCGCATCGCTCGTCAGCGGCCCGGTGGCAATCACCGCGGGCGACGGGAGGGTGGTGACTTCGCCACGCTCGACGCGGATCCGCGGGTGGGCCATCACGCGGTCATGGACGCCGGCGGAGAACACATCGCGGTCCACGGCCAACGCCGTACCCGCGGGCAATCGCGCGGCATCGGCCGATTCGAGCACGATTGACCCCATCAGTCGCATCTCGGCCTTCAGCAGGCCGTGCGCCGACGTCAGCTCCGTGCTCTTGAAGGTGTTGGAGCAGACGAGCTCGGCGAGCCGGTCCGTCTTGTGCGCCGCCGTGCCGCGCACCGGGCGCATCTCGTGGAGGATGACGTCGTGGCCGCGCTCCGCGAGCTGCCACGCACATTCGGAGCCCGCTAGCCCTCCGCCGATGACCGTGATCGGCACGTCAGCCATGGGCACCGACTAGAAGTACGCTTGCCACCGGAACTGCAGCAGCCGCTCCGGCGCTCGGTCGCCGGTACGCGCCCCCATCGTGAAAACCGTGTGCTCGTAGGCGAGCTGCACGCGCATCACGCGCGTGAGGTACCAGTTCAGGCCGACCCCGATTTCCCGCGCGGTGCGCGCGGCGACGGTGGAATCCGCGAATGTCGGGAACGCCTCGTCGCCGACACGGACTGCCGACGCGCGAAACCCGACCTGCCAGGCGCCCCAGCGCCCGCGGTCCGGATCGAATGCGGTTCGCGGCACGACCCCTTCCTGCCCAGACGGTTCCCCCGTCAACGTCCACTGTGCGTTCGCGATCCAGCCCGACGTGCCCACCGCGGCTCGGGTCGCACCACGCGAGACCGTCTGCGAGTTGCCCATGACCTCGGCGAACGAGCCGAACCGTCCTCGGTGGAGGTACGCAAACGCGCCCGACCGGGAATGCCGGCCCGCGGCACGGACTCCGCCGCTCTCCAGGTACGAAAAGAACGGCGAGCCGGCAATCGTCTTGAAGATCGGAAGCCGGGTCCCCGATGTCGCGGCACTCTTCTCGATTCCCGTCGAGCCGTACAGCGCGCCGCCCATGCCTTGCTCCACGCTGCCAACCCGCTTGCGCACGGGCTTCCACCAGAGCCGGTACGTCAGATCCTTGGCGTCGTTGTGATCGCTGTCCTGCGTCCCGGAGCCGTCCGGCACCCCGTTGAACACGCCGACGGACATCTCCACGCGGTCACGCAGCGCGGTGCCGGTGAGGAACACGCCGACGTCGCGGCTCCCGCTCAGGTTCACCGCGACGGACCGGTCGGGAAGCAGCTGTGAGGAGATGGACATGTAGCGCTCGAGCGACGAGGGCGTCTTCTGCTTGCCCACCCGCAGCCACCAAGTGCCCGCGAGCCCGATGTCGGCGTAGGCATCCTGCATCGGGGACGTCGAGGACGGCGGGCCGACATCGAACATGATCCGCGCGGCGAGCCGCGGATGGAAGTTCGCGTCGAAGATCATGCGCGATCGCTTCACGTGGAACCCGTCGCTGATCGCATCGGCCGTGTCGCTGAGCAGTGCGCGGTATTCCGTCACGACATAGCCGCGCACCTTGAGCTGCTTGCGGCCATCGGCGGAGTGGATCCGCAGGCCGTCGTCGTCGAACACGACGGTCGCCGAGTCGCGTGTCGGTTGTGGTGTGCGCGCCTGCGCGCCGAGCGCCGGCGGGAGGAACGCAACGATGAGCGCGCACACGACGGCGCGCGCCCACCGGGCGAGGAACAGGTTCACGCGCGCTGCTACGCGGCCGCGCCGTCCGCCCCGCCCTCAGGCGGTTCGGCCACGCTCCACTCGTTCGCGCACTTGAGGCAGCGTCGATAGCTCCCACGCGTCCGCTTCGACTTCGCCTCCGCGCCCACGTTGCCGCACTCCGGGCAGGGCTCGGAGACCGGCTTGTCCCAGCAGACGAAGTCGCACTTCGGGTAGTTCTCGCAGCCGAAGAACGCCTTGCCGCGTTTCTTCGACCGGCGCGCGGCGATGTCGCCGCCGTCCTTCGGGCACTTCACGCCGGTGGGCATGGAACGCGTGCCGCGACACTTCGGGAACGTCGAGCACCCGAGGAACTCACCCGAGCGACCGCGACGGATCACCATCTGCTTGCCGCACAGCGAGCAGATATGCTCCGTCAGCTGCGGCGGCTGGCGCTCGCCCTTGAGCGGCCGCGTGTACTTGCAGGTCTTGGGATGATTCTCGCACGCGACAAACGGGCCGAAGAACCCACCCTTGGCCACGAGGCGGCCGCCATCCTGCGGGCACTTCTCGGAGGCGAGCGCCGAGAGGTCGTGCGCTTCCTCGATCAGCGCCTCGTAGTTCACGGTCGAGAGCGCCTTGTCGAACGGGCCATAGAACTCGCGCAGCACACGCTGCCACCCGATCGACCCATCCTCGATCTTGTCGAGTTCGTCTTCCATCCCGGCCGTAAACCCGACGTTGAACTCGTTCGGGAACTGCTTGATCATCACCTTCTCGACCGATTCACCCAGCGGCGTGGGGAAGAAGCGGCGCTGCTTGAGCTCGGCGTAATGCCGGTCGGTGAGCGTCGAGATGATCGAGGCGTACGTGGACGGTCGCCCGATCCTGAGCCGCTCAAGTTCCTTCACGAGGGACGCTTCGGAGAACCGCGGCGGCGGCTCGGTGAAGTGCTGCGTGGGCGTGATCGCCTTCACCGGCGCATGCTCGCCCGGCTCGATGGCCGGGAGGGCCTGCTCGTCCTCGAGCGCCTTCCCTTCCCCCTCTTCGCGCGCCTCCTTGTACAGGGAGAGGAAGCCCGGGAACTTGATGACGGATCCCGTCGCGCGGAACAGGTAGCGACGCTTGTTGGCGAAGTCGAAATCCACGGTCGTCGTGTCGAACACCGCGGGCGCCATCTGGCTGGCCATGAACCGCTGCCAGATCAGCTGGTAGAGCCGGAATTGCTCGGGCGTCAGGTGCTTCTGGACGGCATCGGGCGTGCGAGTCGGATCGGTGGGCCGGATGCCTTCGTGCGCGTCCTGCGCGTTCGCATCCTCGGCCGCACCGTAGAACATCGGTGTCTTGGCCAGGTAGTCGGTCGAGTATTGCTTCGCCAGCCAGTCGCGCGCCTGACCCACGGCGCTCGCCGCGACGCGCGTCGAGTCGGTTCGCATGTACGTGATGAGGCCGACGGCGCCCTCGGCGCGACCCAGCTCGATGCCTTCGTACAGGTTCTGCGCGAGCCGCATCGTGCGTTTCGAACCAAACCCCAGCTTCTTCGCCGCCTCCTGCTGCAGCGTGCTTGTCTTGAACGGCCACAACGATTCGGCGGTTGCGGGGTTCTTCCGCCGCTCGCGCCGCTTGATGTCCGTGACGTCGAACGTCTTCCGCCCCGCGAGGTCGGCGAGGATGGCGTCCGCCGCGGCCTTGTTGTGGATCTCCGGCTTCGCGCCGTCGAGATAGTGAAGCTTCGCGGTGAACTCCTGCGCGTCGTGCGTCAGCGTCGCCGCAATGGACCAGTACTCGACCGGCTTGAACGCCCGGATGTCGCGCTCGCGCTCGACGAGGAGCCGCAGCGCGACGGTCTGCACGCGCCCGGCCGCCAGTCCCTTCTTCACGGTCTTCCACAGCACCGGACTCGCCTTGTAGCCGATCAGGCGGTCCAGCACGCGGCGCGCCTGCTGCGCGTCCACCTTCCGCGTATCAATGTCGCCCGCGCCGTCAATCGCGCGGAGCACGGCATCGCGCGTGATTTCGTGGAACAGCACGCGCTTCGCCGCGGGCGCGCCCTTGCCACGAATCTGCGACTGCACGTGCCACGCGATCGCCTCGCCCTCACGGTCAGGGTCGGTCGCGATGTACACGTTCTTCGCTCCACGCGCCGCCTGCTTGAGCTCGGCGACCGTTTTCTCCTTCCCTGGGATCGTGACGTATTCGGGCTCGAAGCCCGACTCGAGGTCGATGCCCAGCGTCTTCGTCGGGAGGTCGCGGATGTGACCCACCGTCGCCTTCACCGCGAACGCGGGACCGAGGTACTTGCCGATCGTCTTCGCCTTCGCGGGCGACTCGACGATGACCAGCGACTTGTTGCCGAGGTTGATCGGCGCCGCGTACTCCGCCGTGCTCGGCGAGATCGGAGTCGCCTTGCGCGTCCGCCGCTTCGCCGGTGCTGCCGGAGCCGCGGCAACCGCGACCGGCTTCGGCGCCGCCGGCGCCTTCACCGCTTTCGCCTTGACTGCTTTCTTCGCCGGCGAAGCCGCGGCAGCCGACGACTTTCCGCGTGGGGACGCGGATTTTGCGGCGGCTTTGCGCTTCGTGCTTGGCGTCTTCTTCGTGGCCATTGGCGTTCGTGTTTCAGGTATCCAGGGCGGGCACGACAGCCGTTGCGCCTGCCCTTCGCCGCGTCACTCTTATAGTTGTGGCGGCGGAAGGCCAATCCTAAGGGTGCGAACCCCCGCTAGCAAGCGCAAGTACCCTTTCCGCCACGATTTCGGTACCTACGCCTGTCGTGTCAACTCGTTGCCCTGCAAGGAGATACGACGCCTCGCGGCGCGCCAGCAATTCGCGAATCTTTTGTGCGGCATCGGCACCGGCGAGTAGCGGACGTGCCGTTCCCTGACCGGCGACCCGTGCCGCAGCTTCGTCAGGGTCAACGACCAGATAGATCACGTCAGACGCCGCGAGCGCCTCCATGCACCCGGGATTCGTTGCCCAGCCGCCGCCCGTGGCGACGACCAGGCCGTCGCGGTGCCTCAGTTCATCGGTCGCCGCGCGCTCCAGTGCGCGGAACCCGGATTCACCGAGCGTTTCGAAGATTTCCGCAATCGAACGTCCGGCGCGTTCGGCGATCATGTCATCGAGATCCACGGCCTGCCGCCCCAGGGCGGCCGCGACGAGTCGTGCGACGGTCGTCTTGCCGGCGCCGGGAAGTCCGACCAACACGATGTTTCGCGGCACTGCGGTCAGGGCGCGGGAGGACGCCCGGAAATCCGGCTTCCCACGCGCCCAACGTAGCCATCGAAGTTGTGGCGCATCTCTGTGAGCGAATCGCCGCCGAACTTCTCCAGGAATGCGTCGGCAAGGACGATCGCGGTCATGGCCTCCGCGATCACCGCCATCGCCGGCACTGCGGTCACGTCGGATCGTTCCGCCGCAGCCTCGGCCGCTTCGCCCGTGGCGACATCCACCGTGCGCAGCGGCGTCATCAGTGTCGAAATGGGCTTCATCGCGGCGCGGATCACGAGGGGTTCGCCCGTGGTGATGCCGCCCTCGAGCCCACCCGCCCGGTTGCTTCGACGGCGCACGTTGCCGGTGCGTGGAGTTCCGGGCGCCATCTCGATTTCGTCGTGCACCTCAGCGCCGCTCTTGCGAGCCGCCTCCCACCCGTTCCCGATCTCCATCGCCTTCACGGCGTGGATCGAGACGATTGCGCGTGCGAGCCTGCCGTCGAGCTTCCGGTCCCAGCTGACATGGCTTCCCAAGCCGACGGGGAGGTTTCGTACCACCACCTCGGCGATTCCGCCGGCCGTGTTCCCGGCGCGCTTCAGTTCGTCAATCCGCGTGATCATGCGGGCTTCGGCATCGCGATCGAGCGTCCGGAGCGGCGACACATCGGCCGCGGCGTTCAGGTCGTCCGGGAGCGTTTCCGGCGGTCGCGCATCCACGCCGCCCAAGTGGACGACATGCGAGCCGATTGACACGCCGAACTGCGTCAGCAGCTGGCGGGCCACCGCGCCGGCCGCCACACGGGCTGCCGTTTCGCGAGCGGAGGCCCGTTCGAGGATGTCGCGCGCATCGGCGCGCTCGTACTTGAGGATGCCCCCCAGGTCCGCGTGGCCGGGACGTACGCGCGTCAGGCGGCGCTTGCGGCCCTCGGCGGCGTCCTCTGGTCGGGACGCCGGATCCATGATTTCCGACCAGGTCTTCCAGTCCCGATTCCGGATCAGCATCGCGATCGGAGATCCCAGGGTCTCGCCGGCCCGGACGCCACTCAGCAACTCGACTTCGTCCTGCTCGATCTGCATGCGCCGGCCGCGGCCATAGCCGGTCTGCCGACGCGCGAGCTCGCGATCGATGTCGGCCGCAACGAGCCGAAGCCCCGCGGGAACGCCTTCGACAATGGCGTTCAGCGCGGGGCCATGCGACTCACCGGCTGTGGTAAAGTGAAACCGGCCCAGCGGTCAGGGCTTCTTCGCACGCACGATATCGCCTTCGTCCACGATATGCGGCGTGATGAGGATGAGCAGGTCTTGCTTGCGCTCGGTCAACTCGGCCTGTGAGAACAGCCGTCCGACCAGCGGAAGGTCCATCAGCAGCGGGATCCCGGAGCGCGACCGGGTGACCTGCGT
The DNA here is from genome assembly GCA_016874035.1 of Gemmatimonadota bacterium. Taxonomy (GTDB): domain Bacteria; phylum Gemmatimonadota; class Gemmatimonadetes; order Gemmatimonadales; family Gemmatimonadaceae; genus Fen-1231. The sequence continues at coordinate 39,296 of VGVM01000020.1, forward strand.
TTGCGTCAGCCCGCCGATCACGGCCGTCTGCCCGTCCTCGACGAGCACCTGATTCGTGCTGCTGCGCTTGTTCGTGTTCGGGCCGGCGACGGTGATGGACTGCAGCACTTCCTGCTCGGTGACGACATCCATCAGCACCTGGCGGTTCGCCGTGACGTGCGCGGTCACGCGCAGGCTGATGCCGATGTCGCGCTGCGCGATCTGCGGCGCCACGGACTGGATCTGGCCCGCGGGAATCGGCGGGGTGAGGAGGAACGACAGGCTCGAACCGGAGAACAGTTCGGCCTGCTTGTTGTCCACGGCCGTCACGCTGGGCTCGGCCTGCACGTCGGTGAGCTGCACGGAGCTGAGCGCGTCCACGAACGAAGTGATGTTGAAGCCGCCGAGCACCATGTTGTGGATCAGCGTGAGCGACGAGTTGCCCTTGAAGGTCCGCTGCGAGTTCGCCACGCCGGCAAACCCGTCGCCGGACAGGTTCACCCGACCATCGCCGGTGCTCCCGGGCCGTGTCGAGATCGCGTTGGAGAACATGTTGGGCTGGCCGAGGTCATACGCGAGACCGAGCTGCTCGGTGCCCGTCCGGTCCACCGTGATGATCTTTGCCTTGATGGTGATCTGCGGCGTCCGCACGTCGAGGTCGCGCACATAGCTCTCGATGTCCGCGACGCGCGCGGCGGTTTCCGTGACGATGATCGCGTTGGTCTGCTCGTTCGCGACGACGTTGCCGCGCGAGCTGCAGATCGCCGCACTGGCGCCC
>VGVM01000021.1 GCA_016874035.1 Gemmatimonadota bacterium
GGTGGAGCCGCCGGTGCCACCGGCGCCGGCGGCGCTGCCGCCGCGCCGGCAGCCGACCCTTCAGCTGCCGCAACCGGCGCTGTCGGGAGCGCGGGCGTCACGCTGACCGATTGCTGCGCCGGGGCTTCGACTGTGACGGGCGGTTCCGGCTCCGGCGACGCCGGAGCCGGAACGATGTCCGCCGCCTTACGGCGCCGTGTTGTCGGAGCGGCCTTCGCCGCCGCCTCAGCAGCCGCTTCGGCTTCCTTGGCTGCCTTGGCGGCTGCCTCGGCTTTCGCGGCCGCCGCCTTGGTCGGCGGGGACTTCGTCGCGGCCGACTTCGTCGCGGCCGACTTCGTCGCCTTCGCGGCAGGGGCCTTCGTTTCGGCGGACTTCGTTGCCTTTGGTGCTTTCGCCGCGGGCTCGGCTTTGGCTGGCGCGCTCTCCGACGCACCGGTCGTGCGGCGCCGACGTGCCGGCGCGGCCGCCGGCGCGGTCGCTGCCGCCGCGCGCGTTCGCTTCTCGCGCTCCCACCGGGTCCGGGCGCGTGCGACCTGATCGTCAGTCAGTGGCGTCACATGGGTGCGCACGACGATCGCGAGTTCCTTCAGCATCGAGGCGACTTCTTCCGCCGAAATGCCGAACTCTGTGGCCAGGTCCGTTACGCGAAGCTTTGTTGCCACTCCTGCCTCCGTTAGGCCGTCACGCGGTCGTTGAGGCCATCGCCTCACCGATGCCACGCGCCAGCGCCTCATCCACGACAGCGATTGCCGCCGTGCCTTCCCGCCCCACCGCGTCGCCAAGCGCCGCTGCGGTCACTCCTCCCATCACCCGCACCCGCCGCGCCGTCAGGAGCGGCAGCACCTTGTCCCTGCTGTTCGGCGACGCATCGTCCGCGACAATCGCAAGTCGCACACCCCCCGCGCGTACCGCCGCCTTCACCTGCTGCACGCCCACCACCACCGTTCGCGTCCGAAGTCCAAGCCCAATCAGCCGGCTCGCGCGCGCCCAGGCGGCCGCCCCGTCATCAGGCACCGTCACCGGCGCCGCCCGCCGCCGCTTCCTCGCCTGCCGATGCGACGCCGTCTTCCGTCAACTCGTTCAGGAGCTTCATGATCCGATCCGCTTCCTCCGGCGCAATACCGGGGAGCTTGAGGAAGTCCTCCTTCTCGAGATCGAGGATGTCGTTGAGCGTGCGGTAGCCCCCGGCTTCGAGTACCGCCACGGTCGCCGGCGGCAGGCCCTCGAGGTCGCTGAGCTTCACGTCGCCTCCGCCGTCGGCTTCGCCTTCTCCCGGCAGCGGCTGGAAGAGCTGCACATCGCCGCCACGCTCGATCCACTCACGGCTCGAGTAGAGGTCGATCTTCCACTCAGTGAGCTCGGACGCGAGCCGGACGTTCTGTCCATTCCGCCCGATCGCCAGCGACAGCTGATCCTCGTCCACGATCGCCTGGATGGTCTTGGTTGCCGCGTCGCTGTGCACGCGCGCGACCTTCGCCGGCGCGAGCGCGAGGCGCGCGAACCGTTCAGGATCCGTGGACCACGGCACGATATCAATGCGCTCGCCGCCGAGTTCCTGCACCACGGCCTGCACGCGAGCGCCCTTCATGCCGACGCACGCGCCGACCGGGTCAATGGCTTCGTCGCGCGAGAATACGGCGATCTTCGTCCGGCTGCCGACTTCCCGCGCCGCGGCGCGGATCTCGACGATGCCCTGCTGCAGCTCCGGCACCTCGAGCTTGAAGAGCGCCTTCACGAAGAGCGCGTCGGCGCGCGAGAGCACGAGGCGCGGCCCCTTGGGAGTCTCCTCGATCTTCTTCAGTACCGCCCGGATCGGCTCGCCCTGCTTGTACGACTCGCGGTGGTTCTGCTCGCGATACGGGATGATCGCCTCGGCCTCACGGAACTTGTTCAGCATGACGACGATCTTGCCGCGCTCGATCTGCTGGATCTCGCCCGAAAGCAGGTCACCGACGCGACTCGTGAACTCGTCGCGAATCTTCGAGCGCTCGCCTTCGCGGACGCGCTGGATGATGCGCTGCTTCGCGGCCTGGACGGCGGAGCGCCCGAACTCGGCGAAGTCCACGGGGATTTCCATGACGTCGCCGACCTGGTACTCCCCGTCCTCGTAGCGCGCTTCCTCGAGTGAGATCTGCGCGGCGGGATCTTCCACGACCTCGACGACATTCTTGAGGAGGATGATGCGGATCTCGCCGCGGTCCTCGTCCACCGTGACCTCGGCCTGTACGGTCAGGCCATGCTTCTTCGCCAACGCGGCATGAATGCCGTCCCGAAGCAGGTCGGTGAGTTCCGACCGCCCGATCTGCTTCATGTTCGCGAGATCGCGAAGCGCCGACAGGATTTCCGTTGAACCAGCCATCAGGAGCGTCCCTCAGGTTTTCCATTGTACGGCGAGGCGGGCCTGCTCGATCTCCGCCAGCGCCAACTCGTGTTCCATTCCTTTCTGGTCCTTCACGACGGCGACACCGCCATTCGCCGCCTCCCGCACACCAACCACCTCGACTTCCACGTGCCCGCCGATCGCGGCGAACCGCGCGCTCTTCACCGTCGCGCGCCGCCCCGCGAACCGCGCCCAGTCCGCCAGCGTTCGAAGCGGCCGGTCCAACCCCGGCGACGACACCTCGAGCACATACCGACCCTGCTGCGCGATTACATCCGGCGAAGCATCCAACCGCGCCTCGATTGCCCGAGACGCGCGTTCACAATCGCCCACCTGCACCTTCTGTCCGTCCCGCCTGTCAATCCGGATGTCGTAAACCGGACGGCCGCGGCTCCCGGTCACCCGGAAGTCAACAAGATCAAGTTCAAGCGCGTCAAGTTCTTGCACAACAACATCTTGCACTGCGCCGTTCATGCTATTTCTCTGCCACCGATGAGGACAAAAAAACGTGGGGACAACTTCCCCCACGTCTCAGCAGCCGGTGTAACGACCGGCTGAACACATTCTACCGGTTGTTCAACAAGGCGTCAAGGTGAAGACGCCGTGACTCGCCAAATCTCCCCTGCATCGGTGGAGACGTAGAGACTGCCGTCCGGCCCCAGTGTCAGCCCGCGGTACCTCACGGCCGGGAGCGACGCATTCTCGGCGGCGGTGGCGATCCCCGCACTGTTCAACGTGAGGATCACGAGCCGTGAACCGCCCATGATGCCGACGGCCAGGCGCCCGTTCCACGCGCGCCACTGCGTGCCCTCGAGGAAGACGGCCGGCCCCATCCCCTGCGATGCGCCGTTGTTGGTCCAGCTCGCCGGCATCGCGTTGGGAAAGCGCGCGACGTCCGTCATCGGCATAGTCGTCGCGTTACCCGCGTAGCCGCAGTAGCTGCTCGGGCAGCTGAGCGCAGGGCGGTTCTGCGGATCCCAACCGGCGTTGCCGCCGTTGACCAGGCGCGTGACTTCGTCGCTGTGGTTCGGGCCATGCTCGGACGTAAACGGCTCGCCGGTTCCCGGGCGGAACGTGATGCCCTGCACGTTGCGGTGGCCGTAGGTGAAGATCCGCGCATCGAAGCCTGAAGGCGGCGCGTTGCCGGGAGCGGCTGCACCGCTCGTGGTGACGCGCAGCACCTTGCCGCCAAGCCGCTGTGGATCCTGCGGCAGCGAGGGGTTGTGGTTGTCGCCGGTGGTGACGTAGAGGAATCCGTCAGGGCCGAACCTCAAACGTCCACCGCTGTGGGCGCCCGAACCGCCGACCCCGTTCGCCACATCCTTGAACGCGATATCCGTGATGATGTCCGTTCGATTGGTCGCGGCGGTGTAGCCGCTGTTGACCACCAGTCGCACGACCCGGTTGGTACGCGGCGACGTGGCCAAGTTCGACAGCATGTACACGTAGAGCGTGCGGTTGCTCGCAAACGCCGGGTCGAGGGCGACCCCGTGCACACCGCTTTGCCCTTCGCACTGCAAGTCCGGCGCAACCAATGCGGAGCCGCTGGTGCCGAACAACCGGCTCGTTGTCCCGTCCGGGCGTCGTACGGAGAGCCCGCGGCAACGCTCCGTGTAGAACATCGCACCGTCGGTCGCGATCGCGATGTCCCACGGGCCGGTAAGCCCGGACATGACGACGGTACGCGTGAGCACTGGCGTGTCCGTCGGGTTCTGCGTGGGCGGTGTCGTACTCGGCGGCTGGGTGGTAGGCGCCTCCACCGGCGCACTGGGTGCGCTACCCGAACCGCAGGCGGCGAGGAGCAATGCCGCGCCAAGCACGCGAGCAAAGGCCATCGACGCTGAGCGCGCGAACTGGAGGGACGACATGTGCGGGAAGGTCATGGTGCTCCTCACGATTGAAACATACCCCGGTCAGGCCGATTCCCGCCCCGCGCTGGATCACAACTGCTCAATGCGTGGTGATCCGGGTCACGCAATGCCCGGCTAACTTGAGCGCATTACCCGGCGAGCCCCATGAAGATTTACTCCTGGAACGTCAACGGACTCCGGTCCGTCATCAAGAAGGGAGATTTTCACAAGTTCATCCGCGCGCACAAACCGGACGTGCTCTGCCTGCAGGAGACGAAGGCCGAGCAAGGTGAGGCGGCGGTGGACCTGCCCGCATATGACGAGTATTGGAACTCCGCAGCCACCAAGGGCTACTCGGGCACCGCGATCTTCTCACGCGTAAAGCCGCTCTCCGTGCTCTACGGCTTCCACAAGCCCGCGACGAAGAAATACAAGCTCGTCGATTCGGAGGGACGGGACAGCGCCAGCGAAGGGCGGGTCATCACTGCGGAGTTCCCGACGTTCTTCGTCGTCACCGTGTACACGCCGAATGCGAAGGACGACCTCAGCCGACTACCACTCCGGCACAAGCACTGGGATCCGGCATTCCTTGCGCACTGCAAGACGCTCGAGAAGAGGAAACCGGTGATCTTCTGCGGCGACCTGAACGTCGCGCACACGGAACTCGACTTGGCCAACCCGAAGCCCAACGTCGGGAACAAGGGATTCACCGACGAGGAGCGCGCGGGCTTCCAGGCGTTCCTCGACGCGGGGTTCGTGGACAGCTTCCGCCTCTTCACGAAGGGCAACGGGCACTACTCGTGGTGGAGCCAGCGGTCGAACTGCCGGGCGCGGAACATCGGCTGGCGGATTGACTACGTGCTCGCCTCGAAGGCGCTCGCCGGGCGCATCGCGCGTGCGCAGATCCACACCAAGGTCATGGGCAGCGATCACTGCCCGGTGAGCGTGACGCTGAAGCCCTGAGACGCGCGTGACGGTGGTTAGCGCGGCGTCGCCGCAATCACCGCGATCTGCCGCTCCGCATCGCCTGCCCGGTGGCTGAAGAAACGATCGTTGTCGCACTTCGTACAGAACGCGCTCGCGGACACGTGCAGCACCCCTGATTCCTTGGCTTGCTCCGCGAGCAGCGCCCGCAGGTCCACGTGCCGGTTCCGCACGGTGTCGTAGCCGGTGAGTTGGCGGTACACGTCCGGGCCAACCTCGTAGCAACGCCCGCAGATCGCCGGGCCGAGGTGCACATGGATCTCGTGGGCGGGCGCTCCATACTGTGCCATTCGCTCGATCATCGCGGGGACCAGCTGCGCGGCCGTACCCCGCCACCCCGCGTGCACGATCGCCACCATACCATCGGGCTTCGCGAGGAAGACCGGCACGCAGTCAGCGATCGTGACGGCCGCGGCCCCGCGAGGCGCGGTGACGAGGTGGCCGTCCACGCCCTCGATCCGGAGCCATCCGCTCCACTCCGCGCGATGCTCGGCGATCGCCGCGCCATGCACCTGCCTGGCGCAGACCAGGCCCGGCGCATAGGACTCCAGCCCCGCGTGGATTCCGAGCCATCGCCTCGTGTTCGCGCCAGCCGTCCCAGGATCGGCGAGGTTGAAGTCGCCTCCGGCGCGCGTGGTCGTGAACGCGGTCACGCCGATGTCCTCGAACTCGCGGACGAGCTCGCCCGGCACAGGCGCCTGCGGTACCATCGGCCCTACCCGCTCACGCCTCGACGCGCTTGATGCCCGCGCCCAGCGCGTTCAGGCGCTCGTGAATCCGCTCGTACCCGCGCTCAATCTGGCCGATGTTGTTAATCGTGCTCGTCCCGTTCGCGCACAGCGCCGCGATGAGCATGGCCATGCCGGCGCGAATATCCGGCGATTCGACCGTCGCACCGCGCAATGGCGACGGGCCGGCCACGAGGGCACGATGGGGATCGCACAGCACGATGCGCGCGCCCATTGAGATCAGCTTGTCCACGAAGAACATCCGCGACTCGAACATCTTCTCGTGCATCAGGATGATCCCGCTGCACTGCGTTGCCGTCACGATCGCGATGGACATCACATCGGCGGGAAATGCCGGCCACGGCTGGTCTTCGAGCTTGGGCACGTGCCCGCCGAGGTCGGTCTGGATGGTCATGGACTGATTCGCAGGCACCACGAGCGCGGCACCGTCGATTTCCGTGCGCACACCCAACCGGTCGAACCCCATGCGCACCGCACGCAGGTGCTCGACGCCGGCGTCCTCGATCCTCAGGGCCGACTTGGTAACCGCAGCGAGCCCGATGAACGACCCGACTTCAATATGATCCGCCCCGATCCGATGGCGCGTGCCACGCAGCGCCGTACCGCCGTGGATCGTGAGCATGTTCGTCCCGATCCCCTGGATCCGCCCACCGAGCGCGACGAGGAAGTGGCAGAGATCCTGCACGTGCGGTTCGCACGCGGCGTTCCTGATGACCGTCGTTCCCTTGGCGCCGACCGCAGCCATGACGGCGTTCTCGGTGCCGGTGACGCTCGGCTCATCCAGGAAGACGTCCGCGCCCACGAGCCCACGGGTGGTGAAGCGGATCCGGTCGGTGAGGTCGTGCGCCGCCCCCAATGCCTCGAGCGCCAGGAAATGGGTATCGAGCCGCCGCCGGCCGATGACGTCGCCTCCGGGCGGCGTGAGCTCGACCGACCCGCAACGCACCAGCATCGGAGCCGCCAGCAGGATCGATGCACGAATCCGCGCGCACATGGCCGGGTCCAGCGTGCCGGACTTCAACCGTGCCGCGTGAATGTGCAGGGTGTTCCGCCCTTCCCACTCGGCGGACGCCCCGGTCGTCCTCACCAGCTCCACCAACGTCTCGATGTCCCGGATTCGCGGCACGTTGTCGAGCGTGACCGGTTGGTCGGTCATGAGCGCAGCGGCGACGATCGGCAACGCGGCATTCTTGTTGCCGGACGGGCGAATCGAGCCGCTCAGCGGGCGGCCGCCCTCTACTATGAATTGGAGACTAGCCACGATTGTTGGACGAACGAGGTTCGAACACGGTTACACGCCTCTGCCCGCAGGCTCAGCCGAGCCCCGCGCGCTCGGAAATCATCTGATTCACCTTCTTGGGATCGGCCTTCCCACCCGACCGCTTCATCACCTGCCCGACCAGTACGCCCACGAGCTTCCGCTCGCCGGCCTTCAGTCGCGCCAGCTCGTCCGGATGGGCCGCGAAGACCTCGTCGACCCACCTCGCCAGCGCGTCGGCATCACCGACCTGGATCAGTCCATCCCGCTCCGCGATCGCCTTCGGTACCCCACCCTCGCGCCACATCGTCGCGAAGACCTGCTTCCCCGCCGTATTGCTGACCGTGCCCGCGGCAACCAGAGCGATGAGCGCGGCCAGGTTCGCGGCCGGCACGGGCACAGCGGCGCCCGGGTGCTCGTTACGGCGCGCCTGCACCTCGCCAAGGGTCCAGTTCGCCGCGGTGCGACCGTCGGCTCCGGCGCGGACAACCGCCTCGAAGTACTCGGCCAGCGCGCGATCGGTGGTCAGCGCGTCGGCATCGGGGGCCGGCACGCCGAGCGTGTTGGTGTAGCGCATGCGCCGCGCCGTCGGCGACTCCGGCATCGAGGCCCGCACCGCGGCGATGAATGCCGCGGTGAGGTCGATCGGCGGTAAGTCCGGATCCGGGAAGTACCGGTAGTCGTGGCTCTCTTCCTTCGACCGCGCAGGGCGCACTTCGTCGTTCGCCTGGTCGTAGAGCATCGTCTGCTGCACAACGGGCTCGCCGCGATCGTGCATCGCGCAGTGCCGCTTGAACTCAAGCGCGATCGCGCGCTCGGCGAACGCGAACGAGTTGAGGTTCTTGATTTCGGTACGCGTCCTGAACGCCGTCTCGCCGCGCAGCCGCGCGCTGACGTTCGCGTCAACGCGGAGGCTGCCTTCTTCCATCGAGCATTCGGACACGCCCGCAAACACCAGCGATTCGCGCAGCCACTTGAGGTAGGCGACCGCGTCTGCGCCGCTCCTAAGGTCGGGTTCGCTGACGATCTCAGCGAGCGGCACACCGGCGCGGTTCAGGTCGATCGCCGTCTTTCCCGGCACCTTGTCGTGTACCGACTTCCCCGCATCCTCTTCCATATGGATGCGCGTAATGCCGACGCTCGCCCCGCTTGCCAGCGTCACACGCCCCCGGAGGGCCAACGGCAGCTCGAACTGCGAGATCTGGTACCCCTTGGGGAGATCCGGATAGAAGTAATTCTTACGGGCGAACACTGACCGTTCCTGCACCTCACACCCAAGGGCCAGCGCCGCGCGGGTTGCGAGCAGCACGGCCTCCGGGTTCGGCACCGGGAGCGCTCCCGGCATGCCGAGGCAGACCGGACACGTATGCGCGTTCGGAGCCGCGCCGAATGCGGTCGAGCAGCGGCAGAACAACTTCGTTCGCGTGCTGAGCTGGACATGCACCTCGAGCCCGATGACGAGCTCGTACCGTTCGGTGACCGCGCCGGTGCCCGTCATCCGGTGTGCGCCTCGCCGCCCAATTCGGCCTCCAGGGCGTACGCCACGCGGAACATCGCGCGTTCAGCGAAGCGCGGCGCGATGATCTGCGCGCCGACGGGCAATCCGCTGATTCGGCCGGTCGGCACCGACATCGCCGGGAGCTCAGCCAGGTTCGCCGTGACCGTGAACACATCGGTCATGTACATCTCGTACGGGTCGCTTATGGCGCCGAACTTGAAGGCCGGTGTCGGCGTCGTAGGCGTCAGCAACGCATGCACGCCGCTCGCGAACACCGATGCGAAGTCCGCACGAATCCGGTCACGAACCGCCATCGCCCGTCGGTAGTAGGCGTCGTAGTACCCGGCACTGAGGACGTAGGTGCCTAGCAGGATGCGCCGCGTCACCTCGGGGCCGAAGCCTTCGGAACGCGTGGCTTCGTACATCGCGCGCAGCGGATCCCGGGCCGACGCCTCCTTGACTCGCCTGCCGAACCGCACGCCGTCGTAGCGCGACAGGTTCGCGGATGCCTCGGCCGGCGCGATCACGTAGTACGCCGGCACCGCCAGCGCCGTGTGCGGGAGCGAGACTTGGCGAATCTCCGCGCCCCTCGCGCGCGCGGCAACGGACGCACGCATGACACGATCGCGCACGGCGGGGTCCAGCGAGTCCGGGAAGTACTCGGCCGGGAGCCCGAGCACGACGCCATCGAGCCGCCCCGGTTCCTGTTGCACCGTTTCCGGCTCAACCGCTGCCGACGTTGCATCGTGCTCGGCGTCCGGTCCCGACACGACGTCGAACACGCGCGCAGCATCGTCCACCGCACGCCCGAACACGCCGATGTTGTCGAGCGATGAGGCGAAGGCGACCAACCCGTAACGACTGATGCGCCCGTACGACGGCTTGACACCGACGATGCCGCAGAACGCCGCGGGCTGGCGCACGGACCCGCCGGTCTCGGAGCCCAGCGCCACTTGGCAGATCCCGGCGGCAACCGCTGCCGCCGAACCGCCGGAACTTCCGCCGGGCACTCGGTCGCGATCATGCGGGTTCCGCGCGGGTCCGAACGCACTGTGCTCGGTACTCGAGCCCATGGCGAACTCATCGAGCGTAGTCTTCCCGATGATCGTCGCGCCGGCCGCGCGAAGCTTGCCGACCACAGTGGCCTCGAACGGGCTCACGTGATCCTCAAGAATCCGTGACCCGCAGGTCGTGCGCAGCCGGAGGGTAGCGATGTTGTCCTTTAGCGCGATCGGCACACCGGCGAGTGCGCGCGCCGCGCTGCCTCCCGAAGACGCCGCCACTGCGGATTGGACGTCGTCATCAACAGAGACGAAGGCGTTGAGCGGCGCATCGCCGGCGGTGCCTGAATCGGATGCGCGAATGCGCGCGATGCTCTCGGTCGCAACATCCAGCGCCGACGCCGCGCCGGATTGCACTGCGTCCACCAGCGCGCCAACACTTCCGTCGAGCCGGCTGCTCACGAGGAGCCCAGTCCTTCGACCCTTGGTACGACGAAATACGGATCCTGTGGCTCACGCGGCGGTGCGGGTTCAGGCGGAGACTCCGGGATCGTCTCAAACACGAGCGGCGCGACCGCGGGAGCCGCCTGTGCCTCGGTGAGTTCAACGCCCTGGAGACCACGCATGTGCCCGAGGATGCCTTCGAGTTCGCCGACCAGGGCGTCCACGCGGTCGTCCGCGACGCGAATGCGTGCGAGCGCCGCGACCCGCTTCACATCTTCGCGCGTCACCGCCATCAATCGTCGCCCCGCTGGAGATTCGCGAACCTCGCGACGAGCTTCTTGCGCCCGACCGCCTCATCGTCGAAGGTCACCGTCACCTTGGCGTCCCGGCCGCTGCCGCTGACTTCGTTGATCACGCCGCTGCCGAACCCGGAATGCTTGACCCGAGCGCCGACCCGAAGCTCCGCGCTGTCCTGCGACTCGTCTTCGATCTCGACCGCATGTTCCCGCCTCGGGTTCGGCCGCCACCGTGGGGTATCGGAAGCCGGGGACGGATCCCAGTCACCGAAGTCGTCGTCGCGCCCAGGCCGTCCCCCGCCCCACGCACCCGCTCCGAATCCGAGGCCGATGCCACTCGACGCCGAGCGAAGGCGCGCGGTCTGGCGCACCGCGAGATGCTCCTCCGCCTCGCGGGTGATGAAGCTGGAGAGCTTCGAGGCCATCAGCTCACCGTTTCGCCTGCGCGACCGCGCCCAGGTCAGGATCAGCGTCTGCTCCGCACGCGTGATCCCCACGTAGAACAGCCGGCGTTCCTCCTCGAGTTGTTCGGGGTTGTCGAACGCGCGACCCAGCGGGAACAGTCCATCCTCCATCCCGGCGATCACGACCATCGGGTACTCCAGTCCCTTGGCGGTGTGGATCGTCATGATCGTCACGGCGTCGCCGTCGGCCGACAACTGGTCGGCGGCCGCCACGAGCGTCGCCTTCTGGAGGAAGTGATCGAGCGGACGAAGGCCGACTTCGCCGCCATCGTCCACCACGACATCGGTCGCGCCGCGGATCATCTCCTCGAGGTTCTCGAGCCGCTCGGCGCCATCCGGCTCGGCGCGGACCGCCTCGGCCATGCCGCTCGCCGACACCACTTCGGCGATCACGCGATCCACGGTCGCGTCGGAGGCCAGCTCGCGCAAGCGTCCGATCAGCGCGACGAACTCCGCCAGTGCCTTCCGGGTGGCGGGTCGCGCACCCGCGAGCACGGCGTCGTCCACGGCCGCGTCGAGCAGCGGCTTGTTCGCCTCGCGCGCACCGGCGAGCAGCATCTCAACCGTCGCGTCGCCCACGCCGCGCCGTGGCGCGCCGATCGCGCGGACAAATGCCTCGGCATCGGACGGATTCGCAATCAGGCGCAACCACGCCAGCACGTCCTTCACCTCGCGCCGATCGTAGAATCGCGTCGCGCCGATCAGCCGGTACGGGATCCCGTGGCGCCGGAACGCCTCCTCGAACGGCCGCGACTGCGCGTTGGTGCGGTACAGCACGGCCACGTCGTTCAACTGTACCTCACCGCGGCCGCGCCGCGACGTGATCTCCTGCACCACGACTTCGGTCTCGTCGCGATCATCGAGCGCGCCGACCAGCGCCACCCGCTCACCAGCCGGCCGCGTGGCGCGCAGCGTCTTGCCGAGCCGATCGCGGTTCCGGCGGATCACCGCATTCGCAAGGTGCAGCACCTCGGGGACCGAGCGATAGTTCTCCTCGAGCCGCACCGTGAGCGCGGACGGAAAGTCGCGGGTGAAATCGAGGATGTTCCGGATATCCGCGCCCCGCCAGCCGTAGATCGCCTGGTCGTCGTCACCGACGGCACAGACATTCCCGGTGGGCGACGCCAGCAGCCGAATCAGTTCGTACTGCGTGCGGTTCGTGTCCTGGTACTCGTCCACCAGCAGGTGGCTGAAGCGCCGCTGATATCGCTCGCGCACGTCGGCGTTTGCCCGCAGCAGCGCCACCGGAAGCCAGAGCAGGTCATCGAACGTCACGGCGTTCGACGCCGCGAAGGCCGCGTCCCAGTCGTTGTAGATCGGGCCGACGGCCTTTTGCAGCGGCGTCAGCGCGAGCGACGCGTACTCGGACGGCGTCGTCATCGCATTCCGCGCGCGCGACACCTCGGAGAGGATGAGCCGGGGCGTGTACACCTTGGACGACACGCGATGCCGCTCCATCAGGCGCTTCACCACGGCGGTGGTGTCATCCTCGTCGTAGATCGTGAACTCCGGCGTCCGGCGCGCGAGCGCCGCGTTGGCCCGGAGTATGCGCGCGCAGATCGCGTGAAACGTGCCGATCCACATGCCCCGCGGGTCTGCGCCGAGCGACGCGGCCACGCGTGCGCGCATCTCGCCGGCGGCCTTGTTCGTAAACGTGACCGCGAGGACCTGGTCCGCGCGGACTCCGCCGCGTTCGATCAGGCGGGCGATCCGCGCCGTCAGCACCCGTGTCTTGCCGGACCCCGCGCCAGCGAGCACGAGCAGCGGGCCGGTGCCGTGCTCCACCGCCTCACGTTGGGCGGGGTTGAGCGTCGTCATCCGGGCAAAATAAGCTCGAACACGGCGCCCTTCTCGCTTGGCGCGAGCGCGAGGCGCCCGCCGTGCGACTCGGTCACGATCCTGCGCGCCAAGGGCAACCCGATCCCCCACCCGCGCTCCTTGGTCGAGAACCCGGCGGCGAATATCCGCTTGCGCAGGTCCTTGGGAATACCCGGCCCATTGTCCGCGATACGGATCATCGCGCCGCTCCCGGCCGCAGGGGCCACGGTCAGCTCGATCTGCCCGCCGCCGGCCGCCAAGGCATCCACCGCGTTCTTTACCAGCGACTCGATCGCCCACTCGAGCAGCACCCGGTCGCCCGGTACCGGCAGCGCGGTCTCCGGCCTGTTGACGCGGATCGTGATCGCATTCGCCAGCGATGGCAGCCGCGCGCGGTAGTAGGCTGCGACCTGGTCCACGACGTCTGCGACATCGATCGCATCACGCTTCGCCGGCCGGCCAATGCGCTCGAACCTGTGCGCCACCCGTTCGAGGCGCTCGACGTCGCCCGCGATGTGCGGCACCGCGGTCTGGACCGTCTCGGCGGACGGGGCTTCATTGAGCAGTTCCACCCAACCATGCAGGCTCGAGAGCGGTGTGCCCAGCTGATGCGCCGCTTCACGCGCCATCCCCGCCCAGACGCGCTCGCGTTCCGCGCGGCTCCGGACGCGGAGTGCCGCCGCCCCCGCGATAATCAGCGTGACCACCAGGGCAACCTGCAGCAGCGGGATCACCTGCAGCCCGCGCACCAGCGGCGTCTCGCCGAAGTGCACGAGCTGGAAGGTGGAGTCCCCGACGGGTGCGTTGTCTCGGTCCAATGTCGCCACATACGCGGCGACGCGCGGGTCGCCGACACCATCGTGTTCGAACGGGAGGTTCGAAGCCGCCGTCGGCCGCCCCGCGGAATCCGTGACGATGATCGGAACGCCGAGGTCCTGTAGCGCGCCCAGGACGTCGAGGAGGACGTCCGCATCGGCCGGTGCGGGGCCGGCGCGGTCGGGCCGGCTCGCGGCCTGGTACACGCGCGAGAACACCTGGGCCGTGACGCGCGCCTCGCGACTCAGCTCCGCGACCACGCGCTGGGTGTACCAGACGTACGAACCGAGGAGCGCGAGGAGCGCGGCGGCGACGAGTACGACGGGAGCGCTCCGCCGCATGCTCGCCCCTATCCCGCTGACGCGGCGATGCGATCAGCGCCGAGGTACGATGCGAGCGCCGCCGGGACCTTCACGGAGCCGTCGGGCTGCTGGTGGTGTTCGAGGATTCCTGCGACGATACGCGGGAGTGCCAGGCCGGAGCCGTTCAACGTGTGCACGAACCGAGGCTTCTCTCCACTCGCCGGACGATACCGGATATTGGCGCGCCGCGCCTGGAAGTCCGTGAAGTTCGAGCACGACGACACCTCGAGCCATTTCCCCACACCCGGAGCGAAGACTTCGAGATCGTAGGTCTTGGCGCTGGAGAACCCGGTGTCACCGGCGGCCAGCAGCAGGACGCGGTACGGCAGGTCCAGCAGCTTCAACACGCGCTCGGCGTGCCCCGTCAGGAGCTCGTGCTGGGCAGCGGAGTCTTCCGGCGCGCACCACCGGACGAGTTCCACCTTGTCGAACTGGTGCACGCGGAGCAATCCACGCGTGTCCTTACCGGCGGAACCCGCTTCGCGTCGGAAGCACGCGGAATAGGCCGTCATCGCCATCGGCAGCCGCGCGCCGTCGAGGATCTCGTCGCGGAGCAGGTTGGTGACTGGTACCTCAGCGGTCGGGATCGCAAAAAGCGCATCGTCCCGGAGGGCGTACATGTCCTCCTCGAACTTGGGGAGCTGCCCCGTCCCGGTCATGGACTCGCGGTTCACGAAGAGCGGAACCCATGCCTCCTCGTAGCCGTGCTCCTTCGTGTGCAGGTCGAGCATCATCGAGACCAGCGCGCGCTGGAGCCGGGCGCCGACGCCGCGGTACACGATGAACCCCGAGCCGGAGATCTTCGCACCGCGCTCGAGGTCGAGCATGCCCGCGGCTGCGCCGACTTCCCAGTGTGGCTTTACCGAGTTGGCTGCCCGCGGCGTGCCCCAGGATCGCACCACCGTGTTCGCCGTTTCATCGCCCTCCGGGACATCCGCGAGCGTGATGTTCGGGAGGCCGACCAGGATCTCATCGAGTTCCGACTGGGCCGCCACCTGACGCGCCTCGAGTTGGGCAATCTCTTCCCCGATCGCCCGCCCCTTTGCGAGGAGGTCGTCCGTCGGCTCCCCGGCCTTCTTTCGCTTGGCGACCTCCTGGCTGGTCGCGTTGCGGGCAGCCTTCTTCTCTTCGGTCGCCTGGATCGCCGCCCGACGCTCACCTTCCAGCGCCACGGCGCGCTCGACCAGCGGGCCAAGCGAATCCCACTTGCCGCGCCGCCGCATGCCTTCACGCAGCGAATCCGGCGCCTCACGGACTACACGGATGTCATGCATGGCGGGGTTCCTGCGCCCTAGAACTTCGGCGTGCCGGGCGAGAGCGAGCGGAGACCGCAGTTGAGGTTGATCAACGTGCGCCCATACAGCTGCCGGCTCGAAAGAACCACCGAATCAATCACGATCTTCGCGAACGTGTAGGGCGCGATCGAGAACCCGCAGATGCTCTGTTGCGATTGGACCACCACCACCTGCCCCGGCGTGACGACCATCATCGAGTCAAGCGCGTAGCCCGATTTCGGCGCCTCGGTGGTGTTCTCATACGTGGACGACTGCCGCTGGAGCCCAATCTGCCTCGCGCCGCTGATCGGCGTGCCGACTGTCGCAAGCGGCATCAGCACCGGCAGCCCAGCCTTGTTAATGTCGAACGCAATGTCGAAGTCGAATGAGCCATCAATGCGCGTGATGCCCTTGTTGAGCAGGTTCAGCGCAGCAGGCGCATTCGTTGCCGTGCCGGAGATCGCGAACGCGGAAAACGACTGGCTCACGTTCGGCTGGTCGGCGCGCGGCGCAAAGGGATCGTCGCCGCAACCGCCCAGAGCCAACAGCCCCGCTGCCGCGGACACGAAAACCACCCCGAAAATCGGCCGATTCTTACGCATAATGTTGAGTGGCGTAGGATACCCGCCGCGTGAGCCAAGTTCAAGCGAATCCATAGCTTGACTTCACTCGGAGGGTGCGTACACTTCGGCAACTTCTGCCGGAGTTCGCATGCCAACGATTCGCGACCTCGCGGGCGCCATTCGACAGCGTGAAGGCGTTGAGGCCGCGGTCGTGCTTGGACGCGACGGGCTGCTCATTGACAGCCAGACCAGCGACACCGTGGACGCCGAGCACATCGCCGCCCATGTGCCGTCCATCATCCAGTTCGCCGACGAGTTCGGCAACGCGGCGCAGCGCGGGACGCTGCAGACGGCGATCCTGGAAATGGAGCGCGGACTCGCGGTCGTGTGCGCGCTGTCGTCGGATGCAGTGCTCCTCGTGCTCGTACAGCCGTCCGCAAACCTCGGCCAGTTGTTGTACGAGATTCGGCGCAACCGCGCGAACATCGCGGCGCTGGTGTAACTCCCGCCGGCCTGTCGCTTTCGCTCACGAATCACCCGCGAACCGCCACCATGAGCGCGCACGTGCTGGTCGCCGATGACGAGCCGCACATTGCGCGGATCATCCAGACAAAGCTGGAGCAAGGACCCTTCCGGGTGACGTTGGTGCATGATGGGACGGCGGCGCTCGCCGCGTTGGAGTCCTACCCCGATATCAAGCTCGTGCTCCTCGACGTCATGATGCCCGGGCTGAGCGGGCTCGAGGTGCTGGAGCGCATGCGCGCCGACTCCCGCTGGGCAAACGTCCCGGCGGTCATCCTCACGGCCGCCGGACACGATGAGCAACGCGACACGGCTGCTCGACTCGGCGTGCAGGACTTCCTCACGAAGCCCTTCAGCCCCAAGCGCCTGTTCGCGCGTGTGCAGGAGCTGACCGGCGCGTGAGTGCACCGCGCGATCGGTGGGCGGTCGTACTCGCAGGCGGCGTCGGATCGCGGTTCTGGCCGCTGAGCACACCGGAACGGCCGAAGCAACTACTGCCGCTGATCTCGGCGAAGCCCATGCTCGAGGATACGCTCGAACGGCTGGCGCCGGTGGCGCCACTGGAGCGCACCCTCGTGCTCACGAACGCATCGCTGGCCGATGCCGTACGCAAGCTGGTGCCCACGCTGCCGGCCGGGAACGTCATTGCCGAGCCGCGCCCCGCGGGCACCGCCGCGGCGCTCACGTGGGCGGCCAACTTGATCGCCAAGCGCAGCGGCGGCGAGTCCCCGATGGTCTGCGTGCACGCCGATTGGGCGATCGGCGACGTTGACCTATTCCGCGCCACCCTGATCGCCGCTGCTGACGCCGCCGCGGCGAACGAGGCGCTGATCACGGTCGGCATCGTGCCAAGCTGGCCCGACCCTGGGCTCGGATACATCGAACCCGGCGAGCCTGTACGCGACGTGTCGATCGGCACGTCGCCGGCTCCCCTTCGCCGTGTCGCCCGTTTCATCGAGAAACCGGACCGCGTGCGTGCGGAGGCGCTCGTGAACGGCGGTTGCCTGTGGAACTCCGGCATTTTTGCGTGGCGCGCCGCCGATCTCTTGACCGAGATTCGCGCACACTGCCCGGAAGTCGCGCCAGCGCTCGATAAGCACGGCGACAACGCGGAGGGATTTTTCGCCGCCGCCCGTTCGATTGCGATTGATCACGGCGTGCTCGAGCGGAGCAAGCGCGTGATGGTCCTGCCCGGCCGTTTCCCGTGGAGTGACGTGGGCACGTGGGCGGCGTTGCGCACGGTTCGTGTGCAGGATGCGTCTGGCAACGCGCCCGCCGGTGCCGTGGTGCTTCGCGATTCGTCGGCGAACGTCGTGCACGCCGAGGGGACCACGGTGGTGGGCTACGGCATTGAAGGCCTCGTGATCGTCTCACTGCCTGGAGTAACGCTGGTGACAACCGCCGAACGAGCTGCCGACCTCAAGAGCCTCCTCGAAGCGCTGCCGCCTGATGTGCGCGAGAAGATCGCGCGCGCCGTCGAGAGCGGGCCGGGACGCGCCGCATGAGTGAGCCGAACCGCGGGCTCGTCTGCTACGACGACGCGATTGCGCGTGCCATGGAACCGTTCGCGCACACGCGCCCGGTGTCGGAGCTGCGGGTGGGGGCGCTGCTTGTGCGTGAGCGATGGGCGCGCTTGCTCGCCCAGCAGGCGACCGGGTTCGTCGCTGCGCCGCACCTCGCCACGTTCGACGAGTTCGGCGCGCCGCCTGGCGTGCGTGGCGTGCTGAAAGCGGGCACCGTGCTGGCGAACTCGAGATGTGCACCGTGGCTGATGCCGGAAGTCGTGACCCTCGACCCGGGCGGCTGGGCGGAGGTTGACGGTCGCGTCGCGGCAGTGGCCCTCGCGCGCGACGTAGCAGTTCAAGAACTCGCTGACGGCCACCTTGCACTCGAATCGCTTGGAACCCGCAAGCACGCGATGTTCAAGGGCTGGTGGCTCGACCACGCGTGGGACATTGTGCGCCACTTGCCGGAAATGCTGCGGTCCGATGCCATGAGCCTTGCTGACGGCATCAAGGACGCTCCGCCGCCGCACCTGACCGTGCTCGGGGAGCACCGCGCCGCCGTGGCGCGCGGCGCGTATGTCGAGCCACACGTGGTGTTCGACACGACCGGCGGCGATATCGTCGTGCTGCCGGGTGCCCGCATCAACGCGTTCACCCGGATCGCGGGCCCGGCCGTGATCGGTGATTCCACGATCGTCGCCGGCGGGCGTTTCGCCGCCGTCGCAATCGGCGAGCACTCGCGCGTCTGCGGCGAGATGAGCGTCACGGCGGTGCAAGGCTACGCGAACAAGGGGCACGACGGGTTCGTCGGCCATTCGGTGATCGGTCGGTGGGCCAACCTCGGCGCGCTCACGACGACCAGCAACCTCAAGAACAGCTACGGCAGCGTGCGGGTGGAGACGGCGACCGGCGAACACGACACGGGCATGCAGTTCCTCGGGTCGTTGATCGGGGATCACGCAAAGACGGCGATCGGCACGCGCCTCATGACCGGGACGATTGTCGGCGCCGGCGCGAACGTCTTTGGCGACCGCTCGCCGGCGAAGCGCGTCCCGCCGTTCGCTTGGGGCGATCAGCCGCCATTCGCGCGATACGAGCGGGCCAAGTTCACCGAAGTCGCGCGGCACGTGATGAAGCGACGGGAAGTCACGTTGTCGCCGGGTAACCAGGCGACGCTCGAAGCTGCTTGGGACCTCGGCTGATGCGCATCGTCGCGCTCGCAAGCGGCAGCAGCGGCAACGCCATCCTTGTTGACGACGGCACGACGCGCGTCCTAGTGGACTGCGGCATCGGCCCGCGCACGCTCGCCAAGGGGCTCAAGGCGGCCGGCGTCGCGCCGGAAAGCGTGCAGGCCATCCTCGTCACGCACGAGCACATTGACCATGTGCGCGGAATCCCGCAGGCGGTGGCCAAGTGGGGATGGACCGTGATCGGGACCGCCGGAACGGTCCGGCGGCTGCCGACCGAGGTTCGACCAGCGGCGAAGACGGTGCGTGAACACGTTCGCATCGGCGACCTCGACATCGCGCTCGTGCCGGTTTCGCACGACGCCGCCGAACCGGCGGCATATGCCTTCACCTCCCGCACCAGTGGGCAGCGTGCGGGCGTGGCCCACGACCTGGGCGAACCGTCGGACAAGCTCATCCGCGCCTTCCGCGGTGTGGAACTGCTCTGCATCGAGGCGAATCACGACGCGGACATGTTGCGCGACGGACCCTACCCCGCCTTCCTGAAAGACCGTGTGGCCAGCGCAACCGGCCACTTGAGTAATGCACAATCGGCGGCCTTCATTGACGCCGTCGGGACTGCCGAACTCCGCGCGGTGCTGCTCCTTCACCTAAGCGAGACGAACAACACGCCGGAGATCGCGTGCTCCGCGACGAAGCGAGGCGTTACGCGCCTGGCGCGACGCGCGACGCTCGCCGCGGCGGTCCGGCGGGCGCCGAGCGCGCCGATCGGGCGAACCGCATCCGGTCAGCTCGCGCTGTCCCTCTGACGGGGCGCCGTCAGCGCCCGGACGTTCCCTACCGCAGCGCCTGCGCCCGCATCAGCTCCACTTGGGCTCGGAGCTGGCCCGCCGAGAGCCGGTCGCGTTGCCACACAGCCGAAAACAGCTCGTTCCCGGTCCGCAGCGGGATCGCGATATCCGAGCGAAGGGCGTTGATGTCCTCGAGGATGACGGACTGCTGCGAGACCTCAATCGCCTCGGGAGCGTTGACGCGTACGGTGCGCGGCCGCATGGTACGCGACGGGCTCAGCGGGAGCCGGACGCGCGCGCCAGCCGCTTGCGAGAACTCGCTCGCGCGGACGAAGAAGCCGACCTCCATCGGCCCGAACCAGCGCGCGACCTCGCCCAGCGCCCCGATGTCGCCGTGCATGAAATGGCCGGCGGTGAGCGAGACGGTCGTGCCCATCCGTGGCGTGCGAACGCGGATATTCCCGAGCGCGACGGAGCGGTTGATCTTGCCGAAGGCCCGACCGAAGGCCGCGCCCATGAAGCCGACATTGATCCTGCCGTTCGGCAGCGCGAAGTCGGCTTCCACTGAGCCGCCGACCTCGCCATGACCGAACCGGCCCAGGCTGGCTTGGGCGAATCCGCTGGTCCCGGCGGGAAACACGCCCAGGTCGAGCGGCCGCGCAAGCTGCACGAGCAGTCGGTCCGCATTCGCAACGCGAATACTGTCGGGGAACCCGACGCTGCGGTACAGCTTGATGCTTCGCCGCCCGGTCAGCATGAGACCGCGTCCCAGGCGCAGCGTCGCTTCCGGGAGCGCCGCGACGCGAGAGTCCGCTATCCCGACTTCCGTAAGCAGGGTGGACTCCAGGCGCGGCACCACCGTGACATCGAGGCGCGCGCGGGCACGATTCAACCAGCGCGCGGGCGGAATCGGCGACCGCGCCGCCGCATCGCGGCCTCCCTCGATCCGCAGCGACTCGGCGAATGCGCCTCCTTCGCGCTGCCCGGCCGTGAACGCAGCCCAATCGGCCAGCCGGACGCCGAGCGCGAGCACCGTGGCCTCATGCCGCCGCACGAGGAGTCGCACTTCGGTGACTGCTGCGGGTGCGTGCTGCTGCACCGCGGCGAGCACAGCGCCGATCGCCGACGCTTCCTCATACACCCACACCCAGTTCTCGTAGCCGACCTCCAGCAAGCCGCCGCTCACGACCGCGACCGAGACGTTCTCGAGGCCGAGGTCCACCAGGCTCCGCGCAAGTGACTCGACCGAGCGCGTGGCCGACGGTGAGCGACGGGCGGCGTTGCCCGGACGCACTGCGGGTGTCGTTGCCGTCGTCCTCGGGGTCGCGGGCAAGCCGAAGCGCAGCGTGAAGTTCGTCACCGTCCCGGTTTCCCCGCGCGAGACGATGTCTACGGCGGGCATTACTCCGTACCTCGCGGCGGTCGCCGCGAACGGCGTCAGTCGCACGCCGAACGACGACTGTCGCGCATCGTTCTCACCGATCACCGTCAGCCAATCGCAGATGCCCACCGATGCGCCGCCGAACGCCCCGCTCAACAGGTGTCCGTCCGCGCCGTAGCCCCCCGTGAGGCGCACGCGGTCGGCGAACGTCTTCGTTGCGACGATGTAGCGCGACTCGAAGTTCGGCGCCGCTCCGCCCATGTCGGTCGCGCCAAGCGCGATCGCAGGGCGCGTACCGGTCTCGCGCAAGGCAAGGAACTGTGCGCCCGCCGAGATATCGCGAAGGATCGACTCCGTATCCGACAGGTATCGCGGCGGGCCGGCGGCCGAGCCGCGCGCCGTCAGCGTAAGCCGGGGAAGAAACTCGAACGCCACGAAGCCGTTCCCCTGCGGCCGCATGTCGCGATTGGTGAGGTCGCGCCTGGCGTTGTTGTAGCTCAGCGCCACGGACCTCTGCCTCGGTTCGACCGCCGCAGGAACCTCGAAGAGCCCGGGCGTTCCGTTGAGTGAGAGCGTGGCGTCGGCTGGCGCCGTGACGTTCCTGGCAATCGGCGCTCGGCAGGCATCCGGGGCGCTCGTGAGCAGTCCGGCGGAGACCGCGACGGCTGCTGACAACGTGCTGGCGAGGATCATGGCAACATTCTAGCCGGGCGTCGGCGTGTCCGGCGCTCCCGTGGACGAACCTCCTGCAGCCGTGTAGATAGTCGCAATGGTGCCCAGGCCGTTGGCTCACGCGCGGGCGATCACGACGCCAGCCTTGGCGATCGTCACCGCCGCGCTGGCGGCCGTGTCGTGCCGGGGAGCCGTCACGGCGGAACAGGACATGTACGATGGACCCCTGCTCCGGATGGCAATGGAAACGGGGGTCGTCGGGCGCTTCGCGACGGCCGTGCGTGACGATCACCTCGCTGTGGCATGGTTCGGCGTCGAGCGCGCCGACACGGCCGTGTTCGTGTCGCGCAGCCTCGACGGCGGCAACTCGTTCTCGGCAGCGCTGCGGGTGAGCCCGGTCGGTGAGCCGACGCCCGCCGACCTCGAGAACGGACCGCGAGTCGAGCTGATCCTCGACCCGGACGGATTCGCGCAGCCGTTCCTCGCGTGGACGCGCGCCCGGGGCGACGCAGCAGCCATCGTGTGGTCCTATACCATCGACGGGACCACGTACTCGGCGCCCGCGGCTGTTCGCGGAAGCAGCGGGCGCGGAAGACCAACGCTCCACGTGATTGCACGCGACACCGGCGAGCGCGTGGTGGCCATGTGGAGCATCCCGGGCAACGGAGCGGAACAGCCGAGGGAGTACTGGCTCGGTTCGACCGCAGGGCAGATCGCCGCCAAGGCGTTCGGCGATTCAATGGCGGCGGCGCTTGCGATCGCACAACTCGCCTCGCAAGCGGCGGCACCGCCGGCCGTAAGTGACGTGCCCGTCCTCGTCTGGACGGACTCCACGCACTCCCCTCCGTCGGTCATGATGCAGCCGGACCGAACTGGCGGCGGAGTGGGGAGTGAGCGCACGAGCGCCGTCTCGCTCGGGCCCGGCGCGTATCCCGTTGTTGCGAGGCCGTCACCGGGCCCGGTAATCGTGTGGGTGAGCGGCCGCAGTCCCGCGGGAGAGATCAACGTCATTCGCGTTCGCTGACGACCGGCTCTGTTCAAAGACAAGCGGGGGCACCGTCTCCCGGCACCCCCGCTCAATCACCTGCCACCTACTATCTACTATCTGCTATCTACTACCTGCCCTTTAGTACATCCCACCCATGCCGCCGCCCGGCGGACCGGCCGGCGCGGGCTTGTCTTCCTTCTTCTCGACGATCAGCGCTTCCGTCGTGAGCAGCAGTGACGCGATCGACGCCGCGTTCTGCAGCGCCGTGCGGCTCACCTTCGTCGGGTCAATGACGCCGGCGACCACCAGGTCCTCATACGTGTCGGTCAGCGCGTTGTAGCCGAAGTTGCGGTCCTTGCTGGCCCGCACCTTCTCGACCACGATCGAGCCTTCGCCGCCCGCATTGTACACGATCATGCGGATCGGCTCTTCGACGGCGCGACGGATGATGTCCACGCCGATCTGCTCGTCTTCGTCGAGCTTAACGCTCTTCAGCGCGCCCTGCGCACGGATGAACGCCACGCCGCCGCCCGGGACGATGCCCTCTTCCACGGCCGCGCGCGTCGCGTGCAGCGCGTCTTCCACGCGCGCCTTCTTCTCCTTCATCTCGCTCTCGGTCGCGGCGCCGACGTTGATCACCGCCACACCGCCGGCGAGCTTCGCCTTCCGCTCCTGGAGCTTCTCCTTGTCGTAGTCGCTCGTGCTCTTGTCGATCGCGACCTCGATCTCCTTGATGCGGCCCTTGATCTTGTCGTTGTCGCCGGCGCCATCAATGATCGTCGTGTTGTCCTTGTCCACCACGATCCGCTTCGCGCGGCCGAGGTCGGTGAGCACGGCGTTCTCGAGCTTGAAGCCGACTTCCTCGCTGATCACCTGGCCCTTCGTCAGGACCGCGATGTCCTCGAGCATCGCCTTGCGGCGATCGCCAAAGCCCGGCGCCTTCACCGAGCAGATCTTGAGCGTGCCCCGGAGCTTGTTCACGACGAGCGTCGCGAGCGCCTCGCCCTCGACTTCCTCGGCGATGATGAGCAGCGGCTTGCCCGTCTGCGCCACCTTCTCGAGGATCGGGAGCAGGTCCTTCATGGCCGAGATCTTCTTGTCGTGGATGAGGAGGTACGCGTCCTCGAGCACGGCTTCCATCTTCTCGGCGTCCGTGATGAAGTACGGCGAGAGGTAACCGCGGTCGAACTGCATGCCGTCCACGGTGTCCAGCGTGGTCTCGAGGCCCTTTGCCTCTTCAACCGTGATCACGCCGTCCTTGCCGACCTTCTCCATCGCCTCGGCGATCAGGTCGCCGATTTCCTTGTCGTTGTTCGCGGAAATCGTGCCGACCTGCGCGATTTCCTTCTTGCCCGACGTCGGGACCGAGATCTTCTTGAGCTCGTCCACGACGGCCGACACCGCGCGGTCAATGCCACGCTTGATGGCCATCGGGTTCGCGCCGGCCGTGACGTTCTTCAGGCCTTCGCGGAAGATCGCCTGCGCGAGCACCGTCGCCGTCGTCGTGCCGTCGCCGGCGTTGTCCGACGTCTTGGTCGCGACTTCCTTCACCATCTGCGCGCCCATGTTCTCGAGCGGATCCGAGAGCTCGACTTCCTTCGCCACCGTCACGCCGTCCTTGGTGACCGTCGGCGCGCCGAACTTCTTGTCAATGACAACGTTCCGGCCCTTGGGTCCGAGGGTGACCTTCACGGCCTCGGCGAGTTGATCAACGCCGCGCTTCAGTGCCGCACGCGCTTCGACGTTGAAATGGAGTTCTTTGGCTGCCATATGAGTCAGGTATTAGGTAGTAGGTAGTGGATGGTAGGGATGGTTAGCCCACGACCGCGAGGATGTCGCTCTCGCGGAGGATCAGCATCTGCACGTTCTCGACGGTGACTTCCGTGCCGGAGTACTTCCCGTAGAGAACCTTGTCGCCGACCTTCACTTCCATCGCGACACGCTTGCCGTCTTCGGTGCGGCCGGGGCCGACCGCGACGACTTCGCCCTGCTGCGGCTTTTCCTTCGCGGTGTCCGGGATGTACAGGCCACCCCGCATCTGCTCGGTCTCCTCGAGCGGCTTGACGACCACCCGATCAGAGAGCGGCGACACCTTACCCGACGATGCGCTCTTTGCTGCCATGACGCGTGCTCCGTGTGTGTTGAGTTAGTGAATGGAGGTTTGGGGAACGCACAAACCTGACAACACACAAAAACTAGCACTCGGAGTCTAGGAGTGCCAGCAGACAACGGAGCAAACTGCGAGGCTTGGGTGGTCGGTCGTCGGTCACCGGTAGGGGTTAGCCACAACCGAACACCGACCACCGATGACCCATCACTTCTTCAGTAGTTGGTATGCCATGGCCAGGCCCACCAACGTCAGGTCGGGCTCGACTTCATCTATTTCCTCACATAGATCGCCGAAACGCGTTGCCAGACCGCCAGTTGCGACGACGCGCGGCGCGGTTTTTGTCGGCCATTCGGCCTTGATCCGGCGCACCAGACCGTCAATCGCATCGGCCGCCCCGAGGACCACACCGGACCGGATACACTCGTCCGTGCGCCTGCCGATCGCCCGTTTCGGCGGTACCAGCTCGGTCGCGGCCAGCTTCGACGTCCGGCGGAACAACGACTCGGCCGCAATCTGAACGCCTGGGGCAATCACGCCCCCGATGAACCGCCCGTCCCCGGTGATGCAGTCGTAGGTCGTGGCCGTGCCGAGGTCCACGACGATGCAATCCCGCTTGTGAAGCCGGCTGGCGGCCAGCGTGTTGATGATGCGGTCGGCCCCGACGGTCTTGGGCTCGTCCACATCGAGCCGAATGGGCAGGTCCGAGTTCGAGTCCACCACAACGGTGGGTTTCCCGGTGATTCGCTCGCAGGCCTCGGCGAGCGCAGCGGTCAGCGCGGGCACGACGGAACCGATCGCCGCGCCCTTGGGTTTGAGCCGCACCTTCCCGCCGTGCGCCAGCAGCGACACGAGGGTCAGGTACACCTCGTCCGGCGTCCGGCTGTGATCGGTCGCCACGCGCCAGCGCTCGCGGACCTTGAGTCCGTCGCAGACGCCAACGGTGGTCTCGGAGTTCCCCGCGTCAATCACCAGGATCATGTGTACGCCTCAGTCAGTGCCGGTGGACTCGGCGACGATCGGCGAACCGCGCCGGAAAAACTCTTCGCCGTGTTCGGTGACGATCCGGAGCGCGCCGGTGGCCGAGATGCCGTTTGCCCGTCCGCGCGCCGGTGCCTCCAAGATCGCGTCGTGCAGCGCGTCGCGCTCGGCGAATCGGTCGAGTTCCTCGGCGGTCAGCGGACCGGTGCGTTCAATGGCAGCCCGCAACGACGGGACGACGGCGCGCAGCACTTCGCTCCGCGAAGTCGCCGCGCCCAGCCCGAAGGCGGCATGACCAACCGGCACCGCCATGTTGATACCGACGCCGACGGCGACCCAGTCAGGTGACGCACCGTGCCAGCGCGCCTCGACGAGAATCCCCGCGAGCTTGCTGCCATTGACCAGCAGGTCGTTCGGCCACTTGATCGCCACGAGCGAACCGGCGAACTGGTCGAGTGGCGCCGCGATGGCAATGCCCACGCGCAGGCTCAGCACATCGAGCACGTCCGCCGACTGCGGGCGGCCAAGCATCGTCATCCAGAGACCGGCGCCCGCGCGCGACGCCCACTCGCGACCCATGCGTCCGCGCCCCCGGCGCTGGCTATCGGCGATGACGACGGTGCCCGACGGAGCAAGGTCGGCCGCAAGCCGGTGCGCCTCGTCCATGGTGGACTCGACCTCATCAAACAGCCGCACGGTGGGCGAACCCGTGATGGCGGCGATCCCTTCGCCGTCAAACCCGTCAATTCGCACGCTGCCAGACGAGCAGGAGGATCGCCAGGCCAAGCACCAGGCGGTACGCGGCGAACACACCAAACCCGCGGCGCTGCACGTACCGGATCAGTACGGCGATCGCGAGCCAACCGGTGATCGCGGCGGTGACCATCCCCGTGAGCACGGTCGCCAGGTGCACGGTCGCGAGCGCTTCGGGCGCCTTGAGCGCGGCAGCCGCCGCGGTGATGGGCATGGACATCAGGAAGCTGAACGTCGCGGCACCGCCGCGATCGAACCCGAGCGCGCGTCCAGCCGTGATGGTCGCACCCGACCTGGACACGCCGGGCACGATTGCGCAGGCCTGCGCGAGCCCGATCAGCACCGCGTCGCGCCATGACATTGTGGTGACGGGCCTCCCCTCGCCCGCCCGGCGGTCCACGACCCAGAGCACCGCGCCCATCGCGATGAGTGCGACGGCGGTCAATGCCGGCGTCCGGAAGACCGTCTCTGCCTGGTCCTGGAGCAGGTAGCCGATTGCGGCGCCCGGAACGGTGCCGGCCACCAGCAGCGCGAGTTGGCGCGCATCGGCGGAGGCGAGCCGCCTCGTCGCGAGGATGTCAAGACCCGCGCGTGCAAGTCGCACCCACTCGACGCGGAAGTACACGAGCACGGCTGCCAATGTCCCGATGTGCAGCGCCACGTCGAAGGCCAAGCCCGGCTGCTGCCAACGGAACGCCCACGGCGCCAGCGACAAGTGGGCCGAGCTGCTGATGGGCAGGAACTCGGCAAGCCCCTGCAGCGCCCCGAGCACGGCGGCCTGCCACACGGTGAGTTCGTTCACGCCAGGTCGCGATAGAGTGATTCATACCGCGAGACAACGTCATCGAGCGCAAACTGCGCGCGGGCCCGCTTCGCGCCTGCCGCGCTTGCTGCGGCCCAGCGCGCGCGGTCCGTGAGGTAGCGCGCGATGGCGTCGCCCATGGCATTGATGTCGCCGACATCGCAGAGCTCGCCGGTCACCCCATGCTCCACCACTTCGACGAGTCCGCCCACCCGGGCGCCCAACACGGGCACGCCGCAGGCCATCGCCTCGAGCGCGCTCAGGCCGAAGCTCTCACGATCGGTGGGCAGCACATAAACGTCAGCCACCGCGAGCAGCGGCGCCACGGCTTCGATGCGGCCCAGGCAGCGAGTGTCCGCGATCACGCCCAGGCGCCTTGCTTCGTCCTCAGCGGCGGCGCGCTCCGGACCGTCACCGACGAGGACCAGCACGGCATCAGAGGATTTCCGGGCGCGCGCAAACGCACCGACGACGTCGCGCACCCGCTTGACGGGCCGGAAGTTCGAGATGTGCATCACGATCGGCCGGCCGCCGGAGAGATCCTGCTTGATCGCGGGGTCCGCTTTCGCGCGATCATAGACTGTCGGATCCACGAAGTTCGGGACCACATCCACGCGGCAGTTCCCGCAGCCGAAGGCGCGCACGGTTTCGTCGCGCAGGAACTCGGACACGGCCGTTACCCGGTCGGATTCCTCGATCGAGAACTTGGTGATCGCGTGATAGGAATGATCCTGGCCAACGATCGTGATGTCCGTGCCGTGCAGCGTCGTCACCACTGGAAGGTTCGCGCCGGCCTTCGCCAGCATCTGCTTGGCGAGGTACGCGCTCGTCGCATGGGGGATCGCATAGTGCACGTGCAGGAGGTCGAGCGCGTGCTGCTGCGCGATCTCATGCATCTTCACCGCGAGCGCCAGGTCGTACGGCGGATACTGGAAGAGCGGGTACTGCCCCATCGACACTTCGTGGAACGACACACGCGGCACGAAACTCGGCAGGCGGAACGGGTGCTCGTACGCAATGAAGTGCACGTCGTGCCCACGCGCCGCGAGCGCGACGCCGAGTTCGGTCGCGACCGCGCCGGAGCCACCGTACGTCGGGTAACACGTGATGCCGACCTTCACGAATCCTCCGGCCCGTTCGCTGGACGGGCCTCCCACCAGTGAGTCACAAGCGCATCGGCGTTCGCCGCGCGGGGGTCCACCTGCGTTACCCCGCGCTCCGGCAGCTGGTGCCTGAACCAGGTGCGCTGGCGCTTTGCGTACTGCCGCGTGTCTATCAAAATACCCTCGCGGATGGTGGCATCGCCCGTGGCGCCCGCAACGTCCAGCGCGTCGCGCAGCCGCCGGTACCCGCACGCCTTCCACGCCGGTGCCCCGTCCGGCACTGTGCGCATCAGCGAGCGGATCTCATCCTGCCAGCCGGCCGCAAGCATCGCGTCCAGGCGCCGGCCGATCTGCGCTTGCAGCGCCTCGCCGGGGTCAACCACAAGCCAATCCGCACGGTACCGCGGCGGCCGCCGTTCGCTCTCGTGCAGATCGCTCAGCCGGCGTCCGGTGAGCAGCGCCACCTCGATCGCGCGAAGCAGCTGGGTGCGCCCGAGGTGCGCGCGCGCCGGGTCGAGCCGCTGGGTCCACGAACGCAGTTTCTCCAGCGGCCAGCGCTCGATCTCGCCGGCGAGTTCCGCGCGCCGCACCGGGTCGAGCGGTATTTCATTGAAGAGAGGCTCGACCAAGGCCCGCAGGTACAGCCCGGTACCGCCGACGACGAGGACATTGGCAACGCCGAGCCGCTCGATCGCGCCAGCCGCATCATCAGCCCAGCGCGCGGCAGACCAGCGCTCAGTCGGGTCCGCGACGTCAATGCCGACGTGCGGCACTTGCCTCCGGTCGGCCTTCGAAGGCTTCGCCGTGCCGATGTCGAACCCGCGGTAGATCTGCCGCGAATCGGCGCTGATGATCGTGAGTCCGCGCGCAGCCGCGAGCTTCGTGGCCAGCCCGGACTTCCCCGCCCCTGTCGGTCCGCAGATGATCCGCAGCATGGACAGCCCGGCTACGTCCGGCCGAATCGCCGTTCCAGTTCGTCCCAGCCGAGGCGCACGATCGCGCTGCGCCCGTGCACGTCGTACACGGGCAGCGTCGTACGGGCGAGCTGGACAAACAGCGCGCGCATCTCGTCGGCCGACAGCAGGTCACCCGCCTTGATCGCGGCCTTGCAGGCGACTGTCGCAGCCAAGCGTTCGTGCCGCGCGAGCGTGGACGTCGCGCGGTCGCCTGCGAGCTGCGCCAGCGTGTCGCGCAGGCAGCGCTCGGCGTCGAACCGCGGGTGCGGCGCCGGCACCGCGTGAACCGCGATCGAGTTGCCCCCGAACGGCTGCGCGTCGAAGCCAAGCGCGCGCAGGACGTCGGCGCTCGCCTCAAACGCGTTCCACTCGTCCGGGGACAAGTGGAGCGTCAACGGGAACAGGAGGGCCTGCGCGCCATGATCCCCGCGTGCAAGCGCATGCATGAACCGTTCGTACAACACGCGCTCGTGCGCGGAGTGCTGGTCAATGAGGACCAGCCCGGTGTCGTCCTCGAACGCCAACCACGTACGGCGCAGTTGCTTGAGCGGCGGGACCTGGATGACCGAGTCAGCGGCAGCATCGGCGGGTCGCTCGTCCGCGTGCGCATCGCCCTGCAGCTTCGGGCTCTCTCCGCGTGCAGCGAGCGCGCCAGGCGCAGCGTCGGCGGACGCCGCGAACAACGGTTCGACCGCGCGGGCCGCCGGCCGCAGCACTTCGATGTCCACGGGCACAGCAGACGGCGCCGCGCCCGGACCGGCCACGAAGGACGTGAACCGCGCGGTCACACCATCGCCGGTGCCGAGGGCATGCCGCACCGCCCGCTCGACCGCACGTTCCGTGGTCCAGCGGTCGCGAAACCGCACCTCGGCTTTTGCCGGATGCACGTTCACGTCAACATCCTGCGCCGGCATCGTGATGTCGAGCAGCAGTGTTGGCCTGAGCCCGGCGGGAATGGTCGAGCGGTACGCGGCTTCCGCGGCGCGCACCATGCCCGCATCGCGCACCGCGCGTCCGTTGACGGCGAGGAACACGCGGCGGCTCGCGAGCCCAACTTCATCCGGACGCTCGACGAGCCCGGCGACGCGGATCGGGCCGCTGACATCGTCCACCGCGACCAGCGCCTGTGCGCGCTCAGCGCCCCACAGCGCCGACACACGGTCGCGCAGCGTTGCGCCGGGCGGGATCGCGAGCACCTCCTTCCCGTCGTGCGTCACGTGCAGGCGCACGTCACGGCGCACGAGCGCCAGGCTGGTCAGGGCATCGCTGATGGCCCGCCACTCGCTCCGCGCGCCCTTCATGAACTTCAGGCGCGCCGGCGTATTGAAGAACAGCGCCTCGACCGTCACCGTGGTTCCGCGGCGCCGCGCGCCGGCCGGCAACCGCTCGCGGGTGCCACCGACGACGCGGACGCGAGTGGCCGCACCATCCGCAGTCGCCGTTTCGATCTCCATGCGGGACACGGACCCGATAGACGGCAGCGCCTCGCCGCGGAAGCCGAAACTCGTTACGCCAACCAAGTCCTGGGCGCTCCGGATCTTCGAAGTCGCGTGGCGCTCCACGGCAAGCCACGCGTCGTCCGACGACATGCCCTGCCCGTCGTCGGCAATCCGGATCAGCGCGCGCCCGCCCTCGCCGATGGCGATGTCGAGCGCCGTGGCCCCCGCATCGAGTGCATTCTCGACCAGCTCCTTCACTACGGACGCCGGGCGCTCCACCACCTCGCCGGCCGCGATCTGGTCGGCCACCGCCGACGGCAGGACGGCGATCCGCCGTTCAGTGCTCATCGGCTACCGCACCGACTCGTCGCTGAGCAGCGCGACGCGATCGCGGGGAATCCATCCGGACCGATCCGCCCGCAAGCGCAAGTGAACCCATGCGCCTTGCCTTTGTGTCACCCGAGCCACTTCACCGAGAAGCGGCGTGGCGCGCGTCTCCGACGCGAGCGCTGGCAGCTGCCGCAGTGACACCGGTGACGTCACGACGACAAAGCCGGCACCGGCGTGGCGGCGATCAACCTGCCAGGCACCGGCAAGCACACCGGCGCCCACGACCAGGACCACCGAAGCCACGCGTAGCACCGGACGTCGCTGCCACGCGCGCCGCGCAATCCACGTCCAGGCAGACAGCCAGAACACCACCGCGAGAATCGGCAGCGCCCGCGGCGGCGCCGGCGGAACCCAGGCATCCTCACCGGCGCGCACCGCGCGGATGCGGGCGATGCGCGCACGAAGGTCCGCGTCGAGCGGTTCGAGCCGGAGCGCGCGCTGCCAGCCGACAATCGCGTTCGCGGTGTCGCCCGCCATGAAGGCGGCAGTCCCGAAGTTTGCCCATGCGTCCGGCGCGCGTGGAGCGGCGTGGGCCGCATCGCCGAAGTACCGCTCCGCCCGCACGAAGTCGCCGCCGCTATACGCGGTGACCCCGAGCGCAAACGCCTTTTCCGCGTCCTGCGATGTCGTTTGCGCAGCCCCGCGGCTCGCGGCGATGCCGTTCGCGCCAGCCAGCGCGGTCGCCATGAGCACCGCACGCACCTGGGCGCTGGACCGCCAGCGCCGCGCCCCTCCGCTCCGTACGGGTCGCCGCGAGCGATCGCGGCACTCCCGCTCGATCTCGCCAAGCAGTTTGCGCGCTGTCTCGGCGACAGCGGCCGCGCTCGCCGCCGTGCCGACGGTGGGGTGTCGGCCTGCCTCCGCCCGGTCGCCGGATGGATCGCCGAACCCAGCCGTATCGAGTTCATCGAGAAACGCCTCGACTTCCCGCGCGCGATCGGGAGTCAGCCCCGCCCGGCCCAGTGCCGAGGTCCAGTCACCGTGGGCGGTCAGGTCAACCGCCGCGAGCCCAGTCACGGCGGCAAGTCCATCCATGAACGCGCGACGCGCGTCGAGCAGGCCCGGCACACCGCCTGTCCCCGTCGTCGCCGCCGTCGGCGTCATCGCGGTTCCGCCGCGCGAGAGCGCATCGAGGCGCTCCAGCGGCGTCAGCGGTCGCGGAGCCCGCCGCGGCCGCCGCACCAACCAGGCAGCGAGCGAAGCGAGTGGGCCCGCGGCAACAAGCAGCAGCAGCCAGTAGATGTCGCGCCCGAACGCGCCCGCTCCAGCCGGGCCGAGCGACTGGACGACCGTCAGCGGAACCAACGGCGCAGCGAGCGGTACTCCGGCAGAGTCGCCGACTGCGTCGGCTCGGCCGCCTTCGGAGACCCCCGCGTCGGCCGCAGCCGCAACTCGCAACTCCAACGGAGCGGATTCCGCGAACTCGTAGCGACGCTCTGCGGGATCGAAGTACGCGTAGCGAATCGACGGGATACGAAGCGTACCCTCGGCTGTCGGCGACACGAGCCAATCAAACTCCTTGACGCCTCCAAGCAGGGATGGCGTCGAGTCCATTCGCACGCGCTCGTCGGCGGTCACGACGCTTGCGCCACTGATCGCCAGCGGCGGCCGCGGCAGCAACGTGACGTTGCCCCGCCCCTCTACGCGCAGCGTCAGCACGACCGCGTCGCGCGCTCGCACGCGGGAGGTGTCCACGCGAGCGCTGGCCCGCCAGCTTCCGACCGCGCCGGCCCAGTCGGCGGGCCGGCCCGCCGTCGGCGGCTCGATCGCGACGAATGCAACGGGCTCCGAGCGGAGCGTGAAGCTCTCCTCACGACTGAAGAAGCTGGACGACTGCGGCAGGGCGTACGTGAGCCGCGCCGCCGCGATCTCGTAGCGCCCAGAGGTCAGCGGGAACACGGCGCGACGGAACACGTGGACTTCGTACGGCCGGCCGCCGACCGACGTGGTGAGCGGGCCCGTCGGGCGCTCGCGCAGGTCATAGGCGAGCAGGGAGCGCGTTTCCGGCGGCTGGAACTCCGGGTTTCGCCGGATCCGCTGCCGCGTGTCGGAATCGAGGAAGACGCCGAGCTGGTACGTCGCCTGCTGGCCGACATACACGGTCTCCGGGACGACGAGCGCCCGGAATTCGACGGGGCGCGAACGATCCACGCGCGCGCGCGTCACGACTTCGGGCAGCTGTGCGCCCTGCAGGAGCAACGCGAGGGAAAGCGAGATCACCAGGCCTTCCCGCCCGGCGGGCGCTGCATGCGCGTGTTCGCCTGCTTCCTCGCCTGCGTGTCGCGTTCGTCGCGCGACGCCGCCGCCAGGAGCTGCTCGGCCTGCTGCCGCGACATCGGCTGGTTCTCCTGCGGGCTCGCCTGCTGCGATTCCTGTGGCTGCTGGCGCGGCTGCTCACGACTGCCGCCGCCGCTGCCACTCTGCTTGATCTTGAGCGCGATCTCGTAGTTCCAGCGCGCGTCATCGTCGCCGGGCGTTTCCATCAGGAGCTGCCGATACGCGGCCAGCGCCCCCTCGGCGGCCCTCGCGCGTTCGGGATTGTCCGGCCGCATCGCACGCTTGAGTCGCGTGAGTCCGAGGTTGAACAGGGCCCGCCGTCGCACGGCGGTTTCCGGCGTCGCCTGCGCGCGGTCGAGCGCGTCCTCCGCCGTGTTCAATGAATCCGCATTCAGCAGCGCGGTGCCGAGGTCGTACAACGTCACCATCCGCTTGTCGCCCTGCTCGATCGCCCGACGCCACTTGGCCGCCGCTTCCGTGTACCGGCCCTGCTCATGGAGCTTCACGGGCGACTGCGCCGCTGCAGCGCGCGGGACCAGCAGCACAGGCGCGGCGACGGCGGCAACGGCACCGGGCGTCGTCGGCAGGATTGTCAGTGCGAAGACGGGAACCGCCCAGCGAAGCCAGCGGCGCAACCGGGCCGCCTCACCGCCGTCCGCGCGCCACGCATCCACGAGCAACAGGAGGATCGCGGGGATCAGGAACCACCCAAGCCGGAGCGGCCGCGAGAGATTCTCCTCGACGTTCCGCTGCTCCGCATCGAGGCGCGAGAGCGCGCGTTGGATGCGCCCGGCCCGATCACTCTCGCCGGCGCCGATGAACTCGCCCCCCGCCGCATCCGCCACGCGCTTGAGCAGCGTCGGGTCGTACCGCGTCGTC
Source organism: Gemmatimonadota bacterium (assembly GCA_016874035.1). Classification (GTDB taxonomy): domain Bacteria; phylum Gemmatimonadota; class Gemmatimonadetes; order Gemmatimonadales; family Gemmatimonadaceae; genus Fen-1231. The sequence continues at coordinate 34,491 of VGVM01000021.1, forward strand.
ACCACTTCGCCGGCGTCGTCGCGCAACTCGCGCATCTCGCCGTTCTCGAACACGGGAATCGTTCCGCCGTCCTCAGTACCGAACCCCACGGCCACAATGCTGATTCCCGCCGCTTTCGCTTCCTGCGCCGCGGCGATGGCGGCGTCGTGATCGTCGAACGCCTCACCGTCGCTCAAGATCAGCAGCACGCGACTGGCTGAACCCGAGGCGGCCTTGAGCAGCTCGGTCCCCTGCGTGATGGTCGGGGCGAGCGCCGTCCCGGCGAATCCGACGATGGACGGATCGAAGTTGTCCAGGAACAGTTCGATCGCGCCGTTGTCGAGTGTCAGCGGCGCCAGCACGTAGCTTCGCCCGGCAAACGCGATGAGCGCGTTCCGGTCGCCCGGCGCGGCGGCGCGGTACCGTCGCACCTCCTGCCGCATGCGCTCGAGGCGGCTGGGTCGTTCATCCTCCGCCTGCATGGACACCGAGGCGTCCATCGCGATCACGACATCCACGCCGCGCTGCCGGCCGACAACCGTGCCGTCGCCCCAGCGGGGTCCCGCGAGCGCAATGACCGCCAGTGACGCTGCCGCGCCCACCCGCGTGAGCGTGCGAACCGGGCGCTGGCGTGCAACGGCAGGCGTGAGCCGCTCAATCGCCGCGTCGCCGCCGAGCTCGCCCAGCCGGCGCAGGCGCCTCCGGTGGTGCCACAGGTACAGCCCGCCGATCGCGGGACCGGTCAGGACCGCGAGCAGCGCGAGCCACGGAAAGTCGATCGCCGCGTTCATCGCGAACTCACGGCAACGGTCCCCGCCACGCGAGCAACAGGAGTTCGGCCATCAGCGCGAACAGGCCGATCGCCAGCGGCCAGCGGTACAGTTCCTGGAAGCGCACGTATCGCTTGGCACGAATCGGCGCACGCTCCAGCTGGTCGATCTGCTGGTAGATGCGTTGGAGCGCCTCGCCGTCGCGGGCGCGGAAGTACCGGCCGCCACTGACGTCCGCCACGTACTTGAGCAGCGGTTCGTCGATTTCCACGGGGCGATTCTCGTACCGCAGGCCGAACACGCCCCGCCCCACCGGCACGGGCGCCGTGCCCTCGCTCCCCACGCCAATCGTGTACACGCGGATCCCGAGCGCCGCCGCGGCGCTTGCCGCGGTGCGTGGGTCGATGGTCCCGCGATTGTTCACGCCATCGGTGAGGAGCACAAGCACGCGCGAGCGACCGGGTGCATCGCGCAACCGATTCGCGGACGTCGCGATGGCGGTCCCGATCGCGGTGCCGTCCTCGAGCTGGCCCGGCTGGAGGTTGTCCACCGCGGCCAGCAGAACCGGATAATCCACGGTGAGCGGAACCTGCGTCAGCGCCTCACCGGAGAACGCCACGATGCCGACCTGGTCCACGCTCCGCGCGCGGATGAACTCCTTCACGCGCTCCTTCGCGACTTCGAGCCGGTTGAGCGGTTGGAAGTCCTCGGCGAGCATCGAAGTCGACAGGTCCACGGCCAGCACGATGCTGATGCCGTCGGAGTGCACATCCTCGGCGCGCGCGCCTGCGCGCGGCCGCGCCGCCGCGACGCAGAGCGCCACGATCGCAAGCGCACGGGCGCCCGCCAACACGCGAGCGACCCAACGCCCTCCGCCGCGCCCGCCCAGCAGGACATCCACCCGTGAAAACAGGATCGCCGGTGGACGGCGACGACGGCGCCACCAGAGCCAGGCCGCGACTCCGACAATGCCGAGCAACCACCACGGCTCACCGAAACTGATGCGCGAGAGCAGGTTCATCGGCGCTTCGGACGCTCGGGGCGCGCCGCAGCGCGCTGTTGCGCTTCCCACGCCAGCTGGATCTTCGCGGCAAAGTCACGCACCGCACTCGCCGTGCTCGTCGCCTCGTCGGCGGTCACGGGGCGAGCGGCAAACCGCACCGCCGCGTCACGGGAGAACAGGTCGGCGACCTGCGCGACCGGCACCGGGAACGGCGTGGCTCCGATCGCAGCCACGAACCCGTCGGCGTCGGTCGGCATGCCCGGGAAACGACGCGCGAGATACTCGCGGAACGCATCCACGTACCCAAGCATGTGACGGCCCCGCTCCCCGGACGCCGCGAGCGCGAGCCGGTCCAGGGCGTCAAAGCTGCCGAGCGCGTCCGCCCACGCATCAATCGCGGCCGGAGCGGCCGCGCGCCGCAGCTGCCGACGCTGTCGCACGTACCACCACGCACTGACCAGGGCGATCAGCCCCACAAGCCCGTACTGCCACCCGCGACCCGGAATCGGCAGCGGCTCGCGCGCGCCACGCGGCGTCTGGCTCGCGCTGTCCGCCGGCAACGCCGACGTCACCTCGACCTGTCCGGAACTCGTCGTGTATTCGCGTACACGCGCGGCGATGCGCACGCTGACCGGCGCGATCAAGGGTGTGTGCGTGCCCGGCTCCCACGCGACGAACCGGTACACGGCAGTCTGATCGAGCACATCACCCGGCGGCCCGTCCTCGATCACGCGCGGATCGAGCGGCTCGATGATGCCGCCGGCGGCCGGGGTCTCCGGGAAGCGCAGTGCCGCGGCCTTGGGAACCCGGGCGCGCACACGAACCTCGAACGGCTCGCCAATCGCCACGCGAGCCGGCGTAACGGTCACCGTGACGAGCCCGTACGACGGATCCGGCGACTGCGCGCCACCCGGCACTGCCAGGGTGAGGCCCGCAGCGATGACCAAACCCGAAACGCAGAGGCCGAGGACGCGCATGCGCCTACCTCCGCCTGAGCCGGCGCCCACGAATCTCCCTCGTGTGAAAGAACCGCAGCATGGGCTCGGCCCATCCCGTCTCGGTCGGCACGACGACTTCGTCAATAGCGAGGCGCCGAAGGAGTTGCTGCCGCGACGCGCGTTCGCCGGCGAGCGCGGCCGCATAGTGCGTGCGCACGCCCGGATCGCTGGTGTCAATCTCGACGAGCCGCCCCGTCTCGGCGTCCACAAGCCGACTGACGCCCACGTTGGGCAACGTCCGCTCACCCGGATCGTCGAGCACGACCGCGACGATGTCATGCCGCTGCGCGAGGATACGCAGCGGCCGCTCGATCGGCGGCGTGACGAAATCCGAGATGACGAAGACGATCGCGTGGTGAGAGAGGATCCGCGCGGCGTACTCCAGCCCGACTCCGAGGTCCGTGGCGCGCGCCGAGGTGGGCCAGGCGAGCACATCGCGCACCAACCGCAGCGCGTGGCGCCGGCCCTTGCGCGGCGGGACCACGTGCTCCGTCCGGTCACTGCACAACACGAGTCCGACGCGGTCGTTGTTCCGCGTCGCCGTGAGTGCGAGCACCGCCGCGAGTTCGGCGGCCATCGCCTGCTTGTCGCGCACGCCCGTGCCGAACCGGCTCGACCCGGAGCAATCCACAAGGAGGAGCACGGTCAGCTCACGCTCCTCGACATAGCGCTTGACGAAGAGCCGACGCATGCGCGCGCTCACGTTCCAATCGATCGTGCGCACCTCGTCGCCGGGCTGGTACTCGCGCACCTCGGAGAACTCCATGCCCTGCCCCTTGAACACGGAGTGGTACTCCCCGACAAAGCGCGAGTTCACGAGCCCACGCGTGCGTAACTCGATGCGCTTGACCTGCCGGAGAATGTCCGGTGCGATCGCCGTCACGGCGCCGGTACCGCCTCCAGGAGCCGCGCGATCACCTCGTCACTCATGACGTTCTCGGCCTCGGCCTCGTAGGTCAGGAGCACACGGTGTCGAAGGACGTCCGGCGCCATGGCGCGCACGTCGTCCGGTGACACGAAATCGCGTCCGCGCAGGAACGCATGCGCCCGCGCCGCCTGCGCCAGCGCGATGGTGGCGCGAGGGCTGGCCCCAAACTCGACCAGCGGCACCAGGGACGCCTGGCCGACATCGCCGGGAGCACGGGTCGCGTGCACGAGGTCCACGATGTAGTTGACGAGCCGTTCGTCCATGAACATCCCCGCGATCCGGTGCCGCGTGGCCAGGATCGCCGTTGGCGTGCCGACCGGCTGCACCGGGATGGCCTCGCCACCCGCCATGCGCCGCATGATTTCCTTTTCTTCATCGCGCGTGGGGTAGCCGACCCGCAGCTTGAGCATGAAGCGATCCACCTGCGCCTCGGGCAGCGGGTACGTCCCCTCCTGCTCGATCGGGTTCTGCGTCGCCAGCACGAGGAACGGCTCGTCGAGCGGGAAGCTCGTACCGCCGATCGTCACCTGCTTCTCCTGCATGGCCTCGAGCAACGCGGCCTGCACCTTCGCGGGCGCGCGGTTGATCTCGTCCGCGAGCACGATATTTGCGAAGATCGGGCCGTGCTTCACGGAGAACGTGGCGGTGGCCTGGTCGAAGATCTGCGTCCCGATGACGTCCGCCGGCAAAAGGTCAGGCGTGAACTGCACGCGACTGAAGCGGGTGTGCACCGCCTCCGCCAGCGTCCGCACGGCGAGTGTCTTGGCCAGGCCGGGCACGCCCTCGAGGAGCACGTGGCCGCCGGTCAGCAGCGAGATCATCAGCCGCTCGACCATGGCCTCCTGCCCGACCACGCGCCGCGCAACCTGCGCCAGGATGTTCGAGACGAGCGTGTGGTCCAGCGGGTTTTCCGTCCGGTTCTCAGTCAACGGCCGACTCTCGTGGATGGGGAAGGCGCGAACCGCCGCGCCCGACGAAGCGCCTTAAGATAAGGCCGACAGCAGCGCCAGTTCGCGTGCGGAGAGCGGTCGAAATGCCCCCTTGGGCAGTCGCCCCAGTTCGATCGGACCGAACCTCACCCGGACCAGCCGGTCCACCTCGAGGCCCAGCGCTTCGCAAATGCGTCGCACTTCGCGGTTGCGACCTTCGGTCAGCGTGACATCGAGGCGCGACAGTCCCCGCGAAATGCGCTCATGGGCAACCTCCGCGACATGCACCGGCCCGTCCTCGAGCATCAGCCCGCGACGCAACGCCTGCGCCGCGCCGATCACGTCCCCGCGCACGTACGCCGAGTACGTGCGTGGCACCTCGTGGCTCGGGTGCGTCAGGCGATGCGCCGCCGTACCATCGGTCGTGAGGAGCAGTGCGCCTTCCGTCAGGTAGTCGAGCCGACCCACGTACGTCAGGCCCGGCGCATCCGGCACCAGCGCGAACACCGTCGGGCGGCCGCGCGGATCTCGGCGCGACGTCAGTACGCCGGCCGGCTTGTGCAGCAGGTACCACGTGGTCTGCGCGGACGG
>VGVM01000022.1 GCA_016874035.1 Gemmatimonadota bacterium
AGCCGCGGCTCACGCTCGAGCTGTTCGTGCAGCCACTCTTGTCGAGTGGGGCGTACCGCGCGATTCGGGAGTTGAAGGAGCGCGCGACGTTCCGCTTCAACGACTTCGGGAAGAACGCGGGCACCATCAGCCTCGGCTCTGACAACCGGTACACGATTGACCCCGATGGCACCGGCCCGTCGAGCACGTTCAAGCTGACCAATCCCGACTTCGATATCCGGTCGCTGCGCGGCAACGCCGTGTTGCGCTGGGAATGGAATCCGGGTTCCACGATCTACCTGGTCTGGCAGCAGGACCGTTCCGGGACGTTTTCGCGCGCAACCGACCGTTCCGGTGCCGGACGTTTTGACATTGCGACGGACGGTCGCGACCTCATCGCGCTCCGCCCGGACAACGTGTTCATCATCAAGGCGAGCTACTGGTTCAACCCGTAGGCAGTCCCGACCGCGCACAAACGCCCGCGCGGTGCAACCCGCGTGGGCGTTCGCACGTCACAAGGTTGCCGACTCACCCACCATTCGCCGGAATACGCGCATGAACATTCGACTTGCCGCCTTCCTGATTGCAGCACCGACGGTCCTTGCGGCGCAATCCGTGCTCGTCGCGGGCAACAAGCCCGCGAACACCGTGACGCTCGTTGACCTTGCGAGCGGGACGACGCTGGCGACGTTGCCGACGGGTCTCGGCCCGCACGAGGCCGCTGCGTCGCGTGACGGCAAGTGGGCGGTGGTCACGGACTACGGGACCGGCCCCAATCCCGGAAACTCACTCACGCTCGTGGATGTTGGCGCGCGGACCGTCGCGGGGAAAATTTGACCTGAGGCTCTATCGACGGCCGCACGGGGTCCAGTTCCTCCCGGGCGATACGCTGCTGGCCGTGTCGGTCGAGGCCGATTCCGCCGTGCTGATCGTGCACGTGCCGTCGCGCAGCGTGCAGAAGGCGATCAGGACCAACCAAGCCGGCTCGCACATGGTGAGCGTGCGCCGCGACGGACTGATGGGCTACACGGCGAACATCGGGAGTGGCTCTGTCACCGAGCTGAACCTCGCGACAGGAGCGACGCGCTCGCTGGCGGTGGCGAACCAGCCGGAAGGCGTCGGCGTGCGCCCGGATGGGCGCGAAGTGTGGGCGGCGAGCAACACCGCCGGCGTGATCTCGGTGGTGAACACCGCCGACTGGGCCGTGGCGGCAACCATACCCGTGGGCGAACGGGCCTATCGCATCTCGTTCACGCCCGACGGAGCGCTGGCCGTGGCGTCGCTGACGGCGAGCAGCCGCGTGCGAATCTACGACGCGACGACCCGTGTAGAGCTGGCGACAATCACGATTTCCGGATCGAGCTCCGGTACCGATCTCGCGCCCACCGGAGGTGCGCAGCCGGTCGGCATCGCGTACTCGTCAGACTCACGCTACGCGTACGTGGCGTCTCAGGGGATCAACGCAGTGGCGGTCGTGGACCTTCGCGAGCGAAAGCTGGTGCGGACGATTCCCGTGGGTCCCGGGCCCGATGCCGTGGCGGTGGCGGAGCGGCGGTAAGCCGCGCCATCGCTGGGCGCAGCCGCGGGGAGGACTTACCGCCTCTGCCGTCGCGTCTCGATCTCAGCGAGGATGCGGTCCAGGATGATCCGTTGCAGCTGGTCGCCGACTTCGCGCCAGCTGGTTTCGTGAGCGCCGCCGCCGGAGCTCATACGACGGAATGCGCACGCAGTGGATGGCGGGGCGGTTCCGGCGAGGAAATACTCGCGTTCACCGCACCAGCGCCAATCTCCGGACGACGTGTAGGCGTCCTCGATACCATCGGGCCGATCGAACTGCTCGTCCAACGGTAGGTCGGCACCGGTCAGAAACGCTCCCACGATGGGCACGGCGGCCACGCCGCCCGAGAGCCCGAGCGAGCGGTTATCATCGTAGCCGACCCAGACGCCCACGGCGATCGTCGGCGTGTACGCGATGAACCAGGCATCGCGCCAATCGTTTGATGTGCCGGTCTTAACCGCGATGTCTCCGTTGAAGCGCTCCGCCTCGAGCGCGGTTCCGGTACCGTGCTGTACGGCTCCCATCAGGGCGGTGGTGACGAGAAAGGTCGTGGCTGGGTCGGCCACTCGCGTTGCGCGTGGCGTCGGCGCGGTGCGGCGGACGCCGGCGGTACCGGTGATCGTGCGAGTCGCCGCGAGATCGCCTTGAGTGGCCAGCACGCCGTACGCGCGAACCAGCTCGAGCAGCGTGACCTCGCTGCTTCCCAGGGCAAGGCTGGGCACCTCAGCCAGCGGGCTCGAGATGCCGAGCTGCCGCGCCGTGGTCGCGACGCGCCCCGGCCCGATCGTCATGCCAATGCGAACAAACGGAACGTTCAGCGACTGTTCGAGCGCCTCGCGCAGGGTGACGTCCCCACGAAATCCACCATCATAGTTGGCGGGGCGCCAAATCCCTTGACCTGTCGAAACGCTCAACGGTTCGTCTTCGATGCGCGAGGCGAGCGTGAACGCGGGCCGGCCGTCGGGACCGGCTTGCAGCGCAGCGAGGGCGACGAACGGCTTGAACGCACTGCCCGGTTGGCGCCGTGCGTCGGTCGCGCGATTGAACTGCGACGCGGCGTAGTCGCGGCCGCCGACCATCGCGAGCACGTCGCCGGTGCGTGGGTCGAGCGCGACGAGCGCAGCCTGGGCACCCGGCCGGTCGAGGCGAACGAGTCCCTGCGCCACGGCTCGCTCGGCGCTTCTTTGCATGCTTGCGTCGAGCGTTGTGTAGATCGCGCCTCCTCGCTTCGGCAGTCGTTCGCGCACGGACGCCGCCGCGAAGTTGCGGAAGTACCGCGCATCGAGCATGCGTCGGGGATACGAACGGGTCGAGATTCGGGCGTCGCGTGCGCGCGCGGCTGCGGCGTTCGAGAGGTGTCCCTGGGCGGCCATCAGCCCGATCACCAGGTCGCGTCGCTCGCGTGCGGCACGAGGGTGGCGAGACGGCGCCAGCCGATTGGGAGACCGGATCATCCCGGCGAGTAGCGCCGACTCGGCGACGCCGAGCTGTGTCACCGGTTTGCCGAAGTAGTGGCGTGCAGCGGCGCCGACGCCGTGCACTGCCGCGCCGCCGTCCCGACCAAAGTAGATTTCGTTGAGGTACGCCTCGAGAATGTCCTGCTTGGAATGACGCAGTTCGAGGGCGATCGCAAGCGCGGCCTCGCGGATCTTTCGTATCGGCGTTCGATCTGCGGTCAAGAAGAGGTTCTTCGCCAGCTGCTGGGTGATGGTGCTCCCGCCTTCGGCGATCCTGCCCGCGCGGGCATTGGCGACGACTGCGCCGGCGATGCGACGCGGGTCGAGGCCGTGGTGGCGGTAAAAGCGCTTGTCCTCGACGGCGAGCACGGCGTCCACGAGATGCGCAGGAACGGAGCGAAGCCTGACCGGCACGCGGTATTCGTTCAGGGCTGGGTCTATTGCGCCGATCGCCACGGCGCCGATCCCGTCAGCCCATGGAGACTGCCGCGTATAGAACGCAGTTGGAGTGCGAGCGGCCGGGGGTACGAGATGCCCGCGAATGGCGGCTTCCAGCAAAACCGCGATCGAGCCGAGAACGAGTGTAACGAGGGCCGTGCGCTTGACGCGGCGGGCCGTGACATGCGTCCCGACCCACGTGCGGGCGGCGCTCCACTGCGTCCTCAGGCGTCCCAGGTCCATTCGGCCACACCTCCCCGAATCGTAAGACACCAAACGCCGCGAAATGGATGTGGGTTTCAGCCGATCATCAGGAGAACACTTGGCTTCGTCAGGGAGTAAACAAAGGGGCGGCGCGAATTGCTCGCGCCGCCCCGGTGTCGCCCTGACACGCTACCTGCCTGACGGTCCTACACCGGGAACACCATCTCCCGGTACCGCGGCAGCGGCCAGCGTGAGTCGTCCATCTTGAGTTCCAGCGCGTCCGAGGCGTCACGCACCGCCGCCATCGCGTCCGCGCCGCTCGACGTGAGGTACTGCGCCTGCTTCGCGGCGTCGTCATGCATGTGCTCGGCCTTGGCGATCGCCGCGTTCAGTGCACCGGCGGCCTTCTGCAAATCGGACACCATCTTCGCGAATGCGCTGGCCAGCTCCACCTGCGGCAGCGGCTTCACACCGGCGTCCTTGCCATTCTCGGCCGACTCGCAGAGCATCGCGAGGTAACCATGCGCCGCCGGGAGGATCATCGTGTCGGCCATCTCCGAGAGCGTGTGCATCTCGATGAGCATGTCCTTGATGTAGCGCTCCAGCCGGATGTGATAGCGGGACTCAACTTCCTCGGCCGTCAGGATGCCGAGTGAGGTGAAGAGCTTCCGCGACTGCGCGGTCACGATCTGCGCGAGCGCTTCGGGCGAGCGGCGGAGGTTCGGCAGCCCGCGCTTCTTCGCCTCAACCACCCAGGCGTCCGAGTAGTTGTTGCCTTCGAAGCGCACGGCCTTCGTTGCGCGGAATGCGGCGCTCACGACCTTGAGCACGGCGTCGTCGCGATTCTTGGTCTTCTTGAGCTCGGCGCGCAGCTGGGTGGTGAGCTCCGCGATGGACTCCGCCACGGTTGCGTTGAGCAGCATGACGGGGAACGCGATCGACTGCGAAGACCCCACGGCGCGGAACTCGAACTTCGCGCCGGTGAACGCGAACGGTGACGTGCGGTTCCGGTCGGTGTTGTCCTTCGCGATCTCGGGCAGCTTCGCGACGCCGAGTTGGATCATGGCATCGGCCGCTGCCTTGCCCACGCGGCCGGCGGCGATGTCCTCGATCACCTTCGTGAGCATGTCGCCCATGAAGACGGAAATGATCGCCGGCGGCGCCTCGTTTGCACCGAGGCGGTGCTCGTTTCCGCTCGTGGCGATGCCCGCGCGGATGAGGCCGGCGTGCTTGTGCACGGCCTTGAGGACCGCGGCGAGGAACAGGAGGAAGCGGATGTTCTGGTGCGGCGTCTTGCCCGGCTTGAGGAGGTTCACACCGTCGAGGTCGTTATCGGCGGCAATGGCCATCGCCCAGTTGCAGTGCTTGCCCGAGCCGTTGATGCCCGCGAAGGGCTTCTCGTGCAGGAGCGCCTGGAGGCCGTGACGGAGGGCGACCTTCTTCAGGACGCTCATCACGAGCTGGTTGTGGTCCACGGCGATGTCGGTTTCCTCGAAGATCGGCGCCATCTCGAACTGGCTGGGCGCGACTTCGTTGTGCCGCGTCATGATCGGCACGCCGAGCTTGTAGAGCTCGTGTTCGACCTCAGCGATGCAGGCCTGCACGCGCTCCGGAATGCCGCCGAAGTAGTGATCCTCGAGCTGCTGGCCGCGCGGCGGCGGAGCGCCGACGAGCGTGCGGCCACCCATCACGAGGTCGGGGCGGAGCGCAAAATGCCCGCGATCAACCAGGAAATACTCCTGCTCGGCGCCGAGCGTGGTGTACACGCGGAGCGCACCCTTGTCGCCGACGAGGTTGAGCAACTCGATGGCGCGCGCGGAGAGCACGTCGCTCGACCGCAGCAGCGGCGTGAGTTCGTCGAGCGCCTCGCCGTGATAGCCGATGAATGCGGAAGGAATGCAGAGCGTCTTGGCGCCGCCGGATTCCATGATGAAGACGGGCGACGCCGGATTCCACGCGGTATAGCCGCGCGCCTCCCAGGTGGCACGGAGGCCGCCCGAGGGAAACGACGAGGCATCGGGCTCGCTCTGGATAAGCTGATCGCCGGAAAACTTCTCGATGGCGATCGAGTTCTCGTCGAAGCTCAGGAACGCGTCATGTTTTTCCGCGGTGAGCCCGGTTTGCGGCTGAAACCAGTGACAGAAATGCGTCACGCCGTGCGAGACGGCCCACTCCTTGATGACCTGCGCGACGGTTGGCGCGATCTCGAGGTCGAGTTTCTTCCCGAGTCGAACGGACTCGACGAGCTTCTTATAGACCTCGGCTGGCAGCTTGGCGCGCATCTGGCGCGCGCCGAACGTGTTGATGCCGAAGTATGACGACGTTGGAGATGGTAATCCGGGCGTGGCGGCCTTCGGCGTTGCGACGAAGCGAGAGGCAATGTTGCGGAGCGCGGCTGAACGGGCGGACGAATCAGGCATTGTCGGTTGGCTGGTCCGTTTAGTGTGATTGAATATGTGCAGAAAATGCAAAATTTAGCGTACGTTTTGCACAATTTGAACTGCCTACGGCAATAATCGAGACAGAATTGAGCGAATTACGCCAATTTTATGTCACAAATCTTGCACGCGCAGGCGTTTCGTGAATAACTACTGGCGGATCTGGATGATGGAGACGGGTCCATTCAATAGATGCGCGGGAAGTGGTGTTCACCGCGGCCATATCGGGGCTGCGCGGGTTCAGCCGGCTCCTACCACCAGCCGAGGATCTTCCACCACGCAAGCCCGACCGTGGACCAGATCGCAATCGTCGCGAAGGACACGTAGAGGCCGAGTCGCCACCAATCTTTCTGCGAGATGTAGTTGGCGCCGAAGTAAATCGGCGCGGTGGTCGTCCCGTAATGCGTGAGCGCGGCCGAGAGGTTGGAGAAGTACGCCAGGAGGAGCACCGCGAGCAGCGGGGGCGTGCCAGCCGCAATCAACACGGCAACGAACGGCACAAACATCGCCGTCACGTGCGCGGTAATGCTCGCGAAGCCGTAGTGTGCGTAGAAGTACACGAGGAGCAGGATGGCGAGTGCTACGCCCCAGGCGAGTCCTTCCGTGTAGCCGGCCGCGGTCTGCGCGAACTTCTCCGTGATGCCCGACCGCCCGATCGCCTCGGCCATCTTCACGACGCCGCCGTACCAGAGGAAGACGTCCCACGCGCCCTTTTCACTGGTGATGTCGTTCCAATCGAGCACGTTGCTGACGCAGAGCGCGCTCACACCCAGCAGGGCGACGACCGCCGGGTCCATGCCGTGCAGCTTCGTGGTCATCCAGAGCCCCGCAACGCCGACGAACACGAACAGCATCATGCGCTCGTCGCGCTTCAGCGGGCCGATCTTCGCGAGCTCCTCCCTGGCCAGTTCGGTTGCGTGCGGCGTGACCTTTACTTCCGGCGGGAACAGCCGGAAGAGCAACCACGGTACGAAGAGCAGCGCGAGGAGCGCCGGCACCGACGAGCCGATCAGCCACTTCGAGTAGGTCAGCTCGACCTGCGCCGCCTCGAACGCGAGCTTGGCCACGATGACGTTTGACGCCTGGCCGGTAATGAACGCCGCGCAGGCGACGACATCGCACTGGTAGATCGTGAGCAGGAGATACGCCCCAAGGCGGCGCGCCGTGGGACCGGGCTTGGAGTCGTAGGCCTCGGCGAGACTGCGGGCGATCGGGAAGATCACGCCGCCGCAACGCGCACTGTTGCTGGGCAAGAAGGCCGCGAGGACCGTATCGGTGCCGGCGAGCGCGTAGCTCAAGCCGAGCGAGTTCTTGCCCAGCGCACGGATAAAGAGAAAGGCGATGCGCCGTCCGAGCCCGGTCTTGAGGACGCCGCGCGACATGAAGAACGCGCAGAGCACGAGCCAGACGAGCGGGTCCGCGTACCCGGCGAGCGCCTCCCGGGCCGGGAGCGTCTTTGTGACCGCGATCGCCGCGACCCCGAGGAATACGATGGCGCCAGCGGGAACCGGCCGGACGATCGAGCCGACGATCGTCGCGGTGAAGATCGCCATCAGGCGCCATGACTCGACGGTGATTCCTTCGGGGACGGGCGCCAGCAGCACGACGAGTGCCGATGCGATGACGATTCCCCAGCGCATGCCCTGAGTCATGGGGCCAGAATGTACAGCGTGGCCGCCTTGAGAGGGGAAGGCGCGCGGACTACCTTCCGTGTCCCTCGGGCACCGTAGCCAAGTGGTAAGGCAGAGGACTGCAAATCCTTTATTCGTCGGTTCGATTCCGACCGGTGCCTCTCGAGTTCAGCGCATGGTGACCGAACGCACATCATGCGAAGCAGTTGCGAAGTTCACCACGACTCAACTAGCGTTCCGGCATCGGGTCGGTACGCGACCGGGCGCGCTGACGCGATGAAGCAAGTGAAGGCCGGGCACTCGAAAGAGTGACCCGGCCTTCGTGTTTCGGTCCCTGAGGATCTCGTGCGCGACTACAAGTCGAGTACCGGATACCAGCGCGCAGGTGCACGCCGCTCGACAAAACGCTCGGCGAGCGTTGCGACGCGGAACAGCAGCGATTCGCTCCACGGGCGACCGATCAACTGCATCCCGATCGGGAGCCCATCGGCGCCATAGCCTGCCGGGAAGCTGATCGCCGGATGTCCGGTCAGGTTCGCGGGGAACGCGAATCGCATGACTTCCGTGGTCATCGAAAGGTCCGATTCGCCTTCGCCAAGCGACGCCTCGGTTATCGGCGGCGCGGTCCGGCCGCTCGCCGGCGTTGCGATGACATCCACGCCGCGAAACGCCTGCGCCCATGCCTGCATCGCCCGCGTGCGTACGCGGGCGGCCGTGACCAGCTCGGCGGAGCTGAAGGACCGCGCCAGCGCGAGACTCACGCGGGAATCGAGGGCGAACTCGCGGCAGCGACCGTCGTAGACCGCCGTCGTAGAGGCGGCCATTTCGCCGGTGATGATTGCGATGTGGGCGACGCGCTGAAGATCGAGTTCTGGAATCTCGAGTTCCACCACCGTTGCGCCGTTCGCTTCAAGCGTGGCCAGCATTCGTTCGCCAACGCGCACGACCTCGGCGGTCGCGTGACGGAACCAGGCCCGGTGCACACCGATCCGCACGCCACGTACCGAAGCGGGAGGACTGGCTTCGACGGAAACGCGGGGATGTCCGACGCTGAGGGGATCGCGGCGGTCATCGCCCGCGATCAGTGCGTAGGCCGCCGCGCAGTCCGCGACGTTCGCCGCAATCGGCCCGAGGTACGCCATACTCCAGACCAACGGCGGCACTCCGTGCTCGCTTATCCGTCCGAAGGTAGGCTTGATCCCGACGAGCCCGCAGAACGCGGAGGGAAGACGGATTGACCCACCGCCATCCGCCCCGATCGCCACGGGAACCAGGCCGCTCGCGACCGCGCAGGCCGGCCCGCTCGACGAACCGCCGGTGTGAAAGCCGTCGTGATACGGATTGCGCGGCGTGCCGTAGTGCGGGTTGAGCCCGGTGATGTTGATCCCGAGTTCGTGCATGTTGGCCTTGCCGACGAGCAACGCGCCGGCCGAGCGAAGCCGCGCGGCAACCGTGGAATCCGTGCTTGCGACACGACCGGTATACACCCGCGTTCCCAGTGTAGTCGGGTAGCCGGCGACGTCGAGCTCGTCCTTGATGGCCACCGGCACACCATCCCAGATGCCGAGCGGGCGACCTTCGCGCCAGCGCGTGGCGCTTGCGCGCGCCTGAAGCGCGAGGTCGTCGCGATTGACGGCAATCATGGCACGGAGCGGTTTCGCGTGCCGCTCGCTCTCACCCCAGCGCGCCAGGAAGGACTCGGCGACTGCCTCTGGCGTGAGCTGGCCGCGGCGGTACGCACGGTGGTAGTCCGCGACCGACGGGAACCGGAATCCTGAGGCGACCGGCTGCGGCGATGCGGCGTCGGAATACGGGCTGTCATCCGGTACCGTGGCATCGAGAGGCGGGATATCGGGATCGGCCGCCGGGTGCATTGGGAAGAATGTCGGCGGCTCGCCGACGTGTGCCGTGCGAAGGCGCGTGACGCCCGCATCGCGCTTGAGCTTCTCGATCAGCCAGGGACCAATGAGCGGGTGTTCAACCGCCCGCGTGAGCCAGCGCAGTCCCGTGCTGCCGAGCTTGGGCAGCGAGACCGACCGAAGGTCGTAGCTCACTTGATCGGGTTGGCGAGCGTCGCGACGTGTCCGCGCGGGCCCGCGACGAAACCTGCCCTCGCGCTGGCGAATCCAACGCCGTACGCGGTGAGCGAATCGGCGGGCGACCAGGTCGCGCCAAAATCACGGCTGAACGCGACGCCGGTCTGGCCGACCGCGGCGAACACGGCGGGCGATGTACCGGGGACGTACACCACGCCGGAGGTCGTGCCGTCGGGGCGTCGAACGCCGGCTGGTGTCCACGTGGCTCCGCCGTCCGCGGTGCGCATCGCAAACGATGTGATGCCGCGTTCGTTACGATAATCGCCGCCGATCACGATGCCGTTCATCGCATCGGCGAAGGCGACACCGAACAGTCCCGAGCTCGCGCCGCCGGGCATGCCAGTCGAGCTCACGGACCACGTTCGGCCGCGATCCTTGGTCCGGAACACACGCGCCTCAGGGCCGCCGCCGGTGGCGATCCATCCGTTCGATGAACCCTGGACCGTGAGTTGCGTGTTGCTGGCCGCAAACGCCGCCTCGCCCGGAAGCGCAGCGGGAATGTCCTGCGGCGGAACGCGCTTCCATGACCGGCCGCCGTCGCCGGTCGTGAGAATCACGAACCGTCCGCCAACGGGGTCAGAGAACGTGAATCCGTTGTTGCGATCCCAGAACGCAACGCCGTCGAGGAAGATGCCCGTCGTGGTGTCGCTCCAGGCAAGCGACCAATTCTTCCCGCCGTCGCTGGTGCGAAAGATCTTCGCCGCGCCGCGCTCGGCCGGACCCGCGCTCACAACCACGGCATTCAGCGCGTCGAACGCCTTGATGCCCCGAAAGTCGAGTGTTGCAGCGCCCGCGACCGAGTCCACCATCCACGTGGCGCCGCCATCGTTGGTGTGGAACACCTTGCCGCCGCTGCAGCCGGCCCACGCCACCTGCTCGGAGGCGGCGCTGAGGCTACGGCAGCCGGAGTTGCTCGCCACACTTCCGCGCCGAAAGTCGGAGCGATCGCGACCGGTGAACAGCAGGCGCTCGACGATGCGTTCGGCGGCGGCCTTTGCATCGAACGTCGGCGAATCGGTGAGGATGATCACCGAGACCCGATGTCCCGGAATCCGCACGAACGCGCCGCGCTTGCCGTCGGGCGCGGCGAATGCGCTCTGGCGCGCGAGTCCGCGATAGGAGTCAAAGCGCCAGCCGAGGCCGTTGGCGCCGCCCTTGCCACCGCCCTTGGCGAACATCGAGTCGGTGCCGGCGATGGTCAGTGCGGCATTCTGGGCGAAGCCGAGTTCCAACCGGTAGAGATCGTCCACGTTGGCCATGACGCCGCCGTCCTCGTCCGCGCGGAGGCGCTGGCCGCCCTGCGCCGCAAACACGCGGCGCTGCATGATGTCGGCGACCTTGCCCTCGCCACGCTGGGCGATGAGTCGCGCGATCTTCCGCGCCCCATCAGGTGCGGCGTTTGCGCCGGTGAGAATCTCCCGCACGGTCGCGCTTCCGCCCTGGGAAACCGGCTCGTCCAGCGCAAGCTTCTTGTCGCGAGCGAGTGCGAGTGCAGCCGATGCGAGCAGTGGCTCGGCGATGCCGCCGGCGCTGAAGTTCGGCGCGCCGGTGGGTGGGACGAACTTTGGATGCCGTTCGACGTTGTATCCCTTCGCGACGTACACGCGCCCTTCCTGCGCGACGTGAACCGTGGCCTTGCCTCCCGCCGCGCTCGCGAACGGCGCGAACAGCGAGTCAACAAACGCCTGGGTCAACGGTGTCGCATCAATGGCGCGGGACGTGATGCGGCGCGTGCCGAGGTTGTAGCGATCGCCCGGAAGCAGCTGCGTGTAGGGCATGCCCGGATCCTTCGGGTCGCGCCCGTTGTACACGAACGCCTTGTTGCGCCCGATGATTTCCCCCTCATCGCCCTTGATCAGCCACGCGGTTCCCTCGTCCTCCGAGATGAAGAGCATCTCCGGATGGCGCGGCACCAATGAGTCCGCGATGTCCGGCATCCGTTCGCGAGCGACCACGTGCTGGTCAATCCCGGTGTTGCGGAGGTAGCCGAATCCGCGCGTGTATCCCGGGTACTCCATGATGAGGTTGTTATTCGAAGGCGCTCCGCGGACCATGAAGCTCCCGAGGATCGAGGCGCCCGCGGATGATCCGCCCACCACGCCGCCGCGGGCGAGCACGTTCATGAACTCCGTTTCCGTGCGCGTTCCGCCATAGGAGTCCACGAGCCGGAACTGGCGCCCGCCTTCAAACCAGATGCCGCCCGCCTGCCGGATGATGTTGACGAAGCTGTCGGAGTTGGCGAGGTCTTTGCGGTTCGGGTTGGAATGGAGTACGACGACGCGCTTGGCTCCCGCGGCCTTGAGCCCATTTGCGCCGCGCCAATCGGCCGGGTACACGGTGTCGCCGCCGGCCGTCGGGACGTCCACGATCAGCGCGTTGGGGCCACCGGCAGCGTCAATGAACGCCTTGTAGAGCTCCGGCCCTTGTCCGCCGCCTCCGACCACCAGGACCGTGCCGCGCGGCGGTCCGACGATCGGCGAGGCAGTCGAGGGCGCCGACGCTGTGCCGCCGGATCCGGAGATGGCGCCCGCGCAACCGGCGGCGGAAACGGCGGCGATCAGCGTCAGTGTACGCGAAGCTCGGCGCATGGCGAAACTCCCTGGAGTCACGGTTCGGGGAGAACTTCGCGCCTTGTCGGCGAAAGTGCGAGTCGTGCGAGGCGGCGGAATAGATTTCGGGCATGCGTCGAGTGGCCCCTGGCACAGGAGTTCGGACTGCAGTCCGGGCGGTTTGCGGCCTGACATTCATGGCCCTCGAGGCGTTGTCCGCGCAGGCTACGACGGCGGTGCGGTTCGGGTTGTGCCCGCAGACCGAGGCGTTGTCCGCGCAGGCTACGACGGCGGTGCGGTTCGGGTTGTGCCCGCAGACCGAGGCGGCGTGCCAGGCGCCCGATGTGCCCCGCGAGTTTCGGGGTGTGTGGGTCGCGACCGTCGCGAACATGGACTGGCCGTCGCGACCTGGGCTCCAGCCGGACAGTGCCCGGCTGGAACTCACGGCGCTGCTCGACCATGCGGTGCGCACGGGGCTCAACGCCGTCGTGTTCCAGGTGCGGCCCGCCGGGGACGCGCTGTACGCGTCCCGCTTGGAGCCGTGGTCAGAGTACCTGACGGGTCGGCAGGGTACCGCGCCAGCGCCGATGTGGGATCCGCTCGCGTTCGCGGTGCGTGAAGCGCATGCGCGCGGGCTCGAGCTGCACGCGTGGTTCAATCCGTACCGCGCCAAGGATCCCTCCGGAAAGGGTGCGCTTGCCGCCAGCCACTTCGCGCGCCGGAACCCGCAGTACGCGAAGCGGTACGGACGCTACACCTGGTTCGATCCGGGTGAACCAGCGGTACGAAAGCGCACCGTTGACGTGATCCTTGACGTCGTGCGTCGCTACGACGTGGATGGCATCCACCTCGACGACTATTTCTACCCGTACCCCGAGGTCCGTCGGCGGCGGGAGATCGAGTTTCCGGATGCCGCGAGCTATCGCCGATACCTGAATCGCGGCGGCAAGCTCGAGAGGTCCGATTGGCGCCGGGAAAACGTGGACGTACTGGTGGATACGCTGCGTCGCGAGATCGCGCGCGCCAAACCGTGGGTGAAGTTCGGGATCAGCCCGTTCGGCATCTGGCGTCCCGGCGAACCGGAATCGGCCCGCGGGTTCGACGCGTTCGGGAAGATCTATGCCGATGCGCGCAAATGGCTGAAGCTCGCGTGGGTGGACTACCTGGTGCCGCAGCTGTACTGGGGTGTTGAACAGGACGGACAGCGGTTCGGCGAACTGTTTCGTTGGTGGTCGGCGCAGAACGATTCGTCGCGCCACGTCTGGCCGGGCCTGGCGGCGTACAAGATCGGTGAGGGCAGGGCCCCATGGGCTGCGGACGAGATCTTGCGCCAGATCGATTCGACGCGGGCGATAGCGCGTGAGTTCGCGACGCCCAGCGAGTCCAGTTCCGTGAGCGCTGCCGGCGACGCGTCAGTGGCTCCGGTACCGAGCGACCGCAGCGCGCCCGGAACCATTCACTTCCAGATGAAGGCGCTCCGGCAGGATCGCGACCAGGTTTCGTCGCGGCTCGCCTCGGGGCCGTACCGAAGCGTCGCCCTGACGCCTTCGATGCCATGGAAGGGCGGCGCGGCGCCGCCGACTCCGCCGATCGCCGTCACGGCGAGTGCTGCAGGCGACGTGTTGACGATCGGAAGCCGCACTGACGCGACGGTGCGTTGGTGGGTGATCCAGGGATTCGTGCGGGGCGCGTGGCGCACGCGAGTGATGGATGCCGCGGTTGATCGTATCCCGCTGTCCGCACTCTGGCCGGATCAAGCGCGGTCGGAGCTGATTGCGCTTCGCGCGGTTTCCCGGACCGGTGTGGAAGGGCTTCCCGTAGCCATCCGGGTTCGCTGAGCGGCTGCGCCCCGGCGCCAGCGTGGCGGTGCGGTATCCGCACCTCCGTGACGTCACTGCACTAGCATTCGACCCGATGCGCCGCCTGCTGAACAACCTGACGTTTCGCGTCCTCGTCGCCGTCGCGCTTGGCATCATCTTCGGGATAGTCGATCCCGAGCATGCCAAGGCGATGAAGATCCTCGGCGACATCTTCATTCGCCTGGTGAAGATGGTGATCGCGCCGCTGATCTTCCTGACGATCGTGCTGGGGATCGCGAACATCGCCGACCTGAAGAAGGTCGGGCGCGTAGGCGGCAAGGCGATCCTCTACTTCGAGATCGTGACGACGTTCGCGCTAGCGATCGGCCTGATCGTGGTCAATGTCACGAAGCCGGGCGCCGGGCTCGACGTGAGCCAGATGACGAAGGGCGACGTATCCAGCTTCACGGCGCAGGGAAAGGCGCTGAGCTTCTCGGACTTCTTGGTGCATGTCGTGCCCGAGAGCGCGGTCAAGCTTCGAGATGAGCCAAGCAAACTGCATCTGAGGGCATATCTAGCAAACCAGGAGGGAGGGTTCGCGTGGGCCGACCTTAGTCTCGTTCCCCCTGACGTCCGAGAGATAACCTCAAGGACGTCGCAGGGCTCAGCTCTTGCTTGGTCGACCTTTACCAGTGGCGGCGTACCTCCGAGCTCAGGCGTCAGCGCGGCGTTGGCGGAGCTCAATGCAGCTGCGGAGCCTCAAGCCGTGATTGGGGGCCTGGACGCGGCTGCGGGTTTGGCGCTTGCCAGCTATTTGCGACAGCCTGGCTACGGGCTGTTCTTCGATCCCGCCAAGAACCACGATGCATGGGTGCAGACGGCACCGCTTTCCGAGAAGGTAGCGGCATTGGCCGCTGAACTCGTCGCGGCGCTGGATGCGAGGTTTCCACTGCGCCCGGACGGCGACGCAGCGGCTGAGGAGATGGAAGCCGATCCGGATGAAGTCAGCGGATTTGAACAGCAGATCGCGACCCGCAGCTTTGCAGTTCCTGACTCGACGACAACTGCCAAGACGCGGGGTAGCGCGCAGAGAGCGTTTGCCAAGGAGGTAAAGGCGAACTACGGGTCTCAGTGCGCGATCACAGGCATCAAGTCCAGCGATTTTCTTGTCGCGGCGCACATTGTGCCATGGAGCAAAGATCAAAGTATCCGCTTGGATCCGTCCAACGGCATCTGCCTGTCGCTGATCATGGACCGCGCATTTGAAAAGGGCTACATCCTGATCGAGGATGACCTCACGATTCGCGTCGCCGCGAACAAGATTGAGAAGGATGGAGAGCTTCTCACCCTGCTTGCGCAGTACGACGGGCGGAAGCTGAATGCCCCCAAAGTTTGCGGACCAAAGCGGGAGTATCTCCAACGGCGGCGAGGCTTAGTCGAAGACGAGGACTAAGTGTGCACGCAGGCTGGAGATTACCGGCGGAAGCGAGTCGAGCTGACGACAGTGAGAAAGCTCGCGGTTACACAAACGCCTGAAGAGACTTCAGTCGCGCTTCACAATGCGCTATGTAGTCCCGAAGCCAACCTGCGCCTGTTCCGGTGACCTCTTCCCCGAATTCAGAGCCGATTCGTAGGTTGTGAGTGCGTACCGCCACGATGTCCCGTGGAACACACTGAGTACGCGACCGTAGGTTCTGTTTCGGCGCATCTGGCGCCAGCTACGATGCACGCGGCCGATCGTCCGGCGGCACGAAGTTCGAGAGGAACAGCCGCTCCTCCGGTGTGAGGCTCGAAAGCCCCGTGTCGTTGATCTTGTCGAGGATCCGGTTAAGCTCCTCGCGGTTGACCTCATGGACACCCGAGACGTCCACGTTCTTCCACTGGGAGAGGCGGTCTGACGCGGGCTTCGCCACCGTGGACGCCCGGAAGCGCGCCATGCGGCGGGAAGGATCGATCATCCTGAGGTAAATCCACGCGCCGAGGTACCCGCCCAGGTGCGCGAAGTCGGCGACACCGCCGCGGGACCCCTGGAATCCGCTGTAGAGCGCAAGCGCCGTGGTAATGATCACAAGCCAGCGCGCCTGGATCGGGATGATCCCCCAGATGTGGATCTCATCGCGTGGCCAGAACGTGGCGAATGCCAGCATCACGCCGAACACCGCCGCCGAGGCTCCGACAACCGCCGAGTTGAACGCGAAGAGGAACGACAACAGCGCACCGGTGATACCGCTGATCATGTACAGCGCGAAGAACCGCTTCGACCCGATGCGCGATTCAACCCGTGGCCCGAAGAAATACAGGCCCAGTATGTTGAACAGGATGTGAGAGAAGCTGGCGTGCAGGAACATGTACGTCACGATCGCCCACGGTCGGATCACGATCAGGCGCGGGACGAACACGAACAGGTTCATGAGCAGCGGTACGGTCTGCTGCAGGAAGAACACGACGACGTTTGCGATCAGGAAACGCGTCACCCAGGGGGTCATTCGGGGGCCTCGGTTCGCCGTTACGGAGTGACCGCGGGTGGTCGCGGCAGGCCCATTTCCTCGAGACTCGGGAGGCGTCTCGTGCGATTGTACTGCCACCGGGCCTGGTTGAACTGGTCAATACGACGAATCCAGGTCTGTGCGGCGAGGTCGTAACGATTGATGACGTTGTACATCCAGTACGGGCGGTTCTCCGCTTTCCAGCTGCGCTCATAGAGCTCGCGGCCCAACACGTAGCCGTCGCGCAGGTCCTGTGTCCGGCTGTTGATCTGGGAGGCGATCTCCGTCAGGTCATGCGTCGGGTTCGCGCCCTTGGCGACCGAGTCCAGCGCCGCCGCGTAGTGCTGGACGATTTCATCGGCGAACTGGAACTTCATGCCGAGGAAGTCGATGCGCCGGGCGCCCATTTCGACCGCCTCGAGCGCGTCCAACTCCCGCAGCGAGGGGCGTGTGCCGTCGCGGCGCGGCTGCCTGGCCTGCGCGATCAGCACGAGCGCCGACTCGGCGAGGATTCGCACATCCCGGGTCACGCCGCGGAGTCGGGCGGCCATCGCCTGGCCTTCGCTTCCGAACGGATCCATCCAGTACAGCGGGTTCGTCGCATCACTGGGCCCGTTCTTCATCATCAGCGCGTGGGCCTGCGACAACTTCTGCTGCGCGGTGCTGATCTTCCCGCTGCCGTCACCGTGGAACTGCAACCCGAACGCCTCGGCGAACGCGGGGATGGACGTCTCGCCCGGCTGCCAGCTCGCGGCGGCGCCATAGAGCACACCGTACCACACCTGGTTGAAGATCCCCTCGCCGTCATCGTCCCAGTTGGTGTTCAACATTCCGGTGGCGCCGAGCCGCTGGCCATCGCGGACGAAGGCCTGGATGTTGCGCAGCGCGACATCGTTGTTGGGATAGACGCGGTTCCAGTTGTTTACGCCCGGCGCGACCCAGGTCTCGATCCCCGCATCCGTGAACGGCTTGATGGAGCGTTCGAAGTTGCCGAACGACCAGTAGTTCCACGCGACGGCAATCATGTTCTTCGGGAGCGATCGTACGAGCTGCGGTGACTTCTCGGCGATGTCACCCCAGAAGAGGTACTGCTTGCCCGGCCTTCGGATCGCCGCCTCAATCTCGCGCAGGAACTCGATGTACACCTTCGAGAGCGAATCGCGCTGCACACGCTCCCGGGTCTGGCCGAGCCCGAGCTCGAAGGTCTCGTCCGCGCCGATGTGGACGAACTTCGACGGGAACACGGAGTCAATCTCGGCGAACCACTGCTTGATCACCTCGATCGAGCCCGGCTGGCCAGGCGCGAGGACATGTCCGTGCGGCGTCTCGGCGAGCTGGCCGTAGATGTCGTACTTGAGCATGTGATGGAGGTGTCCGAACGCCTCCTGCTCCGGCACGACCTCGATATGGTACCGCTTGGCGTAGGCCACCAACTCGCGCATCTCGTCCTGCGTGATGGTGCCACCCGGCGGCGCCATCAACGGATGGGAGCGATACTCGAACGTGTGTTCGTAGTACGGCGAATAGAGGTTGAGCTTGTACGCGGCAAACGTGCGGATCTGCTTCTTCTGGTACTCAAGGGTCGGGATCGGGCCGCGGGAGAGGTCGTCCTGCATCCCGCGCCACCTCATGGCGGGCCAGTCGCGGATGGTCGCCGTGAAGACCTGCGGCGCGGCATTCTCGGTGCGGACCAACTGCTTGAACGTCTGGGCCCCGTAGAACAGTCCCTGCGCGCTGGCGCCGACGATCGTGGTGCCGTCCGCAGTGGCGATCAGCGCGTACCCTTCGGCGCGCTGCAGGGAGTCGAGGGCGAGCCCCGCGGCGCGAAGTGCCTGGGCGCCGACCGGCGACTCGGCTCGCGCAAGCGTGACCGCGTACGCGCCGGCCGGCGCGGCGTTCAGCACGGCCGCGCGGAGTCCGCGTTCGAGCAAGGTCGTGGCCAGGTCATTGGCGGTGAAGCGATCCTCTGCGTTGTTCGCACCCAGCACCGCGACGGCGCGAGGCATCGGGAGCAGCGCGCCAGCGCGCATCTCGCGTGGGGCGGGGATGACCTGGGGGCCGGCGCCGGCCGACTGGGCGCCGACATCGGAGATGGTGGCCGTGTGTGCGAGGGCGTGAGCGATCGCGATAGCGAGCAGCAGCCCTGGGCGGGCAGGCAGAGATCGGTGCATGGAGGGAATCTTAGCCGTAGCCCAGCGAGCCAGTGGCGCGTTAGTATCTGTTCGAGCCCACCCCTGCCTGGAGTACTCGCGTCATGCTGAAGTTGTTTCGTATCGTCGGCGTCGCAATCACGCTTGCGGCGCCCTCACTCGCGGCACAGTCACTGGTCCTGCCGCCGGCCCCTGAAGACGACCCGGTCCGCACGCTGGTCGGTCGCCTGGACCTCGAGCGCTACAAGGCGACGGTAAAAGGACTCACGCAGTTTGGGGACCGCCGGCAAGGCACCAAGCGAAATCGGGACGCGCTCGACTGGATCGAAGCGCAACTGAAGAGTTACGGTTGCACGAATACCGAGCGGGTCACGTACACGTATCCTGCGGCTGCGGCGGCCGGCCGCGGGGGCGGCGGCGCTGCCGCCGGTGGCGGCCGAGGGGCCGGTGGAGCTGCCGCCGGAGCGGCTGGCGGTGGTGGCCGGGGTGCCGGTGGAGCCGGTGGCGGCCGCGGTGCCGCGGCGGGCCCACCCGCAGACACACTCCCGCTGGGCGGTGTTCAGGCCGGCGGCTGGCGGTTCCGGGGGACTCGCGGGCGCACGGGCGTCAACAACGATTCGCTGCAGCAGGCGGACCTCCGGCTGCGCGCGTTGAACGCGGAGCCCGCGACCAACGGCGAACGTCAGAGCGTGTTCTGCACGAAGGTTGGCAGCACCCGCCCGGACGAGATGTACATCCTGGGCGCGCATATGGATGGCCATGGATGGGGCGAAGCGGCCAATGACGACGGCTCGGGAACGGCACTGGTGATGGAAATCGCCAGGGTGCTCAGCAGCCCAGAGGTGCAGACCGAACGCTCGATCCGCTTCGCGCTCTGGAACAACGAGGAGACGGGGCTGAACGGGGCACAGGCGTATGTGGACCAGCGTGCGGCGCTGCAGGGCATCGAGAATCCCGCGGGGTCGGGCCGATATCCGGAGCCCAAGTGGGTTGCGATGATCCAGCATGACATGATGATGTTCGATCACGGGATGCCGGGCCCCGACGGCAAGCCCGCGAAAGAGCAGCGGCGCGAGGCGGACGTAAACATCGAGTTTGCGATCACGTCAAAGTTCGCGGACCCGGCAATGAAGCTCGCGTTCCTGTTCCGGCAGGCGAATGAGCGCTACGCCACTGATTACCCGGCAGCTGTCGGGCCGTACATGACCAACACGGATTCGCGCCCGTTCCAGGACCTGATCCCGGCGATCAGCTTGCGCGAGAACGAACGCGGGATGCACACGGGCTCGGGTTGGAACCCGCACTGGCATCAGGTGACGGACGTGTTCTCGACATTCAGCGACAAGGATTTCCGGCTGGGGCTGAACGCGACGCAGACCACGCTGGGCGCGGTTGGGGTGCTGGCGGGGGCGACGATCAGGAAGTAGCCGGCCGCAAACGCAGGCGCACAATACACGGCGGGCCCGGAGTCACTCCGGGCCCGCCGTGTGCACTCTGGACCGTGTCGGCCCTACGGCACGACGCGGCGCTGACCCTCGGTGTTGTACACATCGAGTTCGCCGAACTTCTTGAGGATCGCCTCGACCTTCTTTCCGTCACCGACCGCCACGATCTGCACTCGAGACGGATCGAGGTACTTCCTTGCCATCGCCTGCACCTGCGCGGCGCTGACGCCCATCACGCGATCCGGGTACTTGTCCCAATAGTTGGCGGGCAGCTTGTAGATCCAGCTGGTGACGTAGTAGGAGAGGATTTGTTGCGGACTCTCAAGGGAAAGCGCGAAGCTCGCCACGAGCGACCGCTTCTTGTCCGCGAGTTCCTTTGCCGGCACCGTGATATCGCGGATCTGGCGGAGCTCGTCCATCAGGTCCGTGAGTGCCGGTTCAGTGACTTCGGAACGCACGTCGGTTGAGGCCGACCAGGTTCCCCTGAAGCGTCCCGCTGACATGCCGGAGTATGCGCCGTAGGTGTAGCCCTTCTCTTCACGCAGGTGCGTAAAGAGGCGCCCGGTCGGACCAGCGCCGACCACTGCGTTCATCAGCTGCAGGGCGTCGTAGTCGGGATTCGTGCGCTCGATCGCCTGTGCACCGACGATCAAGTTGGTCTGCACGGAGTTCGGCCGGTCCACGAGGAATACCTTGGCCGAGTTCACCGCAGCCGGGTCCGTGGCCTTCGGCGCGGCGGCGCCGGCCTTCTGCCAACCGCCGAGGTGCGACTGGACCATGCGCTGGGCGTCGGCCAGCGAGATGTCACCCGCGATCGCGATCACGGCGTTGTCGGGGACAAACCGGGTGCGATGCCACTCAACCATCTGGTCGCGTGTGATCCCGTTCAGGTCGGCAGCGGTCATGGAAATCCGGCCCGATGGGTGGTCGCCGTTGATGATCTTGGACCACAGCTCCTGCGCGAGGAAGCCGGGTATGGAGCGCTGCTGCGCCAGCTGGGCTCCGGAGCGCTGCTTGTACTTCGTGAACTCCTCGGCGGGGAACGACGGGTGTAAGAGCATGTCGGCGGCGAGCCCCATGACCTTGTCCACATGTTCCGTAAGCGCGAAGCCACTGACGGTTGCGTCGAGTGACGCCATGCCGGTCGCAATGCCCGCCGATGCCGCCATTGTCTCGAGTTGCTCGGAGATCTGCAGCGTGGTGCGCGATGTCGTGCCTTCACGCATCATCGCCGCGCCGACGGAGGCGAGGCCGGCGCGACCTTGCGGGTCGAAGTACCCGCCGGCGCCCGGGATCAGCAGCTGGAAACTCACCTGAGGCGTCCGGCGGTCTTCCAGCACGATCAGGTGGAGACCGTTGGCGAGTGTCGCTTCCTTAGGACGCGGCAGTTTCACCGAAAGGACCTTCTCCGACACCGGCGCCTTGCCCTTCATCACGACGGCCTGGGTCGTCGGTGGCGCCTGCTGGGCGCCGGCGCGTGCGGTCATGGCGCTGGTGACAGCCACGACGAGCGCGGTCGCTGCGAAGTGTTGGGTACGCATTACGGATTCCCTCCGCGACCGGCGGCGGCCTTGGGCGTGGTGACAACGACGGAACGATTCTCCTTCGTGAGGTACTGCCTTGCGACCCGCTGGACATCGGCGGCGGTCACCGCCGCAATGCGCTCAGCGCTGGTGTTGATGCGCGCCGGGTCATCATAGAAGAGGGCGTACTGGGACAGCAGGATCGCCCGTTGCAGCGAACTCTGCATCCGGCCAACCAACGCTCGACGCGCGGACGAGCGGGCCTTCTCGATTTCCCAATCCGCCGGCGCCTGCTGCTGGATCCTCTCGATCTCGGCGTAGGCCGCGGCTTCCGCGGCGGCCGCCGCCTTGCCAGGTGCGACGGTGATCGAGAGGCGGAACAGGCCCGGGCCACGGCTTTCGCCCTTGGAGGTGTTGATACCGGCGGCGAGCTGCTGCCGATTCACCACGGCGTCATAGAGGCGCGAACTCCGCCCGCCTCCGAGAATGCTCGCGAGCACAGTCAAGGCATCCTCGTCCCGAGAATCGGACGGGGGAACGACCCACGACGCATCCACGCGCGTGAGTCGTGCGAGGGCGTCCTCCAAGGTGAGGCGCTTCTCGGCAGTCCCGGGCGGTTCGACAAGCGACACCGCGGGCGGCGGCGGCTGTGACGGAATCGGCTCGAAGTACTTTCGCGCCTTGGCGAGCACATCCGCTGTCTTCACGGCGCCAACGATGGCCATGACCGCGTTGTTCGGGGCGTAGTACGTCTTGAAGAAGTCCGCAACATCCTCGACTGACGCGGCGGAGAGATCCGCCATCGAACCGATGACCGAGTGTTGATACCCGAAGCTGGTGTAGGCAAGCGAATCGACCACCTCGAACGTGCGGCCGTACGCCTGGTTGTCGATGCCAAGACGACGTTCCTCCTGCACCGCATTGATCTGGTTGGCGAGGTTTTCCTTGTTGATCACCAGGGAGCGCATCCGGTCGGCTTCGAGGAACAGGCCAAGATCGAGCTGGTTGGCCGGGAGCGTCTCGTAGTAGAGCGTCCGGTCCTTGTTGGTGGTGCCGTTCATGTCACCACCGTTATTGAACACCAGCGTGAAATGCTCACCCGGGCCGACGTTCTCCGAGCCCTTGAACATCATGTGCTCGAAGAGGTGCGCGAAGCCGGTGCGTCCGCGTCGCTCATCGCGCGAGCCGGCGTTGTAGCTGATGGCGATCGAGTACACGGGCGCGGATTGGTCCTCCGCCACGATGACCCGCAGGCCGTTCTTAAGCCGCGTGTCCGTGTAGGTGATCTTGCGCACCTGTGCTTCCAGACCGCGGCTCGGTGTCCCAAAGGCAACGACCGCTACGCCTGCAATTGCCGCGAGTGCCCGCACGTGCGGGCGTGGGCGAAACAGCATGTCTCCCTTCAGGCAGGGTTCCCGACGAACCGAGGACGGGTGGGGGCGCCCCGGGGGTGTCATATCATCGAGGTTAGGGCCGCATTGCGCAACCCCGGTTGCAGGAGCGTCGCGCATCGGAAGGCCACGAGCGGGAGATGAGTCGGCAGGCCGTGGTACGCATCACGGCGGACGGCTCGTAAGATTCAGGGCAGCATGGAGATCACGACGACGCTGTACGTCCACACGCGCCCCGCGTGGCGTGCGTGGCTCCAGAAGCACCACGCACGGAAGTCCGAGATCTGGCTGGTGTATTACAAGGCGGCGAGCGGAAAACCGCGGATCCCGTACGGCGAAGCGGTTGAGGAGGCACTGTGTTTCGGGTGGATTGACTCGATCGTGAAGACGCTCGACGAGCACCGCTTTGCGCAGCGCTTCACGCCTCGACAGCCCGGCAGCAACTGGTCAACGCCGAACCTCGATCGCGTCAAGCGCCTGATCGCGGCGGGCCAGATGACTCCCGCCGGCGGGGTGCACATCCCGGGCGCGCGCGCAGCCAAGGCATTCCATGTCAAGCACCGCCGTCGTACGACGACCACGACCGTCGCGCTGAAGGACCTCGCGGCCGCCATCGCAAGGAGCGCGAAGGCCGCGATATTCTGGAAGACACTCGCGCCCGGATACCGGCGCTTGTACGTTCGCGTGGTCATTGAGTGCAAGCGTCCGGAGACGCGCGCGAAGCGCGTGATCACGATGGTTGACCGCCTTTCTCGCGGAGCGAAACACCCGATGGGACCCGTCGCCGGATACCCGCGCACATGAGTTCCACCCGATCGCCGGACCTGCTCACGGTCGCGATCGCCCAGATTGCGCCGGTCTGGCTCGATCGCGAACGCACGCTGCGCAAGGTGGAGCGCTGGGTCGGCCGGGCAGCCGATCGAGGCGCGCGCCTCGTCGCGTTCGGTGAGGCACTGGTGCCGGGCTACCCTTGGTGGATCGAGCATACAGACGGCGCGCGGTTCAACTCGCCGCTCCAGAAGACGCTGCACGCGCACTATCTCGACCAGGCGGTGGACGCGGATCGCGGCGACCTCAACCCGCTCTGTGCGCTCGCGCGACGGCGCAAGATCGCGATCGTGCTCGGCACCATTGAACGTCCGCGCGATCGCGGTGGGCACAGCGTGTACTGTTCGCTGATGTACGTCAGCGCGGCGGGGCGGATCGAGAGCGTCCACCGGAAGCTGATGCCGACGTACGAGGAGCGACTCTCGTGGTCGCCGGGCGACGGGCATGGGTTGGTCACACATCCGCTCGGCGCCTTCACGCTCGGCAGGCTGAACTGCTGGGAAAACTGGATGCCGCTGGCGCGCACGGCGCTGTATGCGCAGGGCGAAGACCTGCATGTCGCCTCCTGGCCGGGGAGTGACTACAACACGCGCGATATCACGCGGTTTGCCGCGCGCGAAGGACGGAGCTACGTGCTTGCGGCTTCAACCCTCATGCGGCGGCGTGATGTTCCCGCCTCGGTGCCTCACGCTGCGGCCGTGCGGCGAGCCATACCGGCGATGTCCGCCAACGGGGGTTCCGGGATCGCTGGCCCCGACGGCGAGTGGATCGTTCCGCCGGTCACGGGGCGGGAGGCACTGATCGTGCGCACGATCGACCATCGGCGCGTGCGAGAGGAGCGACAGAACTTCGACGCGGCCGGCCACTATGGCCGTCCCGATGTCACGCAGCTGACGGTGGACCGCACACGGCAGCGGGTGGCGACCTTCATTGACCAGGGCAGGAAGCGCCGAACCCCGAAGACGCGCCACTAGGACGCAGTCGCCGGCAGCGGGCCTACCGACAGAACTGGAACACGTCGTAGTACGAGAGGATCCGGCCTTCGTCGAACCCCTTCATGTGTGCGCTGACGGGACAAAGCAGTTCGTTCTGTCGCGAGTTCACGCTCTGCATGCGTACGCCGTAGCCCTGGCTTGCGGAACGAATGAAGACCGTCGTGGAATCCGTCGGGAGCGCTCGAACGTTCTCGTAATAGCGCTTCCAGTTGGACGGGTCCTGGAAGAGATACTGCTCGACGTTCGAGACGTAGATCGCCGCGACAGTGGCCTTGTGATCCTTCACGTACTGCCCGAATGCCCGGAGCGCCTTGGGACCGGCGAAGTCGCCGGTGAACGGAATGATGACGTTCCGGTCCTGCATGTCCTTGATGATGCGGTAGTTCTCGTCCGTGGCGAGGTACGAGCGCTTGGCGCCCAGGGAATCGGTTTCCAGCATCAGGTCGGCATAGTTCGGCATTCCCCCGAATCCGCGACGGCCGCCGCCGCTGAAGCCACCGCCAAACCCGCCACCCATGTTGTAGCGGATTCCCGGGCCCGCCATCGTGAACGACTCGTACACGTACCCGATGTATGAGGTGTCCTCGGTGCTGAGGGGGAAGCCGTGCGTCTTGATCAGGCGATCGTGAATGGCGCTGAGCGTCCGGCGCGTGATCCCGCTGTCCCGTGGCGCCGTTCCGATGACCGTGAACAGTTCCTCGACGCTTGCGCTACCCGGAAGTGTGCTGGGCCTGGCGCGCCCGAAGAGCCGGAACGCAAAATCAACGCGGTTGTCCGACATCTCGAAGAGCGCCTTGTACATCAGGTGCGCGAGCAGGTTGCCGCGACGGATGTCAATGATGAACGCCACCTTCGGCCGGAGGCCGGCGATAAAGGTGAAGTTCTGTTCCGGGGCGACGCCGAGGTACACGGCGTCAGGCCGGTGCAGGAGCTGGAGCGCAGGCACCACCCACTGATACGACGTTTCGTTGGAGAGCAGGTTGTCCGAGCGGAACGTGCCGCCGGGTTCCGACAGGTCGTTGATCAGGCGCCAGAAGGTGGAATCGGCGTAGCGGTCAGGCAGGGTGGCTTGGGCGCGGGCGCTTGAGACACACAGCGTGGCGCCAAGCACACCAGCGAACGCAAGGCGCAGCGTCGCGTGAAGAGCGCGAACCCTGGAGGCGCGGCGTGCAACGCGGGCTGTCATTGGGCGGTTCTCCGTGTAGCGATCGGGCGATGATCGATGCGTCAACTTCGCGCCTTTCCGGTGGCCGCGTAACCCTCGCGATCGCCCGGATGGGAGGCCGTTCCGGGCATAATGGCGGCGTAACTACCTCCGTGCGGTCACGCGGCCATAGTTTCCCGGGATGGCCCGAAAGCCGCGCACGACACTTCCGGGAGAAGGCACCGCGACCGCGACCGCACTCAAGCTGTGGGTGACGTTGGCGCGCGCGTTCGAGTCCGCCGCCGAGCTGTCGCGAATTGACATCGCCGCGAACGACCTGACGCCGGCCGAGTTCGCGATCCTGGAGGCCATCTTCCACAAGGGCCCGATGTTGCTGGGCGAGCTGCAGCGCAAGGTCCTCGTGTCGAGCGGCGGAACGACCTTCCTCGTGGACCGCTTGGCGAAACGCGGACTGGTCGAGCGGCAGTCGTGTCCGACGGATCGCCGCGCCCGCTACGCGGCGCTCACCGCATCCGGTCAATATGCCCGCGCCGTGGAACAGGCGCCAGTGGTCAGGACGGAATGGCGCGCTTGATGTGTGCGATCTGCCCCAGGTGGTAGATGTCGTGATCGGCCAGTCCTGAGGTGGTCTCCGCGCGAGACCGTAACGATGCCGACTCTCCGTCACCGCGAACGACGGGGCGAACCCAGTCTTCGTCGGTCGCGCTCTCGATCGCCGAGATCAGCGCTCGACGGGCTTCGGCGAGCGACGCCAAGGTCTCTGTCCAAGCCTCCTGGGCGGCCGCTGAGTCCGGCATGCTTGCCGCCGCCGGAATCCGCGGCCAATCGCCCACTGCGGGAGTTCCAGCGCGTGCACCACCGAGGCGAGCGGTGACTTCCGTGGTCCAGGCGGTCATGTGCAGCACCAGCTGCCAAATCGTATGTGTGCGAGCGTCCACGCTGCGTGCCGCATCGCGCGCAGCGATTCCGGCAAGGATTGCATCACTCGAGCTGCCATACCATGGATCGCCGTGCCAGAGCTCTGTCAGGCGGCGAATCAGTGCGTGCCGGGTCATATAGGTCATATGGGTCATCGCGGGGTAATTGCGTGGGGACAGTTGCAGTAGCTTTTCCGGTGCCGCTCGGTGTGATCGGTCGGGTCCCGTGCACTGGAGTTTGGAGGAACCATGCGAGTTGCGGTATGGCATACGGCGACGCTTATCGGGCTGTGCTCCCTCGTGGGCACACCGGCGATGGGACAAGCGGGCAGCGCGGCGGGCGTCCCGTGCCGCGAGATCGGCTGCCAGATGGTGATTGACTGGGGAGTCGGTCAAAGCCCCATGGACATGCCGCCGGACCGGAAGTACGGCTCGTCGGCGGAATTCGATAAAGCCATCCGTGCCGCGTTGGGAGGCCACAACATGCAAGCGGTCGGCGGCGACGGCGCGGCCGTGGCGGTACGGATCAAGGCGACCTACAAGACCCGAGTCCTGTGCGACGACATGCCCGGAACCACGCCGGATCGCAGCTGTGCCACGATCGGCGAGGCGATCATCACGCTCGCAAGTTCGGACAGTTCCGTCAAGCTCCCTACGGCGACACGGCTGATCAACCGCTGCGGTGCGTCGGAGGCGGTGATGTCCATGAAGCAGTTCGGCACCTACGTTGGTGAGACGATCTGGTATTCGCTCGAAGGATCCGCAAAGAAGGCCAACAAACCATCCGGCCGCTGCTGAGTCGTCCTCGACCCTGCGTCGCCCGAGTTCAACGGGGGAGATATATGCGCATGAACCACGTGTTTTCGGCCGCCATCGTGGCGGCCGGGGTAGGCGCCCTGAGCGCGTCACCAGCCAGCGCACAGGACACGCCGTGCAAGGCGGCGCTGTGCGTACTGGTGATTGACTGGGGCAGCGGAAAAAGCGCGGCCGATTATCCGTACGACCGACGGTACGGCTCGGCGGACGATTTTGCGGCGCGTTTCCGGAGCGTGATGACGGCCAACGGGTTTCGGCTGAGCGACACGCCGGTCGAAGGCGCCCTGGTGATGAACCTGCGTCCCCAGATGCGGCCGCGGAGCATGTGCGATGCGATGGCCGGGCTAAACACGGACATGAGTTGCACGGCCATGTCCGCACTGGCGGTGAACTTCGTCGCGCCACAGGGTTCCAAGGGTCCCGGTGCGATCCGTATCACCAATCGCTGTGCAGCCGGCGACGTATACATGCCGCACAAGGAATTTGCGCAGTACGCGGGCGACTTCATCCAGTGGCAGCTGGAAGGGCAGGCCGCGAAGAAGGAGCGGCCGGTGGGGAACTGCTAGGGGCGGGGCTGCGCCGGCGCCCTACGCCGCCATCACCTCGAACACGCCGGCGGCGCCCATCCCGCCGCCGATGCACATGGTCACCATTCCCAGCCCGCCGCCGCGTGCGCCGAGCTCGTGGATGAGCTGAGTGGTGAGCTTGGCGCCGGTGGCGCCGAGCGGATGACCAAGCGCGATCGCGCCGCCATTCACGTTCACGCGGGTCGTGTCCATGCCAAGGTCCTTGATGACCGCGAGTGCCTGCGCGGCAAAGGCCTCGTTGAACTCGATCAGCTTCATGTCGCCCAACTGCAGCCCTGCGCGACTCAGTGCCTTGGGAACGGCCGTCACGGGGCCAACGCCCATGACGTCGGGATCCACGCCGGCTGTCGCGAACGACACGAAGCGCGCGAGCGGCTTCACGCCGAGCGCCTGCGCGCGCGTGGCGCTCATGAGAAGCACGGCCGCGGCGCCATCGGAGTACGGGCTCGCGTTGCCCGCGGTCACCGTGCCCTTGGCGCTGAATGCCGGCTTGAGCTTCGCGAGGCCTTCGGCCGTCGTGTCCGGGCGGACGAGTTCGTCCGTGTCGAACACGGCAACTGTCTGCGTCTTCTTCGCGCCTTCCCATCGTTCGCGCGAGACGGAGATCGGCACGACCTGTCCCTGAAAGGCCCCGCGTGACTTGGCTGCGGCGGCCTTCCGGTGCGACTCAGCCGCGAACGCATCCTGCGCATCGCGCGAAATGCCCCAGCGCTGCGCCACGCGCTCGGCCGTGAACCCCATGCCGATCATGTCCTCCGCCATGTCGGGGTGGAGTCGCGTGTGATAACCCGACATCGGCACCTGGCTCATCATCTCGACGCCGCCTGCGAGCACCACGTCATTCATGCCGCTCATGATCGCTTGCGCACCCATCGCGACGGTCTGGAGTCCCGACGAGCAGAACCGGTTGACCGTTGCCGCGCTCACGCCAACCGGAAACTCGGCGCGGAGCACCGCAAGGCGCGCATGGTTGAGACCTTGCGAGCCCTCGGGCATCGCGCAGCCCCAGAGCACGTCGTCCAGCATGCCGGCATCAAACGCCCCACGTTCGGAGTGCACGTTCGCGACCGCGGCGCGCATCACCGCGGCCGACAGGTCAATCGGGTGCGTGCTGGCGAGCGATCCATCCTTCTTGCCTCGGGCGACGGCAGAGCGGACGGCGGAGACGATGACGACTTCGTGAAGCTGTGACATACGATCCCTCAAAGCTGAAGTGCTTCCGACGTATCGGATCCTAACGGCTATGGTTCGGGCCGAACCTCGAGCGCCTTGCCCTTGAGCGACGCGGGGTCAATACCGCGTCGGATCACCGGAACGCGGGCGCCGCCACTTGGCCAGGTCACCTCGACATCCACGCGTGCACCCACCGGCAACCCGAAGTGCACCGGAAGGTCGTTCTGCGAATTGTACCCTGAGCCGGAGTCGAGCAGGCGAGTGCCAAGCAGGCGGCGTGTGCCGGTTGCATACACGCGCACTTCGGCGCCCGCGCGCGTCGCGCGCCCAGCGGCGTCGAGTACGCGAACAAACAGCGCCTGACGCCTCGAGCTCCGCGGCGGAACGTTGCGCCACACACCGTGCATGCCCGGCGGGGCGACCGCAATCAGCGCGAGATCCAGCCAGCCGTCGCCGTCCAGGTCGGCCCATGCCGCACCGTGGTCCGCAACGACGGGAAGGCTGGCGGGCGTCACGTGCTCGAACGTCGCACCCGTGTTCCGGAAGAGGTACGACGGGTAGCTGATGTTCGTGGTCCAGGTTCCGTTGACGTACAGGTCAATCCGGCCGTCGTTGTCGAAGTCATCGAGCGCGCAGGTGTCGTAGCGCGAGTCGAGCGCGATCCCCCATGCAGCGGACACATCCTCGAACCCAGCAGGGCGATTGAGCAACACGCCGTTCTTTCCGTAGTTCGCCGTGATGATATCGAGCCTCCCATCGCCGTCCACGTCCGCCGCGCACGGACGCACGGAGCCGCGCAGCGGATCGCCGAGCGGGCGGCCGCCGCCGGCCAAGCCAAGTGACGCCGCGACGTCGGTGAACCGGCCGCGATCGTTCCGGAACATGCCGTTCGCATCGCCGTCCTGGTTTGCCACGTAGAGGTCGAGCCATCCGTCCTGGTCAAAATCGAACCACACGGCGCCGACGGTCTTGCGTGGGTCGGCGAGTCCGAGCTCCGCGGCCACGTCGCGGAACCGCCCGTTGTCGTTGCGAAACAGCATGTTGGCGCGGTCACGCCACGCGACGAAGAGGTCGTTGTCGCGGTCACCGTCATAGTCGAGGATCGAGAACTGTCGTACCGCGCCGGTCACAACGTCTGTGAGGCCGAGCGCAACGGTCGCGTCAGCGAAGCGTCCGCCTGTGTTCCTGTAGAAGCGAAGGATCGGGCGCTTGGTCGCACCGGTGTCGGGAATGAACCCGACGATGAGATCCATGTCGCCGTCGGTGTCGAAATCGCCCCACGCGCCGGCGCGAGTCGCGCGCGCATCGGCGACGCCGACGTCTGCCGCAACATTCCGGAAGCCGCTCGGCTCGTTCCGGTACAACTTGTTCGCCTCGCCATTCATGCCGACGAAGAAGTCGGTGCGTCCGTCGCCGTCAAAATCCGCGAGCGTGCCGACGAGCGCCGTGCCGCCGGTGAACACCGACGGTTGCACGCGTTCAAATCCGTTGGCCATCAGGCCCTTCGCGACGCGGCCGCCTTTCATCACGAACGCGACCTTGCTGAGCGCCGTGATGTCGGCCAGCGGATTGGCGTCGAGCGCGACGATATCCGCCTCGAGCCCCGGCGCGATCGCGCCGATACGATCCTTCATCCCGAGCGATTCGGCCGCGCGCGAGGTGATCTGCAGGATTGCCTCGCTCGGTTGAAGGCCTGCGACGTGCACACGGTAGATCGCCTCGCGAGCATTCTGGCCGTGCGCGCCGGCGGTCGCATCCGTGCCCGCCAGCAGCTTGAGCCCGGGGATCTTCATGGCCCGCTTGAACATCTCGAGCTTGAGCGGGATGCCGTCCTCCATGAACTTGAAGCCCGCTTCGTCGTAGTTGCCGATCCCCAGGTACCGGGGCTTGTTCTCGAGGTAGTTCTGCGTGACCAGCCCGATGTTGGGCTCGAAGAATGTGCCGCGCTCGGCCATGAGCTTGAGCTCGGCATCCGTGGCCTGGCTGCCATGGGTGATCGCGAAGCAGCCCGCGAGCGTCGCGGCCCGCACGGCGGACGCGGCGTGTGCGTGGATCCAGGTCCGCTTGCCGAGCGTACGTGCCTCACTGCAGGCGGCTTCGATCTGGGCATCGGAGAGCGTCTGGCCACCGCCTTCCCGAATGCTCTTCGAGGCGAAGACCTTGATCACGTCCGCGCCGCGTGCGGCCTGCGCGCGAACCCATTCGCGAATTTGTTCCGGCGTGCGACTGGTGTCACTGAACGAGCCGAGCGAGCTGACGATGCGTGGCCCGAAACGGTCGCTGCGGTCGAGCATCGCGCGGAGTTCGGTATCGCTCGCCGCCCCGATGGACTGGACCGTAGTGAACCCGGCCATGAGCGTGGCGTACGCGTTGTCGGCCGAAGCGTGAAGGCGCTGCGCCGGAGTCTCGCCCCAGTTGTCCGCGCGACCGTCGCGCCCGAAGTGCGAGTCCATGTGAACGTGCGTATCAATGAAGCCCGGCAGGACCGTCTTCCCGGATAGGTCATACGTGACCGCCTGACCGGTTCGGGCAGGTGTAACGGAGATGATCGTCGTACCCCGCACGGAAATCGCGACATTTCGGCGCGCGCCGCCACGGCCGTCGAGCAGCGTCCCGGCGAGGATGGTGACAGTGGCGGGCTGGGTGCCCTGGGCCGGGTTCCTGAGGCTACCCGGGATTCCCATGCCCAGCAGCAGGAATGGCAGGGCGGCCAGGCGCGCGCCGCGCGGGTGTGTCCAATGGCGACTCGAACGCAGTGGCATGGAGGGGGACCTCTTCGGGACGTGTTCGAGGGTCAGGCGAGCTATGCCAAAAGGGGGTCCGATAGGTGCATCGCCTGCCGGACCGCTACCTTTGGCGGATGCTTTCAGTGCCTATCAAGTTCGGTGTCCGGTCGGACTTCCGGAAGGAACTGCACAAAAAAGTTTACGAGTACCTCGACAACTGCGGGAAGCCTATCCGGGCCCCGTTGGCGATGTACCGGAAGACGGCCATCCTGCTGGCATGGCTGGCCCTGGCCTACACGGCGCTCGTCTTCATCAGCAGCAGCTGGTGGCAGGCGTTGCTCAGCTCGGCACTGATGGCCGCGGCAATCGCGGGGATCGGGTTCAATATCCCCCACGATGCCGGGCACGGGAGCTACTCGGGGAATGCCGCAGTGAACCGCGGTATGGCGTTCGTGTTCGATATCATGGGCGCGAGCTCCTACTGCTGGCACTGGAAGCACAACGTGCTCCACCACGGGTGGACAAACGTTCCGGGCGTGGACGACGACATCAACGTCGGGCCGTTGGCCCGACTCGCCCCGCAGCAGAAGCACTACGGATTCCATCGCCTTCAGCAGTACTACCTGTGGGGTCTGTACGGTCTGACCACCCTCAAGTGGCAGCTTGTTGACGACTTCAAGGACATCATCCTCGGGCGTATCGGACCCCGCCAGATTCCGCGGCCGAAGGGAATGGAGCTCGTACTGTTCTTCGTGGGCAAGGCGACGTGGGCGACGATTTTTCTCGTGATTCCATTGATGTTCCACTCGTTCGGTACGGTCCTGACGATGTACCTCGTGACCAACGCAATCCTCGGCGTAATCACGTCAGTGGTGTTCCAGATGGCGCACACGGTGGAAGAGGCCGACTTCGTACCGCCGCCACCGGGCGCTCCCGAGGAGCGAATCCAGAATGAATGGGCCGCACACCAGGCGGAGACGACGGTGAACTTCGCGCCCCGGAACCGGTTCTGGACCTGGTACCTTGGCGGCCTGAACTACCAGATCGAGCATCACCTGTTTCCGAGCGTCAGCCACCAGCACTATCCGGACATCGCGCCGATCGTCGAACAGACCTGCCGGGCGCACAATGTCGGGTACTACACGCACCCGTCGTTCCGCGCCGCGATCGCATCGCATTTCCGCTATCTGCGTGAGATGGGCAAGCCGCCGGAGATGGCCCCGGCGTAGCGCCGCGCCCGTCCATGGAAAAAAGGAAGCCCCCGGCGATTCGCCGGGGGCTTCCTGCGTTACGCGAACTTACGACCGGCTACCGATTGGCCGTGTTGTCGAGGAAGGGGCGGTTCGTGGCCGTGGTGGAGGTCACGGTCATGTCACCGCGCGCCGTAATCGTGTACACACGGCCGGCCACGAAGCTGACGGCCGTGCGGCTGATGGCGTTGGTGGTCACGCCGCTCAGCCGCGTGCCGAGGTCGTACACCGCCGGGGCCACCGCCGTAAAGGCGCCGGCGCCCTTGTAGGCCACGGCGGCACCGATGGCCGCCTCCGCCGCGGTCGTCGTGTTGCGGCCATACAGCGTCATGGCCTGCGAGTTCGGGCTCGCATTGACGAACCGGACATACGCCTGCGTGTAGTCAATGGCGCTGGCGTAGTCATCCTCGACCACAAAGCCCTCGACCATCTTCGTGGCGGTGTTGTAGAACCCACTCAGATACAGCGAGTAGATCTTTCC
Organism: Gemmatimonadota bacterium; assembly: GCA_016874035.1. GTDB lineage: Bacteria > Gemmatimonadota > Gemmatimonadetes > Gemmatimonadales > Gemmatimonadaceae > Fen-1231. The sequence continues at coordinate 34,083 of VGVM01000022.1, forward strand.
GGCAGCGAGCGTTGCCGGCACCGATGCGATGCCGAGTCCGTTGTCGGTAACCGCAGTGATCTTGCCGCTGAACGTGTATGCGCCGGGCGCAATGGCCGAGTACAGGCCGCTCGCGCCGACGCTCCCGTACGCCACGCCGTTGTTCGACTCGGCGCCCGTGGCGGAGAGGACGGCCGTCATCTTCACGTCGTTGGCGAAAAAGTTTACCGACGGCGCATTGATGCCGAAGTTGAAGAATCGGACGCGGGACTCGGCCACCGGCCCGGTAATGTCCTGCACCTGGACCTTTTCACAGGCCGAGAGTGCAACGACCGCGGCGAGCGCCGCGAGAAAGTGATATCGAATCATGGAAGTCATTTACGGTTGAGTGATCCAGAGCGGCTTCGTGTGGTAGTCGAGCGCAAGCCCGCCGATGGCGTCGAGGGACGCCCGGTTCCACACGTACTCCGAGTTGTATCGTGGCCGGATTCGGTGCGCGAGCTTGCCGCCATTGTCGCCGAACAGGCTGGTCGGTGGCGCGAACCCTGGGAACACCTGGGCCGCGCCTGCCGGGTCGAGGTTCGTGTAGTTGTAGCGGCGCATGTCCATCCAGATCTCGTTGTGGCCCCAGCCCCACTGCGCGATGTACTTCTGCGACATGATCTGGGTCAGCGTCAGTGCATTCGCCGAGGCGGGCACGATCGCCGGTGCCGCGAGGAACGCCGCCTTCTCGGCCGCGGTGATCTGCGTGGGTGTCTGGCCGGCGTCGAGGTTGCGCGCATTTACCCAGTCAATGTGCGACGACACGCCGTTGAGGTACGCGGCAAGGGCGGTGGCCTTGTCGCCCATCTTGTAGGCCGCTTCCGCCTTGATGAACTGGAGCTGCGAGTACGTCATGACCGGCAGCTTTGACTTCTCGGCGAAGATGTAGCGGGCCGGGAGCGTGAGCCCGCCCGTGCCGGCGTACCCAAAGAAGTTGTTCGGTTGCTGCGTGGCGGTAAGTGCGCCGAAGCCCACGACGTTGATGTTTAGGCCGCGGTAGAGCCCGTCGGGCGACGCCGCCAACATCCGGCTCATGCGGGGGTCCACGACGCCGCCGAATGCCGTGCCGTTCATGAGGTTCACGACGAACTGCGTCTGCCGGTAGTTCGTGATGTTGTTGCGCGTCCGGCTCCAGAAGTTCATGTCGTCGTTCACGGTGCCCGGGTAGGCAAGCAACGGATCGTCGGCGTTGCCGGCGAGCGAGCGGTTCACATCCGCGATCACGTCGGCGGGTTTGTAGCTGGACTTGTTGCTGTAGTGGTTGAGCGCCAGCGCGCGCATGCCGTACGCGAGCTTCAGCCACTTGGTGCGGTCGCCGTTGTAGATCTTGTCAGTGCGACCCAGGTAGGCTGCGTTCACCGCACCGTCGGTGCGCTGCAGGTTGGTGATCGCTTCGCCGAGCAGGCGCAGGACTTCGCTGTACGCGTACTCCTGCGTGTCATAGTTGAAGATGAACTTGGTCTGGTCGATCGCTTCCTTCACGATGATCTCGCCGCTCAAGTCCGTGTTGACTTGCCAGCCCCAAGCCTTGAGGATGTAACCAACGCCAAGGACGTCCCAGCGTTCCTCGGCCTCGGCGATCCGCATCATGTCCACGAGGTTCTGGCCAAAGGTCCAGTACACGTCTCGCCACTGCTGGCCGCCGTTATCGCTGGAGGCGTCGTAGCCCATGCGATCCCAGGTGGAAAGTGCCGTGCCCGGCAGCGTCCACTGCTGCGTGTAGCGGCCGACAAAGCGACCGTCAAACTGGGGCGACGTGACCATCCAGTGCAGCATCGGCGCGAGATACAGGTTCGCCGACACGGTCTGCGGTGCGTTCGGATTCTCGTTGACGTCGAGGAAGTTCTTGCACCCCGGAGCCAGGACGAGTGCGCCGACAAATGCGGCGCCATGGAGGAGTTTTTTCATGGTTAGAACCGGGTCTTGATGCCGAAGTTGATGCCGCGCGGCATGGGGAAGTTCCCGAAATCGATGCCGGAGGCTCCAGAACCACCCACCGCCGCCGAGTTGCCGTTGACGATCGGGTCGAGGCCGGAGTAGTTGGTGATCAGGAAGAGGTCGGTCGCGGTCATGAAGAGCCGCACGTCGCGCGCCTTGAGGTAGCGGCCGGGCATCTCGTACTGCACGGTGACGTCGCGGAGACGGAGCCAGTTGATGTCCTTCTCGATGAAGAGCTCTTCGCTGATGGACGTGTAGTAGTTCGTCTGCACCGCGGGAATCACGACGATGTTGTTCGGCGTCGGTGTTGCGCTGTTCTCCTTGCCGTCACGCAGCACACCCTTGACCACGCGGGGCTGCTCGCGGTCCAGCGTGCGCATGCTGAGGCCACGCGCGGTGAGGAACTGTTGCGTGGCATTGAACACGTCGCCGCCCTTCCGGAAGTCGAGCAGGAAGCTGAGCGACCATGCGCCGTGCCGGAACATGTTCGTGACGCCCATCGTCCATTCGGGCTGGCGATCGTAGCCCGCGTCAATGAAGAGCGTCGAGCGGATCGGAAGGCCCGTGGTCGGGTCAATGAGGATCTCGCCCTGGTTGTTGCGCAGGTAGAACAGGCCGGTGAGCGAACGCGTCGAGGCGCCCGGTGCCGTGCCATTGCGCACGTTGCCGAAGAGCCAGGTGTCCGACACGTAGGATTCCGGAAGCTCGTTGGGGAGCTTGATGGTTTCGCCCTTGCTGCGGTCGAAGTTCACGATGACATCCCACGAGAGCACCGGCTTCGACATCGGCGTGCCGCGCAGCGTGACTTCCCAGCCCTGGTTGCGCGTCTCGGCGCCGTTCAGGTTGAAGAGGATGTAGCCCGTGCCGTAGCTGCCGCGGATGTCGTTGACGATCTGGTCCCTCGTCTGCTTGCGGTACCAGGTGATGTCGAGCCCGAGGCGGTCGTCGAGGAAGCCGAGCTCGGCGCCGAACTCATACGAGCGCGCAAACTCCGGCTTGAGCGCGAGGTTCGGGCCGGTGAACCCGTAGCCATACCCGCCGAACGACGTGGCCTTGAACTCGAGCGAGGGGCGGTACGCATACGGGCGGGCATCGCGGCCGACCTCGGCCCAGGCCGCGCGCACCTTGCCCGTCATGAACTCGCTCACGGATGGGAACGCATCCGAGAAGACGTAGCTGGTGGAGATCGAGGGGTAGAAGAACGAGTTCCGCTCCGCCGGGATCGTCGAGGTCCAGTCGTTGCGCCCCGTGACGTTCACGTAGAGGTAGTTCTTGTAGTCGAGCGTTGCCTGCGCGAACGCGCTCACGAGGCGACGCTGCTGAATGGTCGTGCGGTTGAAGCGCAGGTTCGTGTTGTTGATGGACACGAAGTTCGGGTCGAGGAAGTCCTGGCCCTTGAGCGCATCGTACGACGACTTGAGCTGCTGCACCTGGTGCCCGACGAGCCCGCTGATCGCGAAATCCCGCCATAGCGGCCGGCGGTTCACGTTCAGGAGCGTCTGCGCGGTGAGGTTCCGCGTGAAGTCGGTGGACTGGTCGAGAACGCCGTTGGTGCTCTGGCTGTAGATGCTCTCCGGGTGACGGGCGAGCATCGTGCCGGCGGTGTACGAATCGAACCCGATGTTCGACTTGATGTTGCCCCAGCCGAACGGGGTCAGTACGACACCGAGGTTCGTGATGAGCCGGTTCGTCTTGGTGTCGTTGGTGTTCTTGTTGACGTTGAAGTACGGGTTGTCCGTCTCGCCGGTAGCGGCAAGCGAGGTGATGCGGCGCCGGGTCCCCGCAGGCGTCAGCCAGTCCTTGGCATTGTCGGTGGCCGGCCACATCAGCAGCCCGAGGAGCGGACCATCCGTGCCCTTGAATGACTGACGGTTGTCGCTGTACGAGTACGCCATCGACAGGTCGGCCTTGAGCCAGTTGGTGACCTGCGCCGCCGACGCGCCCGTGAGGTTGTACTTGGTGAGGAAGCTGTTTGGCACCACGCCGTTCACCTTGTCCGTGCTTCCGGCGACGCGGTAGTTGATCTTGCCGTCCGGTGCGGCGCCGCTGAAGGTGAGCGAATGCTTCTGCGTCAGCGCGGACTTGAAGAACCCGTCCACGTTGTTGTAGAAGGTGGTGCCGGGCGCATACGGTGTGCCGAAGTAGAAGAACGAACCCTGTACCCCACTGGAGATCGAGGTGGGACCGTACACGCGCTGCACCTCGGGTTCGGCGCGCGGCGTCTCGATACGGAAGCTGTTGCTGTACTCGAGCCCGCCGATGCCGGCCTTGCCGCGCTTCGTGGTGATCACGATCGCGCCGTTCGCGGCGTCAATGCCGTAGAGGGCCGATGCTTCCGGGCCCTTGAGCACGACGAGCGACTCGATGTCGTCCGGGTTGATGTCGGCCGCGCGGTTCGTGAAGTCCACGCCGCGGTTGTTGAGCGCCGTGGTCGAACCGGGAGCGTCGGACGCGAGCACGTTCGTGTTCATCGTCTTGTTGTCGAGCGGCAGGCCGTCCACGATGAACAGCGGCTGGTTGCTGCTCGAGATCGAGCTGACGCCGCGGATCGTGATCGAACTCGATGCGCCGGGGACACCCGAGCTGCTCGTCACCTCGACGCCGGCCACGCGGCCCTGCAGCGAGTTGACGAAGTTCTCGCGCTGCGTCTGGGCGATTTCCGCGCCCGGGACGGTCTGCTGGGCGACACCGATGGATCGGCGCACGGAGGTCTCGCCAAGGGCGGAGATGACCGTGGCGTCCAGCATCATGGCGATGCGCTTCAGCTGGATATCGATCGTGTTGTCCGCGCCGACCACACGCTCGACAGACTCGTTGCCGATCAGCCGGAAGATCAGCACCTGACCGACCGAAGCACGGAGCGTGTACGCCCCGGCGTCCGTGGTGAGGGTGCCGATGTTCGTGCCTTTGACGCCGACCTGGACGCCGACCATCGGCTGTCCCGATTCGTTCGTCACCCTGCCGGACACGGCCTTCTGCTGCGCCCACGCGGGCGCAACGAGAACGACCATGCCCATCAAGACCATCAA
>VGVM01000023.1 GCA_016874035.1 Gemmatimonadota bacterium
CCGCGACGCCCGCGCTGTCACCCTTGCCGAACTTCAGGCCGGTGCGCGGATCGGAAGTCGAGGGGTACGTCTGTGCCGAGAGGGCCGAGCCCGCGGCCGTGAGGAGGAGGAGGGCAAGAAACTTGCGCATTACGGACAACTCCGGGGTTGGGAGACGGGAGGCTATGGCTTGACGGGCAATTGCGCGAGCATCGCGCGCATCACGCCGATCTCGGCGGTCTGCGCGGTTACGACATCGTTGGCAAAGATGCCGACATCCACTTCCTGACCGCCGCGCGGCGCCGCGAACAGGTCGGCGACCATTTGCAGCGCACCTTCGTGGTGCATGATCATGTAGTTCAGGAACGCGCGGTCGAAGTCCACGCCCCGCGCATCCTCGAGTTCCTTCAACTGCTTGTCATCGAGCATGCCGGCCATCTTCATGTTGCGCCACGAGGACGTGTCCGGCGCTTCCTGCTTGTAGTAACGCAGCCAGCCCTGCATCTGCAGGATCTCGGGCATCTGCGACTGGTCGATCTTTTGGGCAAGCTTGAGCAGGCGCGGGTTCGCCTTTCGCGATTCGGCGAGCCGTGACATGACGATCGCCTGCGCGTGGTGGGCGATCATGCCCTGCATGAACTCGACGTCGGCGGCCACGTACCGAGCGCCGGGTGGGACCACGATCTTGGACATGCCGTGCATGGCGTGGCCGGCCATCGGGTCCTGCGCTTCGAGCGAGCCAGCCATCGCCACGGCGAGGGCGGCGAGGGGGAGGGTTCGTAAGATCATCGTGTCATCACCGGTGAGGGTGTTTGGGGCGGTAGGACGCGTACAGCATCCATAGCTACGCTATTCACCCGCTCCGCGTTGCACCAGCGGCCGATTCGAGGCGCTGGAGCCTGTCAGCGCTCCACCCGGCAAAAGCCCCCGTACGAATCGCGGCCCTGGCGTCCATCACGAGGTGCGTCAGGAACCACACATTGTGCAGGGCCAGCAGCCGTGGCCCCAGCATTTCCTCGCTCACGAACAAGTGGCGCAGGTAGGCGCGGTCGTACTCCGTACAGCAGGGGCACCCGCACCCCTCCACGAGTGCGCGGCGATCGCTCCGGAAGCCGCTCTGGCGGATCTGCTCGGTTCCGTCCGGCGTGAAGGCCGTTCCATGGCGCCCCATTCGTGTGGGCGCCACGCAGTCGAACAGGTCAACGCCGCGGCGGATTCCCTCGATCAGGTCGTCGGGATGCCCGACCCCCATCAGGTATCGGGGGAGCGCGCGAGGGAGGATCGGGTCGCAGGTCTCCAGCACGCGGTGCAACTCAGGCTTGGGCTCGCCGACCGAAACGCCTCCGATCGCGATGCCCTTCCAGTCGCCCATGCCCAGGATCCCGGCGACCGACGCGCGACGCAGGTCCACATCGGTGCCGCCCTGCACGATCGGGAACAGCGTTTGCGCTGGCCCGGGATCTTCGCGCACCAGGCGCTGGTGCTCAGCTCGGGAGCGATCGAGCCAGCGCAGGCTGCGCTCCATGGCCGCGCGCGCCACATCGAGTGGCGCTCCACCCTCGACCAGCTCGTCAAGCTGCATGACAACGTCCGCACCGAGGTTCCGTTGCACCTGCATCGCCTTTTCCGGCGTGTACTGGTGCAGCGAGCCTTCGATGGGGCTGCGGAACTCGACTCCGGCCTCGCTGACGGTGCGCTTCCTCGCGAGCGAGAACACCTGGAACCCGCCGGAATCCGTGAGCATGGGACCGCGCCAGCGGGAAAACTCTTGCACGCCGCCGGCCTCGCGAACGTGCTCGTCGCCGGGCCGCAGGTAGAGGTGCAGCGCGTTCGCGAGCACCATCTGCGCCCCTGCGGCGCGGATTTCGTGCATCGAGAGCCCGCGGATAGTGCCGTGGGTTGCCACAGGCATGAACGCCGGCGTCTCGACCGGACCGTGGGGCGTCGTAAACACGCCCGCTCGCGCCGACCCCGCCTCGTGCGAGATCGTGAAGGTGAACGCGCTCCGGTCGTGGTCGGCAACCGTGAGTTCCGACGCATTGACCCGGGCCGCGCGCACGGCGGACGATTTCGTGGGCTCCATGACTGAGCGGAAGATTCACCCGGCCCGTCGGCGATGCCATGGGAGCCGGGTGTACCTTGAATCAACCGCGGCCTGACCCCCGTAGTGGGGTCGCGGCCCGATCCAACACGGGGCCGGTCAGGAGGCTCGACCCATGCGACTGCTTTGGAAGCTCATGAAGGTGGCGGTGCTTCTCGCGATCGTGGTTCCGGTCGCGGTGATCGCGCTCGCCATGACGCTGGGGATCTTCAGCGCGGCGGCGGCACTCGCGTTCCTGCTCCTGCGCGTCGCCGTGATCGGCCTGGTGGTCTGGGGTGTGTTCCGTCTCGTGTTCGGCGGGTTCCGGCGCGAACCCAAGCGCCCGACCATCCACGAGCCGAAGCCGCTCCCGCCGGTTGACCCGTACTACGAGGCCGCCATGCGCGACCTCAGCCGCGAACTCGGCGAGACCCCGAAAACGCGCTAGGCCGGTTGGGCCCGGGCCGGCGCCAGCCGGCCCGGCGCTACCCCAGCATCGAGCGGATCACGAACCCGACGTTCGCCGGGCGTTCGGCCAGCCGCCGCATGTACCACTTGAACCACGCGGTGCCGTACGAAACCAGCGTCACGACGCTCTCGCCGCTCGCGCGCAACCGCTGCTGCTCGGCGTCCTTCACGCCGTAGAGCATGTGCACTTCGTACTTCCCGGCCGGCACCTTGAGCGCCCGTGCCCGCGCGATGATCCGGCCGACCAACGCGACGTCGTGCGTGCCGAAGATCGGGAGGCATTTCCCTTCCGCCGCCGCGCGGAGCATCGTGTCCGAGATGTCGTAGTACGCGTTGTCCACGTCCGCCTTCTTCGGGTACGCCAGGTGCGGGGGTTCGGAGTAGGCGCCCTTCACGAGCCGGATCACCGGGTTCACGTCCAAGAGGTCGGCGACGTCCTTCGGCGTGCGGTACAGGTACGCCTGGATCGCCAGCCCGGACTTCGGGAACTCCGTCTTGATCTTCCGGTAGAGCGCGATCGTGCGATCCACGTACGACGAGTCTTCCATGTCAATCCAGAGGAAGCAGCCCGTCGCCTGCGCCTTCGCGGCGAGTTCCTTCGTGTACGCGTCGCAGATATCCGGCGCGATGTCGAGGCCCAGCTGCGTCGGCTTCACGCTCACGTGGCCCGGAAGCCCGCGCTTCTTGATCTCGTCGAACAGCCAGAGGTAGTGATCGCGCACGGCCTTGGCTTCTTCGGGCGCGGTGATTGCCTCGCCGAGCTTGGTGAAGATCGTGCCGCGGCCACCCTTGGCGAGCGCCGCGGACGCGTTCAGCGCATCCTCAGGGGCCTCGCCGGGCATGAATTTGCTCGTGGCGCGGCGGACGAAGCCCCACTTGGTGACATGGTTGTTGAGGTAGCTGCTCTTGGCGAGTGCGAGGAAGAATCCGCGACCGAATGGCATGAGTCTAGATAGTAGGTATTAGATAGTAGGTAGTAGGTAGTAGGTAGTAGGTAGACAGGGCGCGGACGTAAGAGTGCTGAACTCGCCTCGCTGGACCCCTACGATACCTGCCTGAAAATGCGTCAGGGCACGCAGGTTTGCTTCACCGGAACTACCCCTTCCACGTCCCCTTGGCGACAGCCGGGACGAACTTGTCGAGTTTGGGCGGCGGGAACGGCAGCGACTTCCGCTGCTCGGCGCTCATGTAGGCCGTCATGAGCATCCGCACCACATCCACACCGTCGTCCCAGGTGAGTAGCGGCTTTTCCTTGCCGAGGAACACCCGCACGAAGTGGCGATCCTCGTTGGTGTAGCCGTAGGCGCCGTACTCTTCCGGGATCACCGGCATCACGCCCTGCTCGGCGTTCTGCTTCTCGACGAGATCCTCGCCCGCCTTACCCTTCACTTCGCGGCTGAAGAACAACTGCAGGCCGGAGTCGAGCGAGTTCCACTTCATCGAATACTCGGGCCCCAGCAGCTCGGCGGAGAGCCGAAGCCCCGCCCCGACGTAACTCCAGCTCGTCGTGGCCTCGCCGATCGCGAGTTCGCCCGTCGGCGTCTCGAACTCGATCATGACGCTGGCAAAATCTTCAGCGGGTGCCTTCGAGTAGTCCACCTCTGAGCCCATCGCGGCCTTGAGCTTCTTCGCGTACGCGGGGCGCGACCACTTGAGCGACGCGATGTGACCGGTGACTCGCTTCGGCTTCACGGTCGAGAGCGGCTGGCCGGGTTCGGTGAGCAAGTAGCGAACGACGAGGGCGGAGTGGCACATCATGTCGTTGAGCACGCCGCCGCCCTGCTGCCTGCCCTGCCAGAACCACGGCGCGTGTGGGCCGCTGTGTTCTTCCGCGGCGCGCGCGAGGTAGGGCCGGCCCGTGGTGGCGGCGCCTCGCGCCCAGAGGAGCTTCTTGCCCGCCTCGACGTGCGGCGCGAACAGCTGGTTCTCGAGGTACCCCGTCTTCAGGCCGACCTTCTTGACCATGTCGCGGATCTTGATCGCCTCGGCGACGTTCCGCGCGAGCGGCTTCTCGCAAGCGATGCCCTTGAGTGTGCCGCGCCCCTTCGCGATGGTGTGGACGATCTCCTCGACGTTCTCGACGCGCGTGTGGTTCGGACCGCAGAGCCAGATCGCGTCCACTTCGGGGTCGGCGACCATTTCGCCGATGCTGCGGAACGTCTTCGCGAACCCGACATCCATCTGCTTCGCGAGCGTGGCGGCCTCGGCGGCGCGCACGTGGTTGGGGCTCCACACGCCGGTGACGGCGCTCTCGCGCACGCCGCGCCAGCCCTGGATGTGGAAGCGGGTGTTGAAGCCGGAGCCGATGAAGCCGACGCGGAGTGCCATTAGCGGAGTGCCATTAGCGGAGTGTCATTAGCGGAGTGCCATTAGCGGAGTGCCATGTGAAGGTACCTGACGCCGGGCTGCAACATGACCCTCACCGGGCCCCTTTCGATTCGACGATGGCGCGCATTTCCGCGGCCTCCGGGAGTCCCGCGTCCGCCTTGTGCCAGTTGGCTTGCACTCGCTGCGCGGCAGTCAACGCGGATTGCGCGTCGCCAGCGGCGCGCGCGGCCCGGGCGAGGCCGATGAGTGCGCGCGTCCGGCCAGGTGTTCGGGCAAGCGCTCTCGTGAACGCCGCCTGCGCCTCGGCGGCGCGACCCGCCGCCAGCAGGATCTCGCCGTGCAGCTCCTCCGGCGGCTTCACGAACTGCGGTGGCCCAAACTCGAATGGCATACCGGCCTCGACGAGCGCGGCATCGCGGGCGCGCGACGCCGCGACGGCCCAGTCCTTGTCGACCGCGGCAGTGGCGGCCCTCAGCGTGAGCGACACCACGTTCAGTGCGTCCTTGGTCGTCCCGGAGGCCCGCATATGCGCCGTCGCGACCGCGAGATCCGCCTTCTCCAACGCCGCCTTGTCGCCGCGCTTCAGCGCGACCATTCCGGCAACGAACGCATCGGTTGCCAGCGGAACCTGCTGGCCCAACGGAATATTGAGCTGCCACGACGCGACGGGGTCCGTCCACCGCTCGCCGTCAATCACGTAACTCGCGCGCATGTTCACGATGTACCCCGGCTCCCCGCCCCGCTGCTGCTTGCCGAAGTTGGCGCGTACGGTGTCGAGCAGCGCGCGCGATTCCGCGTACCGCCCGGCTTGGGTGTACCCGTAGCCGAGCCACGACGAGTAGTGACCGGCCTGGATGATGTGCGACTGGTTGTGCGCTGCCGTCGTGTTCCGCGCGATGACATCGTCCCACATGCCGAGCGCGACGAAGATGTGCGACGTCATGTGGAGCGCGTGCGGCGAGCCGGGTGCGATGCGCGAATACGCACGCGCGGCCCAGAGCCCGAGCGGCGCGTGCACAGGGTCGTCGAAGGCGTGGATGACGAAATGCGCTGCCGCCGGGTGGTCAGGATTCTCCCGCAGGACTTCCTCGGCCAGCGCGCCCGCCTGCATATAGGATGTGAACTCACGCACGCTCTGGTTGAGCCCGAGCAAGCCGAGCGCGTGCCACATCTTCGCTTCATGGTCCTTGGGGTGCGCGAGTGACGCCCGTTCGGCCGCGAGCGTGAAGAGCGTGTCGCGCCTCGGCTTCGAACCTTCGCCGTAGAGGGCCTCGACGGCGTCGAGGTACATCTGCTCGCGAGGCGTCCGCGCCTTGGCGCGCCGTTCCGCCGCTGTCGGCGCCAGCCGGGCGAGCGCGCCGCGCGCGGTCGCCAGGTTCTGCTGGTTCCACACCTGATGCGTGTACGTCAGCGCCTCACCCGCGTAGGCGAGTGCGAACAACGGGTCCGCCTTCTGCGCCTCCTGGAACGCCGTCGCGGCAGGCTCGTACTCGAAGCTGTAATACAGCAGCATGCCGCGGATGAATGGCGCCTGCGCGGCGGCGTTGCCGGAGTTCGGGAAGGAAATCGTGCCGAGCGGCTGCTGATGCGGCGCGGCACCCTGCGCGGCGAGATCGGTGGCCACGAAGGCCAGTGCGGTGCATGCGACAAGTCGTTGGATCATGCCCGGTACGTCTCCCGGCTACCACAGATCGTCATCACGATCTTGATGTCCTTGATGGTGTTGGGATCCACGTCATGCGGATCCTTCTCGAGCAGCACGCAGTCGGCGAACTTGCCGGCCGCGATCGAACCCTTGATGGCTTCTTCCTTCGAGGCGTAGGCGCCGTGCAGCGTGTTGATCTTGATCGCCTCGTCCACCGTGACCCGCTGGTTGAGCCCCCAGGTCGTGTTGTCCCAGCCACGCCGCGTGACCATGCCCTGGATGCCCATGAGCGGGGCGAACGGCCCCGGGCTGAAGTCGGAACCCGCGGCGGCGTGGATGCCCGCATCGAGCATCGAGCGAAACGCCATCGAGCGCTTCATCAGTTCTTCGCCGTAGAACGGGAACTTGTCGGTGTTGTAGTACGCGTAGGTCGTGAAGCACGACGGGATCGCGTCGAGGGCCTTCATCCGGCGGATCAGCGAGTCGTTGATCAGGGTGCAGTGCGTGATCTTCGGGCGCGAGTCCGCTTTCGGGAACTTCTTGAGCGCCCGCTCAAACGCGGTGAGGTAGCTGTCAATCGCCACGTCGCCGTTGGCATGACAGTTCACCTGGATGCCGGCGCGGTGCACTCGCTCCACCCAGGCATCGAGCACATCCTGCGTTTCGGTGACGTTGCCCTTGTAGCCGTCCGTGCGCCCCGGGTACACCACGCTGAGCGCCATCGTGCGTTCGGAGAACGACCCGTCCACCGTGTGCTCGCTCGTCGCGCCGAACTTGATCCACTCGTCACCAAACCCCGTCTGGATGCCATTGGCGATCATGGCATCGAGCACGCGCCCGCTGGGCTCGTAGCTCACGCGGTGGCGCAGGTCGCCGCGGGCGCGGACGTCCTGGATGGCGGCGAGATCGCCGCCTTCATGGTGCACGCTGGTGAGCCCGTAGCGCGCGAACTCCTTCGAGATGTGCGCGATGCCGTCCCGGGCACGCTTCTCCTGTTCCTCGGGCGACGGGCGCTGCCGCGTCCCGACGCCGCCGAACACGGCGGTTGCACGGTCCGTCACCCGGCCCGTGAGGTCGCCGCTGGCGTCCTTGTCGAACGTGCCGCCCGGCGGATTCGGTGTCTCGCGTGTCACCTTGGCCATCTCGAGCGCCTTGGTGTTGTAGAACGACGTGTGACCGCCACGGTGCCGCACGACCACGGGGTGATCAGACGACACCTTGTCGAGGTCCTGCCGCGTGAGTTGCCGCTTGTCGGTGAGCTTGGTGTCGTCGTGGAAGTAGCCCTCAACCCACGCGCCGGCCGGCAGGCGCTGCGCCTTGGCGCGGAGCTTCTCGATGATGCTCGCGATCGTGACGAACTCGACCTCGAACGGGTTGCCGACCAGCGTTTCGTACAGCAGCGTCGCGCCGCCCGCGTGGTTGTGTGTGTCAATGAAGCCGGGGAGCAGTGCACCACCGGCGGCATCAATCACGCGCGTGCGACTCGAGGCGAGGTTCCGGATATCGGCGTTCGACCCGACCGCGAGGAAGCGGCCCTCGCGGATCGCCACCGCCTCGGCGCGCGGCCGCGCGGGGTCCATGGTCGTGACCTTGGCGTTCACGATGATGGCATCGGCTTCGAGGCCACCGCCCCGCTGTTGCATGGGTGGCAGGGGGCTCGCCACACGCGGCGACGGCGCGGAAGAAGCGTCGAGCTTCCGTGCGCTGAATGCACCGGCGATCGCCGCCGTCAGCGAGAGGAAGTCCTTGCGATTGACCTTGGGCATCTTGCCTCCGGGGATCGAGCCTGAACGTTAGCGAAACGGGATGGACCTTGCCGCTCACAGGCAGGGCCGCCCTCGTGGTATTTTGCGCCGTTTCGCCCCCTTCCTGACACCGCCCCCGCCGATGCGTCGCACGCAACATCCTTCCGTGGCCCTTGCACTCGTCACGTTCATGGCAGTCGCGGCATCCGCGAGCGCACAAGGCACGCCGATCTCGGGGCCGCCCGCGCCAGTCGCGCCGGCCGTCATCAACCGCGACAGCGTGGGCCAGGCAACGATCCGCGCGATCAAGCTCTCGGCGCCACTCAAGCTGGACGGTGTCCTCGACGAGCCCGTGTACGCGCAGGAGAAGCCGTTCGGCGGCCTCATCCAGGTTGCCCCCGACTACGGCAAGCCCGCGAGCGAACGGAGCGACATCTGGATCACGTACGACGACACGCACATCTACCTGAGCTGCAAGTGCTACGACGAATCTGACCCGTCGGAGTGGATCGTCAACGAACTGCGCCGCGACACCGGCGGCCTGCGCAACAACGAGCACATCGGGATGCTGTTCGACACGTTCTACGACCGGCGCAGCGGCTACGCCTTCTACACCAACCCGCTCGGCGCGCGGGCGGACTACTCCATCGTGGACGAAGGCGGCTCGAATACCGACTGGAATCCAGTGTGGACATCGAAGAGCGGTCGGTTCGAAGGCGGGTGGACGGTCGAGATGGCGATTCCGTTCAAGTCCCTTCGCTACCGGGCCGGCAAGGACCAGGTGTGGGGCATCCAGATTCGCCGCTCGATCCGGCACAAGAACGAGTGGGCGTACCTGACGCCGGTTCCGCGCATCATGTCCGGTCCGCAGGCACTCAACCGGGTTTCTGCTGCGGGAACGCTGGTTGGCCTCGACCTCCCTGCAGCGGGGAAGAACATCGAGCTGAAGCCCTATGGCGTGAGCCGTTCGACGACCGACAACACGAAGACGCCGAAGATCTCCAACGCCGTGACGACCGACATCGGCGGCGACATCAAGTACGCGATCACGCCGAACCTCACCGCCGACGTCACGGTGAACACGGACTTCGCGCAAGTCGAGATTGATGAGCAGCAGGTGAACCTCACGCGCTTCAGCCTGTTCTTCCCGGAGAAGCGCGAGTTCTTCCTCGAAGGGCGCGGCATCTTCGAGTTCGGCCGCGGCGGCGGTGGGGCCTTCGGCTTTGGGGGAGGTGGCGGTGGCGGCGGATTTGGCGGCGGCTCGGACACGCCGTCACTCTTCTACACGCGGCGCATCGGCCTCAACAACGGGGCCGTAATCCCGATCAACGCGGGCGGCCGCGTGACCGGCAAGGTCGGCAAGTGGGCCATCGGCGCGATGGGCATCGGCACGGCGGACGATGCGGCATCCGCCACGAAGGCCACGAACTTCAGCGTGCTGCGCGTCAAGCGCGACATCCTCAGCCGCAGTTCGGTGGGCTTCCTGGCGACCAACCGCAGCGTGGCGACGAGCGGCAAGGGAACCAACAGCGCCCTTGGCGCCGACGCCACGTTCCTGTTGTCGCAGGAACTGAGCGCCGGTGGATACTGGGCGCAGACGTCAACGACCGGGATCACCGGCGACAACCAGAGCTACCAGGGGCGCGTGGACTACAGCGCCGACAAGTACGGCGCGCGAGCGGAGTTCCTGTCGGTCGGCAAGAACTTCGATCCGCAGGTCGGCTTCCGGCGCCGCGGTGACTTCGACCGGTCGTTCGCGGAACTGCGCTTCAGCCCGCGGCCGCGCAACATGCCGAACGTTCGCAAGTTCACGTTCACCGGCTCCGGCGAGTACTTCGAGAACGGCACGGGGGTGGTCGAGTCGCGCGTGTACGAAGGCAACTTCAGCACGGAGTTCGCCAGCAGCGACATGTTCACCGTGCAGGCGAGCAACAACTACGAGTTCCTGACGGCGGCGTTCACGCCCTCGGGGTCGTCAGCGCCGATCGCGACCGGCGGGTACACCTTCTCGGACGCGCAGGTGAGCTACACGTTCGGCGCACAGCGCCGCGCGTCGGGCAGCGTGCGCGTGCACCTGGGCGAGTACTACGACGGCACGATCAAGAGCATGACGATCGGCCAGGCCAACCCATTCTCGCCATCGCGTATGTCCATCAACCAGCGGCTGGCGATCGAACCCTCATTCACGATCACGAGCATCGAGCGCAAGGCCGGGTCGTTTAGGACGCGGATCGCGCGCACGCGCATTGACTATGGGTTTTCCCCGCTGATGTTCGCGAGCGCACTGCTCCAGTACAGCTCTGCGGACCGGGCGTTCGGCACGAACCTGCGGTTCCGCTGGGAGTACGCACCCGGGAGCGAGATCTTCCTCGTGTACACCGACGAGCGGGACACGACCGACGATCGCTTCGCGACGCCGACCACGGTGCGCGGCCAGAAGAACCGCGCGATCGTGCTGAAGGTGAACCGGCTGTTCCGGTACTAGCCGCTACGCAGCGGCTCCCGCCATCACCTTCAGCGCCGCCACGAACGCGTCCAGCTCCTTCGTGGACGTGTACACCTGCGGCGTCACGCGGCAACCCTTGAGCGTGGCGTGGTTGATCGCCACCACGAAGATCTTGTGCTCGTCCATCAGCCGCTTCGCCATGTCGGGCGGCGCCACGCCCTCGATGCCGACGTTGGCGATCGCGCATGAGCGCGCCGGGTCGGTCGGCGTGTTGAGGTAGATCTTCGGCGTCCCTCGGACCCTGCTGGTCCAGTATTGCTGCAGCCAGCGCAGCCGCTCCTCCTTCCGCTTCGCCCCGATCATCTCATGCAGGTTGATCGCGTCCTCGATACCGAGGTCCGTGTGGCACGGGTGCGTGCCCGTGTGATTCAACTTGACGATGCTCGCATCCGGCGTGCTGACGGGATCGGCCCACACGGGCCAGAGGGCCGCGATCCGGTCCTCGCGCACGTACAGGATCCCCGTGCCGAGCGGGGCCGAGAGCCATTTGTGCAGCGAGGCGCCGTAGTAGTCGCAGTGCAGGTCCGGGATCTTGAAGTCGAAGTGCGCAAAGCAGTGCGCGCCGTCCACCATCACCTGCACGCCGCGCGCGTGCGCCATGTCGGCGATCTTCGCGACCGGCATGATGTGCCCTGAGATGTTCACCATGTGCGGGACCATCAGCAGCCGCGTGCGGGGCGTGATGGCGTTCGCGTAGAGCTGGACGATCTCGTCGTCCGACTTCGGGTCGAGCGGAATCTCGACCATCTGGTTCGTCATACCGTAGCGGCGCGCCATGAGCCGGAACTGGTCGAGCATCGCGCCGTAGTCGTGCGTGGCCATGACGGCGTGGTCGCCCGGCTTCCAGTCGAAGCCGGAGATCACCGTGTCGAGCGACTCGGTGGTGTTACGGGTGATGATGAGCTCCGACGGCTTGCAACCCGCCATCTGCGCCAGCCGCGCCGCCACGCGGGCCTTGTCCGTGACGCGCTTGTTCCGCATGTACCACGAGGCCTGGTAGTTGACGTCGCGCGCATGCTGCATGAAGCGCGCGAGGACCTCCTCGGACTGGTAGCAGTAGTAGCCGTTCTCGAGGTTGATCCAGTCCTTGTTGATGCGGAACTTCGAGCGCACCTGCGCCCAGAACTTCTCGTCAGCGGCCAGTTCGGCTTCGGGCACGTGCTCGACGCGATCGAACAACCGCGACAGGTCGGGCATGAAGACCATGCCGGCCGCGCCGGCGCTCATGGTACGGACGAACTCACGCTTGTTCATCTGGGCGCTCCTGGTACAGGGGACATGGCACCACCTCGCGACCGTTCCTTACCTACGCACCACCCTGCCTGCGTGCAATCCGCGTAATCGTAACCGGCGGGTTGAGCCGCTGCGCCTCAGCCGCCGACTGCTGGATCGCGCGCACGACTTCCATGCCGGCCAACACGCGCCCGAACGCCGCAAACCCCTGCCCGTCCGCGTTCCGTTTGCCGGCGAAGTCGAGGGCCGGCTGCGGGCCGATGCAGATGAAGAAATCGGTTGTCGCGGTGTTCGGCCCGGCACGCGCCATGGAAAGTGTGCCGTCGAGGTGTTTCAAGCCAGTGACGCTCGTCCGCTCGAGCTCGATCGCCGGAAGACGCAACCGGTCGGGCGCCTGGCGAGCGCCGCCCTGGATGACCTCGATCTTCACGGAGTCCCGCGGCTGGTTGTCCATCCGCACCGTGCGGTGGAACCGGCCGCCGTCATACGCCCCGGCATCCACATAGCGCAGGAAGTTCGCGCCGCTCACCGGCGCGCGTACGGTGTCCACTTCGGCCGTGATCACGCCAGCCGTGGTTTCGATCAGGACGACGGGGAGTTTCGCCTGCTGCGCGACGGCCTCGGAGGCGGCGCCCGCGGCGGCGGTCGCAGCGCCGATCAGGACCGCAACCGCGACAACGCCTCGCACTACGCGGTTTTCGGCTGGATCAACCCCATCACCGCGCCCGCGGGATCCTGGATCACGGCGAAATCGCCGTACGACCCCATCGACTTCTTTTCCCGGTACACTTTCCCGCCGCGCTTGACGCACTCCGCGAGCGACGCGTCCAGGTCCGGAACGCTGACGTACATCAGCCACTGCGCGGGCATCCCCGTGTTGGAGCCGCGGGCGTGGCAGACACCGGCGATCGCCTCGCCATCCGCCGAGGCACGCATCGTGTAATCCGCGTAGTCGCCCATCTTCACGTCCTGCGACGACCAGCCGGCCACCGCAGAGTAGAAATCGCGAAGCTCCCCGGCATTGGGCACCGTCAGGTCCACCCAGCCGATTGCGCCGTACTTGAGATCAGACATGTTCTTGATTGGCCTCGAATGATTGGGTAGAACGGAAATACCGGTCAGCGGCCAGCGGTCGCCGCTCCCGCGCGCAGGCCGCGACCCGTGCGATCCGCACCCCGCTGGCCTTCCCGCACCGCAAACCGGCCGTTCACGACCACGGCGTTGATCCCGGTCGGGTAACTGAACGGCTGCTCGTACGTCGCCGTGTCCGTGATGCGGGCCGCATCGAAGACGACGACATCGGCGGCGGCTCCTTTCGCAAGGCGACCGCGATCGGCCAGGTGCATCCGGGATGCCGGGAGCGCGGTCATCTTGTGGATCGCCTGCTCGAGGGTGAGTGCCTTCCGCTCGCGCACGTAGCGCGCGATCACGCGAGGGAACGACCCAGCCCCACGCGGATGCGGGCTCCCGCGGCGCGTCGGACCGTCAACGGAATACGAACCGCCGTCACTGCACACCATGCCGTTCGGGTGCGCCAGGATACGGTCGAGATTCTCCTCGCTCATCGCGAAGCCCACCATGCCGATGCTCGCGTTGTTCCGCTTCAGCATCTCCACGGACAGCGCGTAGGGATCCACCCCCAGCGACCGCGCGTACGCGCCGAGGCGCTTTCCTTCTGCCGCCTTGTCCTCAGCGGCTCGCACGCTCGCGATATGCACGTTGTCCCACCCGCCGATCAGTTCCACCTTACCGATCGCTTCCGTGCGAATGCGCTCGCGGGTGTCCGCCGCGTCGAGGCGCACGAGGAACGGCTGCGTGCCGCCATCGCGCGCCCAGACAGGAAAGAGGTTGGTCAACCCGGTCTGGTATGCGATGTACGGATAGCGGTCGAACGCGACATCGAGGCCCGCCCGTCGTGCGTCGGCAACACGAGCGAACACGGCGTCCAGCTTTGGCCAGTTGCGCGGACCCTGTGTCTTGAGGTGCGAGACCTGCAGCGGACAGCCCGCGCCGCGGGCGACCGCGATCGATTCGTCGATTGCCTCGAGCAGGCGGTCGTCCTCGTTCCGCATGTGCGTGGTGTACGGAAGGCGACGCGCCGCGAGGGGCCTGCACAGTTCAATAAGCTCGGCCTGCGGCGCGAAGGCGCCGGGCGTGTACTCGAGGCCGCTCGACGCGCCGCAGGCGCCCGCGCGGATCGCGTCTTCAACCATCGCACGCATCCGCGCGAGTTCCGCGGCGGTCGCGGGGCGGTCGTCGTCGCCGACGACAGCGGCCCGCACGCTGCCCAGCCCGATGCCCGTCGCGATGTTCACGCTGGGCTTCAGCCGGTCGAGCGCCTCGAACACCGCGGCGAACGACTGCGCCGATTCCTCGCCGGGCTCCGCGCCGCTGGTGCGGTTGCGACCTCGAGGCGCACGAGAACTTCCGTCCTGGCCGACGATGATCGTCGTGATACCCTGCCGGACAACGGACTCCTGGCGCGGATCTTCTTCGAGCGTCCCGTCGCCGTGCGAGTGGATGTCCACGAAGCCGGGCGCAACGGCGAGACCGCGTGCGTCGAGTTCTTCGGTGCCGCGTTCCGTGATCCGGCGCGCCACGTCCACGATCCGGTCTCCGACAATGGCGACATCCGCCTCGACGCCCGTACCCCCGGACCCGTTGAACACCGTGCCGCCGCGAATCACGAGGTCGTGCGCGCGTCGCCGCCCGATCAGCGTTGGAACACCGAACGCCGCACCGCCGGACGGCACGAGCGCGCCTCCGACCGCCACCGCACCCAGCGCGACAAAATCCCGGCGAGTCGGGCCCGCCATCAGACGGGCTCCTTTGGCACGACGCGTCCGACGATGACCGTGATGTTATCGCTGCCGCCGGCGTCAAGCGCATCCTGCAAGAGCTGTTCGCACACTTGCCGTGAGCCAGTCATCGCGCGGAGCCGTTCGGCGATCTGGTCATCGCTCACGTGCTTGGTCAATCCATCGCTGCAGAGCAGGCCGACCGCACCCCACTCCTGGACGACACGCGTGACCACCGGAGTCGTATTCTTGGCGCCGATCGCGCTCGAAAGCACGTTGCCGAACGGCGAACGGAATGCCGCGGTCCGGGTCAGCACGCCTTCGTCCATCAGGTCCTGCGCCATGGTCTGGTCGCGTGAGACCTGGGTCAGCGACCCGCCCCGATACAGGTAAAACCGGGAGTCGCCGACCTGTAGCAGATACGACGCGGGCCAGACGCCCATCCAGAGCGTCAGCGTTGTCGCCATCGTGCCGATCCGGCCGAGCGCCTTGCGACGCGCGACCACGGCGTCGCTTGCACGCATCGCCGCCGCCTGCAGTTCCTCGATGAACTCGGCGTCGCGCGATTCGCCTTTGTAGAAGCACGCGGTACTGTGCCGCACGTACTCGAGTGCCGTCTCCACGGCAATCGCGCTTGCCTCGGCGCCGCCTTCACCACCACCGACACCGTCCGCCACCATGGCGAGGAACGCGAGGCGCTCGTCGCCACTCATCGTCGCGCGTTGCGAGTCCGTGAGGCTCGTCGCGACGACATTCACGCGCTTGTGGATGGAGGCGAGGAGGAATTGGTCCTGGTTGTCCTTGCGCACCTTACCCTGATGCGTCAGGCCGTAGACGTCGATCTCGTCGTCGCGCGGCTTGCGGGGGGTAGTATCGAGATCGGTCAGGGGAATGGTCCGGCGAGAGGGTTCACCTGGTACGACTGGCGACACTACTAATCTGCGCGGCGTCAGCGGGTTTTGCTGGCGCCAAGCGGTCGGGCAGTCTGTCCGAACTTGGTCGGGCGCCGGGCGTCGGCGCGTGCGGCCCGCCGCAACTATACTGCTGCCCGGAGGAATCTCACGCATGCGCAAGATCGCTGCTGTCCTTGTCTTCGCCGCCGCTGGCGCGACCGCCGGCTCCGCCGCCCTCGCTCAACCCGGCGCCCTCAGTCGCGTTCCTGCGCGCCCCGCGTTCGACGTCACCGAGGCATCGATCACGGACCTCGGGCGTGCGCTCACCGAGGGCCGCGTGACTTCGGTGCAGCTCGTGGATGCGTACCTAGCGCGCATCCGGGCCTACGACCACGCAGGCCCCGCGTTGAACACGATGATTCGCACCAACCCTCGGGCTCGTACCGATGCCGCCGCGCTGGACGCCGAGCGCAAGGCGGGACGCGTGCGCGGCCCGATGCATGGCATCCCGATCGTGCTCAAGGACAACTTCGACACGCGCGACATGATCACGACCGGCGGTTCACTCGCCCTCGCCACGCACCGGCCGACGCGCGACGCATTCGTCGTGCAGAAGCTGCGCGAGGCCGGCGCGATCATCATCGGCAAGACGAACCTGCACGAGCTCGCCGCGGGCATCACATCCATCAGCTCGCTCGGCGGGCAGACGCTGAACGCCTACGACCCGCTTCGCTGCCCCGGGGGCTCGAGCGGCGGGACGAGCTCAGCGGTCGCGGCGAACTTTGCGGCCATCGGCTGGGGCACGGACACCTGCGGCTCGATCCGCATCCCGGCCGCGTTCGCATCGCTCTTCGGGCTCCGGCCGACGCAGGGACTCTACAGCCGCGACGGCATCATGCCGCTCTCGCTCACGCAGGACACGCCGGGGCCGCTCGCGCGCACGGTGCGCGATCTCGCCATCGGGCTCGATATCACCGCCGGCTCCGACCCGAACGATCCGCAGACCGCGATCGCCGCGAACCGGCCGCCGCTCCGCTTTCAGGATTCGTTGCGCACGGACGCGCTCCGTGGCGTGCGCATCGGGATCTTCCGGCCGTACTTCCGCGACGTGGAGGCGGACATCGCCGATTCCGTCCGCGCGGCCGCGAACGCGATGCGCGCACTGGGCGCCGAGGTCGTCGAGGTGAACATGGCCGACTTCGATGCCACGATCGCCGACTCCCGTGCGATCATCTACGAGACGAAGTTCGACCTGGTGGATTACTTCGCGCGTACGGGCGAGGCGCCGGTGCGCTCGCTGCGCGAGATCATTGACCGCGGGTTGTTCGATCGCCAGCTCGAAGCCCGCCACCGCCAGGCCGACACGGCCACCGCCCGCAACTCCGAGGGTCACCGTCGTGCGCTGGCCCGCCAGCAGGCGCTGCGCGCGCGAATGATCGCGTTCCTCGACAGTGCGCGGCTCGACGCGATTGCTTACCCAACGATCGGCCAGCGGCCGGTGCTCGTGGGCGCGCCGCAAACGGCGTCCAGCTGTGCGCTCGCCGCACAGACCGGGCTTCCGGCGATTTCGATCCCGGCCGGATTCACCAACGATGGACTGCCCACGGGCGTCGAGCTGCTCGGTCGCCCGTTCAGCGACGCGCGGCTCGTGGCATTCGCGTTCGCGTTCGAGCAGGGCGGCCCGCGACGCAAGGCGCCGAGCGTCACGCCGGCGCTGGTGAATGGCCGGGCCCCCGCGGCGCGGCCGCTCGTCCTCACCACGAAGGCCGGCGCCAACACGGTGACGGTTCGATTCTCACTCGATGTCGTGCAAGGCGAACTGCGCTACGATGCGCGTGTCGCGGCCCCGGCAGCAGCAGCTGCTGCCGCGAGCGACATCCAGGCGGTCGTGATTCGACGCTGGGACGCGGACCCGTCCGGCAAGGCCGGCGCGCGCCGCGTGACTCACCGCATGCTCGGCCCCGAGATGGCGAGCGCCAACGGACGCATGCGGTTGATCGGCGCCGATGGCGACGCGCTGCGGGACGGCCGGCTCACGGTGGCCGTGTTCGGCAGCGCCGGCGCGGAGCCTCTGGCTGAGGTGAAGATCCCGGCGAGGTAGGGCGCGCGGCCGCTTGTTCCTCCCGGCCGCCGCCGAGCTTTCTAGCCCTCGCCCCCGGCGTGCCGCGCGAGCCGCAACTCCAGGTGCCGCTTCACGTCCGGCCACTCGCTGGCAATGATGCTGTACATCACGCTGTCGCGCGCGGATCCGTCCCGCCGCGCCTGGTGATGCCGCAGGACGCCGTCCTTTTTCGCACCGAGTGCCTCGATCGCGCGCTGTGAACGGAAGTTGAAGTTGTCGGTGCGCAGGCCCACGACCTTGCAGCCCAGCGATTCGAACGCGTGCTCGAGCAGCATCAGCTTGCACGTGGTGTTCAGCCCTGTGCGTTGGCGGCTCGCGCGGTACCAGGTCCAGCCGATCTCCACGCGGTCAATCGCCGCGACGATATCGTGATAGCGCGTGCTGCCGACCACCGTGTTCGTGGCGATCTCGCGGACAACCCACGGCAGCATGTGGCCGTCCTGCAGGCCCTTGAGCGCATTGGCGATGTGCGCTTCGGTTTCCGCTGCGCGCGGAACTGACGTAAACCAGAGGTTGTACAGTTCGCCGTCGGCTGCCGCTTCCACCAGCGCGCCGTGGTGCTCGACGCTGAGCGGCTCGAGACGGATGCCGTTGCGTTCGAGGGTGATGGGCGCGGGGTGGATCATGCCCTACTCCACCCCCAAATGCCGCCGCGCCTCGGGCGGGCAGCCCTTCCAGACGGGCACCATCACGTTGCCCATGTAGCCGAGGTCGCGCACGCCCATCCGGCTCGAGAAGAACCCGCTCGCCGTGAAGTCGCGCAGCCGGTTGAAATGATTGACGCCATCGGCCAGCTCGGCCGCCGCCTTCGCCGGCCACGCCACGCGGTCGAACAGCTGCCGGCGCTCCGCGCCGGTGCAGCGCACGAATGACTTCTGGAACGTGTTGTACGCGAACCCATCGAACCACCGCAGCGCATCGCGCACCCATGAGTAGCTCGGGTACTCGGTGCAGAAGAAATCCATGTACTCGGGCACGCCCGCGTCGGTCGCGCTCCCGGACCGCGCATCGCGCGGGATGATCAGGTCCACCATCACGCGAATCGTGCGCCATTCGTCCGGCTGAAAGTACTTGGGCCGGAACGGAGTCCCCTGCGCCTGTCCCTGCAGCGCTGCCTCGACGTACAGCGCGGCGTTCTCGGCTTCGGCCGGCGTGATCGGCAACGTGACCGACGCGGCAGCGGCGGCGGCCGTCGCGCCCAGCCGCAGCGCGTCGCGGCGCGAAACGTTGTCCCGGTCCTTGCTCACAGTTCCCTCCTTGACATCATGCCCGTGATCGCGTCGGCCGTACGCCACGCGAGCGCCATGATGGTCCACGTCGGGTTCTTGTCCGCCTGGCCAACGAACGGCGCGCCGTCCGCGATGAACAGGTTCTTGCAGTCGTGCGCCTGGCACTGCGCATTGAGCACGGACGTCGCCGAGTTGTGTCCCATGCGCGCGCCGCCGGCCTCGTGAATGATCGAGCCGCCGTTGGAGATGCCGTACCCCCGGTCCTTCGTCGGCATGGGACTGAACACCTGGCCGCCCATCTCGGCGATCAGCGCACGGAAGGTCTCGTGCATGTGCTTGACCTGGTTGTGCTCGTAATCCGTCCACTGCCAGTGAAAGCGCAGCACCGGAATGCCCCAGCGATCCTTCACCTTCGGGTCGAGCTCGCAGTACGACTTCTCGTTCGGGATCATCTCGCCGCGGCCGTCGAACCCTATCGTCGTGCCGTAGTACCGGCGGTAGTCATTCTTGAGCGTGGCGCCGTAGCCACCACCGGGCGGATACCGATGCATCCCGCCAAAGAACCCGTGCCCCGGCACGCCCATGCCGCCCCAGACCTCGATGTGGTAGCCGCGCGGAAAATCCAGCTTCGAGTTGTCGAGCCACCATGGCATGTACACGTGCATGCCGCCGACGCCGTCGCAGTTGTGGCGCGGCTGGTCCACCATGCGCGGGATGAATCCGCCGACGCCGGCGCCGGTGGTATCTGTGAGGTACTTGCCGAGCATGCCGCTGGAGTTTGCGAGCCCGTTCGGGTGCAGCGACGACTTCGAGTTCAGCAGGATGCGGACGCTCTCGCAGGCGCTCGCCGCGAGCACGACCACCCGCGCGCGCACGTGCGTGTCCACGCCGCGCGTCTTGTCCACGTAGCTCACGCCCGTGGCGCGACCCTGCGAATCCACCGTGACTTCGCGCACCATCGCGTTGGTGATGATCGTGAGCTTGCCCGTCTTCTGCGCCGGGAAGATCAACACGTTCGGCGACGAGAAGTTCGCGTTCATCGTGCAGCCGCGCCCGCACTGGCCGCAGTAGTGACAGGCCGTGCGCCCGTGGATGGACTTCGTTAATACCGAGAGGCGGGATGGGATGCAGGTTACGTTGAGTCGCTTCGACGCCTGTATCACGAGCAGGTCGCGGCAGCGCGGCGCCGGCGCGGGCAGGAAGTTGCCGTCCGGATGGTTGCGCAGGCCTTCGCGCGTGCCGTACACGCCGATCAGGTCATCCACCTTGTCGTAGTACGGGGCGACGTCGTCGTAGGAGATGGGCCAGTCGTCGCCGAGCCCGTCCTTCGATTTCGCCTTGAAGTCGTCCGGGCCGAAGCGGAAGGAGTAGCGGCCCCAGTGGTTCGTGCGGCCACCGAGCATGCGCGCGCGCCACCAGTCGAAGCGGGTGCCCTCGGCGCGCGTGAACGGTTCGCCGTCAATGTCCCAACCGCCGATGCAGGCATCGTATTCGCCGAACGGCCGCTCGCGCGTGCTCGCGCCGCGCAGCGGGGTCTGGTACGGCCAGGTGAGCATCTTGGAGTCGCGGGCGTTGTCCCACCAGCCGCCGGCCTCGAGCATCACCACGTTGGCGCCTGATGCGGTGAGTGCGTGGGCCGCCATTCCGCCGCCGGCACCTGAACCGACTATACAGATGTCGAAAGTCCGTGGTTGCATCGGGTTCCTCTGGATGACTGCAACTACTTGGGCAGGGAAACAGCGGAAACAACGGATAACTACTGATACAGCAACGACAACTGCAACTGCACTACTTGGGGGAACTACAACGGCAACTGCGGCGTCGGCGTCGCGCGTAGTGGCAGTTCCCCCAGAAGTCGCAGTATCCGCCGTTTCCGTTGGTTCGCTTCACAGAGAGTCAACTGCCTTGGCGGGGAAACGACGGATACAGCAACAACACTGCTTGGGGTAACGACACCTGCAACCGCCGCCTCGGCGCCGCGCCGCACCTTCCGCCGCGCGTCGTGGCAGTTCCCCCAGAAGTCGCTGTTGCCTTCTCCGCAGTTATCCGCCGTTATCCGTCGGTTCCCTGCTCAGGCAGTAAGACTCTCCAAGTACCGGTAACCAATCGTCAGTGCCGAAAATCCATCCGGCCTCGGATCGTCGTGCTCCACTATCAAGTGCCGCACGCCCGCCAATCCTCGCGCCCCGAGAATCTTCCGCCAATCGATCGCCCCCGCCCCGAGATCCCGCATCGCGTACTCCGGCGCGGCGGTCGCATCCTTGAGGTGCAGCGACGTGAATCGCCCCGGATGCTTCTGGAAGTATCCCACGGGATCCAACCCGGACGTGATCGCCCAATAGCAATCCATCTGGTAATCCACGAGCCCCGCATCGGTCTCGCCGAGCAGCACGTCGTACGGGATCGTGCCATCCGCCAGCCGACGCGCATCGCCCGCTTGATTGTGGAAGCCAATCCGGAGGCCCGCGTCGCGCGCCCGGACACCGAGTGCCGTGAGCCGCGCAGCGATCCCCTTCCAGGCTGCCACCGTCGTGAGGGCGCGCGTGTCGAGCCACGGCACGATCAGCGTGCGCTGGCCGATTGTCGTCGCGCGGCGCGCCTCTGCCGCGAAGTCGCCTTCGAGCGCCTCGATCGCGACGTGTGAGGACGGCGAGACCAGGCCATTCGCATCCAGTAGCGCACGCACCCGCGCGGCTTCGACGCCGAAGTAACCCGCGAACTCGACTTCCTTGTATCCGATGCGTGCGACGCGACCGAGCGTCCCGCCGAAATCGCGCTCCAGTTCCCCGCGCACCGTGTACAGTTGCACGCCCAGCGGCGTGGCGCGCGGCAACCTGAGCGAGCCGACCATTGCGCCCGCGGCGATCGCGCCGAGAAAGTCGCGTCGCGACTGCGCGCCCTGAGCCGCGCGGTCGTGGCTCACGGCGGGCGCCGGAAGATCGTGGAGCCGTTGACCTCGAGCTCCATCATGCGCGCGCCGACGATCCGGACGCCGTCGAGCGTCAGTCGCGTCGCGAAACCGTTCGGGGCGCCCCGCACATCATAGGAGAAGATGCGGCGAAACACGCCCGCCGGCACACGCATCGTCCAGTCGTCGATCAACCAGTGCCCCGTGTCAAAACGCCGGAAACGCAGCGTGCCGCCCGGCTGACCGGGATCGAACGGCGGCGGGATGTTCACGTACCGGAAGCCAAGCCCGCGCGGCTCCATCGTCGAACGATCCATCCAGATCGTACCCTCGACCTCGCTCACGCCGATCCGGAACGTCGGCGATCGGAAATGGATCCCGAACCACCCTGGCTGCGTGGGCGGGGGCGGCTCGAGCGAGAAGCAGCGACGATTGATGAACTGCCGCGAAAGCATGATCGTCACGTCGGGGACGTGGTACTTCACGCCCTCCTCGGTCTCGAGCACGTATCCCGCGAGCGCCGCGCTGTCTGGCGGCAGCACCGGCATCACCGGCGCATCGAGGTCAATCCGCTCCTCGGTGTCCGAGCGTGAGACAGTATCAATCAGCGATCGGCCGAGCACGCGCTCGGTGCGCTTCCACAGCGCGGAGAACATCCGGGTTTCCGCCGCCAGCCGCGTGGACTCGAGGGCCAGCTTGAACTGGCGCCACGCCTCGCCAAGCGCCGATGTATCGGCGTCAATGTTGCACTGCTCCGCCGAACGCACCGTGACGGGGGCCGGGCGTGTTGCATCGGCCGTAAACCGGAGCTCGAGGCGCTGGTCACGGCCCGGCGCGAGGACAACGTCACGGAGTTCGACCGGCCGGTGCCCGATATGCTGGGCCTTGATGCGGAACGTGCCTGAACCGGGGAGCGGCAAGACGAAGTCGCCGCGGACTGAGGCCATCTCGCGCGCGACGATGCGGTTGCCCGCGTCCTGTGCGAAGATCAACGCGAACGCCGCGGGCGTACTGCCGTCCGGGAGCACCGCCGCGCCGAACACGCGCTGTGCCGCAGCGGACTCCGAACCCAATGCGATCGCCAACGCGACACGCGCCATCATTCGCGCGCACACGAACCGGCGCCGGCTCACCGCGGCGCCTCCAGGCTCACGCGGAGGGTTCGTCCCTGCTGCGGCGCCGTCACCACGGCAGGCAGCCCTGCATCGGCCCCTGACGATTGCGCACCGGCCACGCCCAAGGTCAATGACACCGAGGCGCCAGGAGAGATACACGGCAGCGCCCACGTGCCACGTTCGTCCACCAGCGTGGCCAGGCGATACGGCGCGCCGCCCGCTGGCGTGATCGTCGCGTGCACGACCAACCGCGGTGCGCTCGGACCGGCCACGTCGCGGACATCACCAGCAAGCGTCGCGCCGGCCACCTGCGCGTTCCCGCAGGGCGAGGCCAGCGCCGGCGCCGTGCCGTTTTTCTCGTTTGTCGCGACCAACTCGCTGGCCGCGCGAAACACGGTCGCCGTGCCGCGGCTCGCGGCGGCCACCTCCCCACCGGTGACACTGATGGCCTCGAGCACGATGCGGTCCTGGCGGCCGCCACCGGGGACCGCCGAGCCGCCGATACTGCGCATCACGACGTGTGGCATGCGAATCGCCCATCGCGCGACGATCCAGTGGCCGCTGCCGATCCGTGCGAACTCGACGAATCCGCCGATCAACACATCATCCATCTCGCGCGGCAAGCCGGTGTACCGAAACTCGAGCAAACGCAACTCCGACGTCGCGCGGTCCAGCCAGAGCGTGCCGCGGATATCCTGGAGCCACTCGCGTCCACCCGTCGGGCGGAAGCCGATCCCGATCCACTGCGGACGTTCGCGCGACGGCGCCTGCACCTGGAAACAGTGCGTCGCCGCGAACTGCGAAGACAACAGTGCGGCGGCGTCAGGCGCGCGGTACGTCGAGGCGTCGCCATCTTGGAGCACGTAGCCCTCGCTCGCGAGCGAATCGGCGCTCGCACTCACGAACGGGCGATCGGTGTAGCCACTCCGCGAAGTCACCGTGCGCTTCTCGGCCTTGCGGCCGGCACGATCCATCCGGAACTGAAACAGGTTCGACTCCATCTCGTGCGTGCGCTCGCGCGCGCTCAGCTGCGTGGCGGTCAACGCCGTCCGCGCCTGCTCCCAGAGGTCAGCGATCACGCGGCCCGCGTCTTCGGTGGAACCGCAGACGTTGTCGCTCTGCACGGTGACGGTCGAGAGTACTACAGTCTCGCCGCCGAGTGTGATGCGAAAGTTGGCCAGCCCTCCGGCGCTCACGGCCACCGCGTCCACAACGGTGGGGCGATACCCGATCCGCAATGCGCGAATGCGAAATGTGCCGGCCGCGGGAAGCCGAAGGTCGAACTCGCCGGCATCGCTCGTCAGTGCGCGCGCGACGGTCGCGCCTGCGGCGTCATCGGCGACGATGATGACGCCCGGGGCGCGCGTGGTTTCGTCCGCGAACACGGCGAAGCCCCGAATGGACTGCGCGCCGGCAGCCGTCGCGGCGATCGTGCCGCCGGCGAACGCCGCGACGATGCAGGACGAAAGCGCCGCGTGAGCGCGCGCGGCGGAGGACGTACCGACCATCCGGTGCATGGGTGCGCGAAGTCCGAACACGCGGCCTGGATCCCCTATGGTTCGATGACCGCCTTAATAACGTCGCGGCGCTCGACCGCCGCCAGTGCTTCGGCCGCCTGATCAAGCCGGTAGCGGCCCGAGATCGCGCCGGACCACGGGAGCGCCTTGCCCTGCTCGGCCAGCACGGCGACCGCACGATGGAAATGCGAGAAGTCGCAGCCCCAGCAGCCGCGGAGGTCCACGTGCTTGCGATTGATCTGCCAATGCGGGTTCAATGGAACGTCGCCGCCGTCAGTGTACTGACCCGCGATCACCACCTTGCCGCCGTCGCGAGCAAGGTCGAGCGCCTGCGTCACGGCGCGCGGGTCACCCGCCGCCTCGATCACCACATCTACGCCGCGCCCGCCCGTGAGCGCACGTACCTCGGCGGCCCGGTCCGCCGGCGCGACGCCGAGGCCGATCACATGCGTCGCGCCCATCGTCTTGGCAAACTCGAGCCGCGGCACAGGGTCGCCGATCACCACCACCGGGTGCGCCCCGGAAAGCCGCGCGAGTGCCGCTGCGGCGATGCCAACCGGGCCGGCGCCGAGCACCGCGACTGATTGCCCCAGCCGAACTTCGCCGCGCTCCACGGCATGAACGCTCGTGACGAGTCCGCAGCCGCCGGCGATGAACAGCGCGGGGTCCACGCCCTTCGGGAACCGCAGGAGCTTGATGCCGGGCTTCATCCAGATGTGGTCCGCCCATCCGCCGAGCGGACCGTCCGCGACGCCATAGGTGATCCCGTACACCTTGCGCGACGGGCAGCGCGTGGTCTGCTTCGTGACGAGGCAGGCGTGACACTGACCGCAGGTCTCGTGGACGTCGAGGAAGGTGACCATGTCGCCTTCCTTGAACGCCACGCCGTCCACGTCGCGCATGGTCCCGCGGATCGCGGCGAGTTCGCCGACCGACACGTGCCCCGGGATGATCGGGTACGGCACGCCGGAGAGCTTCCCGTGATGCAGGTGCACATCCGTGCCGCAGACTTCGGAGAAGCGCGTGCGGATCATCGCGCTCCCAGGCGTGAGTTCAGGCCACGGCAGCTCGCGCAGTTCGATCGGCGCGTGCGGGGCCGGCATGACGGCGGCGCGGATGGCGGGGGGCATGCCGGAAAGCTACGCGCGCGCGCGGGCCCGACGCGTCGTGCGGCGGAACTTTCCCCCTACTTACTCCAGGGCGGCACCACGCCGTTCATCCGCGCATACGCGATCTGCTGGCCAAGGTGCTCACCTGCGTGTTCCGCCGTCGCGAGCAACCACGCGCGCTTCGTCTGCGTCGCGCCAAACAGTGTGAACGGCTGGGCGAGGTCGGCATCCGGCATCGCAGTCACCGCACCGCGGAGCGCCGCAAACAAAACCTTCATGATGTTCATCACCGCCGCCTTGTCCGCTGGGCAATTCTCGGCGGTCGGACCTTCCATCTCCTTCGGCATCGCGAGGCCGAACGGCTTGCCGAGCAGGTAGTTGTCCACGCTGATGTGCATGAACACCTCGCACACGGAGCGAACGCCCGTTCCCGGACGCCAATCGTACTTGTCCTTCGGCACGGCCGTCGCCAACTGCGCGAACTTCGATTCGAGTTGCCCGAGCTGCGAGAGGAACTCACCGCGGAAACCCGTTGGGGCGGCAGCGGCCTGGGCGCGCAACTGCGCGCCGGAAACGAGCACAACTGCGGTCAGGAGCGACGCACGACGCGTGAACGCTTTCATTGGACGATTGGTGTGGTGGAGGGTGTTTTCCTGAGTGACGCAGCCAGCGGCGTTATCGGCGCCGCCGGTAATCCTTGAGCCAGATCACGAACAATCCGCAGTTCGCATCGCCCTGCAGCGTGCCGCCGAGTTCGAGCGGGATGCTCGACGGGCCGTTGTAGAACTCGACCGCCGCGATGTCCTCCTGCCGGATCGCGCGGAGGTCGTACATCGGAGGCATAGCGACGTCGTTGATCGCCACCCGGATGATGCAGAGCTGGTTCGGCGTCGAACCGACCATGCTCATCCGCGTGCCGCGGTTGCCGACGATCGCCGTGTTGCCGCTGCCGATATCACGGATGTCGCCGCCGCTGACGCGCGCGAGCAACATCGGCGTGTGCGGCGCGTTCAGCGCCATGATTTCCTTATTGGTCAGGAACTTGCCCGTTCCCTTGATACGCGCGCGCCGCTGGTACGCCATCGGCAGCTCGACAAAGTCTTCCTTGATCGTCGTTTGCGGCAACTGCTGGGCCCCGCTGCGCTTCGCCGAGTCGGCTCGCGCCTGCGAGTCGGCGCGCTGCGCAGAATCAGACCGTGGCGGGCGGGCCTGCCCGGCGCCCTGCGCCGACGCGCGCGTCGCAACCGCGCCTGTCGCCGCCGTCGCGAAAGCCGCCATCGTCACAACGTTCAGAATCCTCAGTCGCCCCATTACGCCCCCGCGTCCGCGGCCAGCACGGCGTGCATCAACACGTTCACGCCGTTCTCGATATCCCCTGGAGTGGAATACTCCTTAGGCGAGTGACTGATCCCTCCGATGCTCGGGATGAAGATCATCCCCATCGGGCAGATCAGCGCCAGGTTCTGCGCATCGTGCCCCGCCCCACTTGGCAGCAGCTTGGTCGCCAGCCCCAGCTGCCTTGCCGCCGCCGAAATGTAGCCCCGCATCGCCGGGTCGCTGAGCGCCGGCGCGTGAGGCGTGGAACTCGTCCGGAAGCTGAAGGTGGTGCCGCTGCGTTCGCCGATCTTCTTCGCCTCATCCTGGATCATCTGCCCGACGCGCTGGATCACGTCGGAACTCAGATCGCGCACCTCGACCGTCATTTCGACCCGCCCAGGGATCACGTTCGTTGCGCCGGGGAACGCCTGAATCTTCCCTACCGTTGCTACCTGCCTGCCGGGCATGGACGTCACGATCCGGTTTACTGCCTCGACCAGTCTCGACGCCGACAGCAGCGCATCGCGGCGACCGGTCATCGCCGTCGTGCCGGCGTGATTGGCGAATCCCTCGACGGTCACGTCCCATCGCGCGATGGACACGATGCCCTCGACGATGCCGATGGGAATCTTCTCGAGGTCCAACGTTCCGCCCTGCTCGATATGCAGCTCGAAGTAGCATGCCGCGTCGCCCTTGGCGCGGCGCGACGATTCGAGTCGGGTCGGATCGCCGCCGAGGAACGTGATGCCTTCGCGAATCGTCTTGCCGCTGACGGAGCGCGCGGCGAGTTCTTGCGCGGTCATCACGCCGGTCGCGGCGTGGCTGCCGTAGAGGCCGCCTTCTTCGTTCTGCCAGACGACCACTTCGAGCGGGTGTCGCGTGGTCACACCCTGTTCGGCGAAGGTCTGGACGACTTCGATCGCGCCAAGCGAGCCGACATCGCCATCGTAGTTCCCGCCTTCGGGCACGGAATCAATGTGTGAGCCGAAGATGATCGGTTTCAGGCCTGGTACACTGCCCGAGCGTCGGCCCCAGATGTTGCCGGCCGTGTCCATTGATACGTCGAGCTTCGCAGACCGCATGAGTTGCATCACGTACGCGCGTCCATCGCGATCGGCGTCGGAGTACGCCACGCGAGAGACTCCGCCCTGCGGGTTCGCGCCGAACTTCGCGAGCTCGGTGAGGTGCCCATTGATGCGCGCGGCGTTGATGCGGAGCGCGCCGCGGCCCTGTACGCTTGCGCCGGGCATGGGGTCGGCGGCGTCAGCGCGTGCGATCAGTCCGCCCGCCCCGGTCGCGGCCGTCAACGCTCCGGCGGTGCCCGCCACGAAGGTGCGTCGTTTCATGTCGGGGAAGATGCCACAGCCGGGCGGGTTCCGCACCCGCTAATTTCCGTCCATGATCGTCCGCCGCCTCTATGACACCCGGCTCGCGCAGGCCAGCTACCTGATTGGCTGCGGTGCGTCGGGCGAAGCCATTGTGATTGACCCGCATCGCGACATCGGCATGTACCTCGAAGTCGCGGCGGCGGAGAAGGTGCGCATCGCGCATGTGACCGAGACGCACATCCATGCGGATTTCGCGTCCGGTGCGCGCGCGCTTGCGATGGCGACCGGGGCGACGCTGCACCTATCCGACGAAGGCACGGCGGACTGGAAGTACGGCTCGCCGATCGCGGACGGCGCGCGGCTGCTGCACGACGGCGATGAGATTGTCGTCGGCAACGTGCGGCTGCGGGCGGTGCACACGCCGGGGCACACGCCGGAGCACATGGCGTTTCTCGTGACCGATGGCGCTGCGGCGAGCGAGCCCATTGCCATGGTGACGGGCGACTTCGTGTTTGTCGGCGATGTCGGGCGGCCGGACTTGTTGGAGCGCGCGGCGAACTTCAAGGGCACGATGGAGGCCGGGGCGCGCACACTGTATCGGTCGCTGCAGAAGTTCGCAGCGTACCCCGACTGGATGCAGATCTGGCCCGGACACGGCGCGGGCTCGGCGTGCGGCAAGGGGCTCTCGGCGGTGCCGCACAGTACGGTGGGCTACGAACGGCGGTTCAACTGGGCGTTCTCGATTCCCAGCGAGGAGGCGTTTGTCGCCGCCGTGCTCGAAGGGCAGCCGGAACCGCCGCGGTATTTCGCGGAGATGAAGCGCATCAACAAGACTGGCGCGGCGCCGTTTGATTTTGGCGTGGCTCCCCCCGTGATGTCACTCAGTGCCGTCGCGGCGCACCTGCGCGCGGGAAACCCCGTGGTGGATGTGCGGCCGGCGGCCGATTTCGCGGCGGGCCATTTGCCGGGTACGCTGAACATTCCGCTCAATCGGAGTTTCAACACCTGGGCCGGCGCGCTGCTGCCGTACGATCATGATCTCCTGTTGATCGTGCCCGGCGGCGACGCTGCGATGACGCGCGAATGTATCCGCGAGCTCGCGATGATCGCGTTGGATCGCGTGGTCGGCGTTGCGAGTGATGCCGTGATCGGCATGGCAGCTGTCGCGGGCACGCCGGCGCAGCTCACTGCGCAGTGGTCACCCGCAGATGTGAACGTGAAGGCGGGTGTCATCGCGCTGATTGATGTTCGCGGGCGCAGCGAGTGGGCCGACGGTCACATTCCCGGCGCGATACACATTCCGCTCGCGGAGTTGCAGGCACGGATGAGCGAAGTACCCACGGGGCAGCAGCTTGTGATGCACTGCCAGGGCGGCGGCCGGTCCGCGATCGCGGCGAGTGTACTGCAGGCGGCGGGCTATGGCCGCGTGGCGAACATGACGGGCGGGTTTGATGCGTGGAAGGGGGAGGGGTTGGGGGCGGCGGTCGGTTCCGGCAGGTGACCAAGATCGCGGTGGACCTTTCCGCAGTGGCGTACTACTGCACCAGGATTCCTGCGTTCTCAACCACCGTTGCCTCGCTGATCCATCCATCCCCGCGTCACGCAAGCATCCGCTTTCGTCGGTTCGAGAACTTCGTGGGCGGCGCCGCCGGGGTCGCCACCCTAAAGGCTGCCATGGCGACGCGCCCGCGGGCGACGTGACGTAACATGCTGCCGACGGCCGCGGCTTCGCGGGCAGAGCGGTACTTGCACGGACTCCAGTGCGGTATTGATTTCTGTCGTAGGCCTTGGCCGCCTGCCCGCCGTCCCTTTTCGAGACCGTGCCATGTACGAGCCGCGCCACCATCGCCCTCTCGGGCGCAGCGCGTTTATTCGGCGACTCGCCTCCCATGCGACCGCCGTTGGCGGCATCGTCCTGCTGTCGCTCCTCATCGGCATGGCGGGTTACCACTACTTCGAAGGCGTGCCGTGGATCGACGCGTTTCTCGATGCGGCGATGCTGCTCGGTGGGGAGGGTCCGGTAAGGGCGCCGCAGTCCTCCGCAGGCAAGCTCTTCGCCGGTTCGTACGCGCTCTATTCCGGCTTGGTCTTCCTGGTGGCACTGGCCGTGTTGATCGCGCCGATCGTCCACCGCGTCCTGCACAAGTTCCATTGGGACGAAAAGTGAGGCGGACCCGCCCCGCAGTCGCGGTCGCCCTACCTCCCCACCGCTGCTCCGCACCCCGGCACCTTGTACGCACCGATCCGTGTTGAATACGTCGCGGCGCCGCGCTTGAGGTAGTCGCCCACGTACCAGAACGTGCAGTCGTCGCTCGGATCAATCGCGAGCGCGGGATAATCCTCCCAGCGGTTCGTGTGCCCCTGCGCGCCGGCGCCTTCCTGCAGCACGGACTCCCGGAAACCCATCGTGCCCGGCGGGTCCGTCGCGAGCCGCGCCGCGAAGCGCTGGCCCACGTACGCCGCCCGGCTCCCGTACGAGAAGCCGAACCCTATGTTGCCGCGCGCGTCCATGCCGATGCTCGCCATCCAGCGGAACGCGGAGTCGGGGGCGAACGTGCCCTGCTGGAAGAGCCGCGGCCTTCGGTCCGCGCCGAGCCGGAACTCGTACCAGCGTACGCCACCGCCGCTCTGCGTGGTGTTCACCGAATGCGTCGCGACGATTGACTCCTGGCTGCCGATCCGCCGATACACCACGCGGTTCATCAACTTGTCGCCCTGCGCGTCGAGCCGCCGCGCGGAATCGGGCTGCGGCACGCAGTTGGTGAGCTGCCCGTTGCACAGGTAGTTGTACGGCGCCACCGGGATCTTAAACGGTCCTTCGAGCCGCGACTTCGTGGAATCCGCCCAGTTCACGCGGTGCAGCCAGTAATAGATGCCGTCGTCGTCGAAATCGCCCTTGAGCTGCGTGCCGCCGGTCGCAAGCACGATCGCCGGCGCGCCGGGCGGCGGGACCTGCATGCCGTCAATGTCTGCGGGGTTTGGGAAGTTCACGTCGTTCACGATGTGGCACTGTTCGGTCGCCGAGAGCCCTTGCAGCATCCGCGCGCGATCCGCGACGCAGAAGTGCTTCTCGATCACGTCGTCACCGGTGCTCGTGCCGTTGTAATAGCCATCGGGCCACACGGCGATGCGCGGATAGTCCGGGAACAGCGGCCTCAGGAACTCATACTTGTAGTACGGGCCGAGCGGGTCCGGGCCGACGCTCACGGCGTAGCACATCGAGTATGGGCCGGTCGAATCGTTCGCCGGGCGCCGGAAGATGGGCATCACCACGAGCCAGCGGTCCGCCAGCTGGTCGTACTTCACGACAGCGTCGCCGTTGTTCCGCGCCTCGCACTGCCCGCCTACGCCCTGAAAGAACGCGTTCGTCGGCGCGGAGCCCACGAGCACGCGGCCCGTGGTGTCGTAGCGCGCGCCTTTCTTCGTGAAGATCGCGTAGCGCGTGTTGACGATCTGGAAGATGTGATCGGGCCCCACGGCGAGCGCATTGTCCGACGGATTGCGCACGGGCTGCGGCGGCGCGGCGCCGGCGAAGCCGATGCCGAGTCCATCGAACGACGCGAGGGCTTCGAGCGCCGGGCGCGAACCTTGCGCGCGCTGCTCGATCGCGCCGCCGAGCGCGGGAGTCGTGGGTGCGATCACCGGCGGGGGAGGCGGGGGCGGTCGCTGCATGGCCGCCGCCTGCGCAGCGGCACTGAAGATCAACAGCGAAAACAGGCCGGCGTGCGCCCACCGCGCGCCGACGCAATGCGAGGTGTCGCGCGCGGTCGAGTACATCCCGGCGCCTACTTCTGCCCGGCGGTCAGCTTCTGGATCTGCGCCACCGAGAGATTGACCTTGAGATCGAAGATGATCTTGCCGATCTCCGGCGACGCCTTCCGCGCATCACCGTTGATGCCGTTGTTCACGCGCGGGCGCGCGGCCGCGACCGAATCCACCGGGGCATCCGGGCACGGGACGTAGTTGCCGACGGCGGTAGGCAGAAGTTCCATCCGCACCCAGCCCTTGTCCTGTCCCAGGTACACCATGTTGGACGTGTCGTTGAGCCCCGCGTGCGACGCGCACGGGAGGCCGCGCTGCACGAGGATCTTCGCAAACTCCGTCCGCGCCGCGTAGTACGCGTCCGGGATGTGATAGACGTACTTCCCTTCCGCCGCATACTTCGCGCTGAGTTCCGTGGCGACCTCACCGAGCTGGGCCTGCCCACCGCCGTTGTCGCCCATGATCGCCACCGTCTTGAAACCCTGCCGGAGCAATGCCTCGGCGATTTCCATGTTGACGGCCTTGTAGAGCGCGGCCGAGATGCCGATCGAACCCGGCATTTCCGCGCTCACGCCCGCCGGCGAATACGCGAGGACGGGTGCGACAAGCGCGTTGCCCAGCTTGAGTGCGACGGCCTTGGCCATTTCGCGGGCCATAAGTGTGTGGCCGCCGTTCACGTTCTGCGGCCCTCGCTGCTCCGTGCCGCCGTTGTACACGATCGCCGTGGTCTTGCCGAGCTCGCGGATCGCGCGCTTGACCTCGGGCCACGTCATCATCTCGATCTCGACGAGGTCGCGCGTGCGCGCCAGCGCCTCGCCCGTGGCGGGGATGGGCGGGCCGCCGCGCCCGCGACCACCACCGCGTCCGGCCTGCGCGGAATCTCCGCCGGCGCGACCGCCCTGGGCTTCCAAGAGTCCTGCGGCGCCGACCATGAGGCCAACGGCAGCGATCACACGAGAGGCATGCAGCATGAAGGGACTCCTCGTCCGGCTTGCGGTTCGGGTGGGGGCGTTCGGTAGAAGCCGTTGGCGTACCGACTTCTATAGAGTACCTCGACGCCCCGCCACCCGACAACCGGGGCTGCCGCTAACGGCCCGCCGCCACCAGTTCCCACCGGCCCGACACCACGACCGACACCTTGAGCTCGGGTGCCACCACCTGCGTCGCGATCCGTTCCGACCTCAGCGCCATCGCATCAGCCATCCCGTACGAAGTCGCGAGCATTCCGCCCGGCGTATCAATCCCGAGTTCCACCACGCGCCCCAACCGAAGCCCCGCCGCCATCGCGACGGCCTCCGCGCGCGCGCGGGCCTGCTCGGTCGCCTTGCGCAGCGCGTCGAGCTCCGCGCGCCGCGTGTTCGTCGCCTGGAACTCGACATTCGAGACCGTCTGTGCCCCCTCGGCCATCGCCGTGTCAATCACGCGCCCGATCAACGCGAAATCGCGGATTCGCACGGTCATGGCGTCATTGGTCACGTAGCTCGTGTCGCGCAGGTCGTTGCGGACCTGGATGTGCGAGCGGTTACCCCAGCGCCCCCAAGCGCCGGAAGTTGGGATAGAGTCCGACGGAATCCCCAACGCCACGATGGCGGCACGGATTGCGGCGGCGCGCCGGGCGGCAAGACGGCCGGCGGCCGCGGGCGTCTTGCCCGTGGCCGTGAACTGGATGGTGACCAGGGCAAGGTCCGGCTCGACGGAGACCGTTTCGGTCCCGTTCGCGCGGATCTCGGATATTCCTTGCGTGGCCGCGGCGCCTTGGGCGCGCAGCTCGGTGGGCACGGCGACGGCGTGTGCCATCGCCAGTGCGGTTGAAGCCAGTGATACCAACAGAACTCGGCGCATCGTCTCCTCCTGAGACACGGGTGAGTGCCGCGTACATTTAGGAGACGTTGGCCGCCGGATAACTTGCACACCTGATCTGGCCAGTCCCGACCCACCCTGGAGCGAACCGTATGTCATTCAAGCACTTCGGCCCTGCCGTCCTGGTGTTCGCGTTGCTCGCTGCGTCGGCGGATGCCGGCGCGCAAGCCGCCCGCCCAGCCGGACTCACCGACTCGACCTTCGCCGGCCTGTCGTACCGCAACATCGGGCCCGCCAACATGTCCGGGCGAATCGCCGATGTTGAAGGCGTGGCCGGCGACCCGAGCCTGATCTACGTCGGTTCGGCGTCCGGCGGAGTCTGGAAGTCCACGAGCGGCGGCATCACGTGGACGCCGATCTTCGACAAACAGCCCGTGCAATCCATCGGCGACATGGCCGTGGACCCGACGAACCCGGAAGTGATCTACGTTGGCACGGGCGAGGCGAACGTCCGCAACTCGGTCTCGTTCGGCAACGGCGTTTACAAGTCTACGGACGGCGGCAAGACGTGGAAGCATGTCGGGCTCAGCGACACGCGGCACATCTCGCGCATCGTGATCAACCCGCTCGACACGCGGAAGGTGTACGTCGCGGCGGTCGGGCACGCGTTCGGGCCCAACGAGGAGCGCGGCGTCTTCATGAGCGAGGACGCCGGCGACACGTGGAAGAAGGTGCTCTACGTGGACAACATGCACGGCGCCTCGGACATTGACATTGACCCGAAGAACCCGAACCGACTGTACGCCGGCATATGGTACTTCACCCGGAAGCAGTGGGACCACAAGTCCGGGAGCGAGAAGGGCGGCATCTTCCGCTCGATTGATGGCGGCAAGACCTGGGAGAAGGTCACGAAGGGCGTCCCGAAGCTGGTCGGGCGCATCGGCATCAAGGTCGCGCCGTCCGCGCCGAACATCGTGTATGCGGTCGCCGAGACGCGCGAGGGTTACGTGTTCAAGTCCACGGACTACGGCGAGACGTGGACCAAGACCAGCGACAACGCGCACACGCTGGGCCGCGGCTTCTACTACGCCGACCTCCGCGTGGACCCGCAGAACGAGAACCGGCTCTACACGCTGGGCATGGCGTTCACGCATTCCGTGGACGGCGGCTACACGTTCAAGATGATGAGCGGAAACTTCCACGGCGATTTCCAGACACTCTGGATTGACCCGCGGAATCCGCGGCGCTTGCTCATGGGCGACGACGGCGGCCTGAACATCACCTATGACCAGGGCGGCGCGTGGCGCTGGGTGCAGAACATCCCGGTCGGCCAGTTCTACCAGTTGAGCTTCGACATGAAGGAACCGTTCTACTCGGTGTCGGGCGGCCTGCAGGACAACGGCACGTGGGTCGGGCCAAGCCGCACACGGGGCAGCGCGATCCTCTCCGAGAACTGGCGTTTCATCCAGGGCGGCGACGGCTACTATGCCGTCTCACATCCGGATGACCCGGAGCAGTTCCTCTCGGACTACCAGGCCGGCGGCATCCAGGCGACCAACCTCCGCACCTTCGAGCAGCGCGAGGCGAGCCCGCAGGTGAAGCGCATGGACGGATACCCGGCCGACTCAAACAAGGTGCGATTCAACTGGAACGCGCCGATCGTGAAGTCGCCGCACGACGGCAAGGTCGTGTACTTCGCCGGCAACATCGTCTATCGCACCACCGACTGGGGCAAGACGTGGACGGCGATCTCGCCAGATCTCTCCAAGAACGACAAGTCGAAGCAGGGTGACGCGGGCGGACCGATCCTCAAGGAGAACACGGTCGCCGAGTACTACGCCAACGTGTACTCGCTCGAGGAATCGCCGGTGCGCGCCGGCGTGATCTGGGCCGGCACCGACGACGGCAACGTGCAGGTCACGCAGGACGGCGGTCGCACGTGGACCAATGTCGCGGCGAACATCCCGGGCGTCGGGCCCGATGCCGTCATCTCCGCCGTCGAGCCGTCGCGCCGCGACGCCGGCACGGCTTACGTGGGCATCGAGCGGCGCATGTCGGACGATTTCAAGCCGTACGTGTTCAAGACGACGGACTACGGGCGCACCTGGACGAACATCACGGGCAACATCCCGGCGACGGCGTACGTGCAGGTGGTGCGCGAGGACCCGAAGAACACGAACCTCATCTATGTGGGTACTGAGCTCGGGCTCTACGCAAACTGGAACGGCGGCACGGGCGATTGGACGCGGCTGCACCTCGGCAACATGCCGTCGGTCGCCGTGCACGAGGTCCGTGTGCACCCGCGCGACAACGACCTGATCGTGGCGACGCACGGGCGCGCGATCTGGATCTTCGACGACGCAGCGCCGATCCAGCAGATGACACGCGACATCGCGGCCAAGGCGGCGCACTTGTTCCCGACTCGGTCGGCCGTGCGCTACAACACGGGCGGCGACGCCTGGCTCTGGGGCAACGCGGGATTCCGCGGCGCGAACACGCCCTACGGAGCGCAACTCACCTACTGGCTCAAGGACAAGCCGGCCGCGGATTCCTTGGTGAAGGTCGAGGTGCTGCTCAACGGCTCGGTGATTCGCACGCTCAAGCGCCCGGCGGCGAACGCGGGCTTCAATCGCGTGACGTGGGACCTGCGCTACGATCCGCCGAAGGTGCTCAGTGACATGCCGGCGGATTCAGCGGAGCCGGGCGACTGGCGATCGCGGCCCATGGGGCCGCAGGCACTGCCCGGGCAGTACTCGGTGCGGCTCACGCTGAACGGGCAGGCGCAGGAGCAGCCGCTGACGATTCGCATGGACCCCACCGCGACCGCGACCGTTGCGGACCTGCGCACGCAGTTCGAGCAGGCGTCGCGACTGAACGCCGTGATCGCGAACCTGATTGACACCGAGCGCAACCTGGTGGCATTCAAGGGTCAGGTCGGCGAGCGCAGCAAGTCGGGCTCCGAGGCACACGGCGCGGCCGCCGCGGGGCTCGTGAAGGCCGCGAGCGAGGAGATCGTGAAGCTCGACTCCGTGCGGCATCAGGTGACGCGGCCGCGCTCGGATATGGTGCCGTACTACTCAGAAGGTCCGCGCCCGCTGGACCGAGCGATGTCGTTGATGGGCTCGATTGACAGTGGGCTCAACCCGTCAATCCCTGGCCAGCTCGAGTACGCCGGCGATGTGCGACGCGATGCGCAAACGGTGATTGACATGGTGGAACGTCAGGTCGATGCGACGGTGCGGCGTATCAACCCGCTGCTGCAGCAGCTCGGCCTGCCGGCGCTGGCGCCGCCGGCGAAGAAGTCGGCGGCGATGAACTGAACAACAGATAGTAGATAGTAGGTAGTAGATAGTAGGGGCGCCGCGCTGACCGCAGTTTCGCGTCAGCGCGGCGTCGTCACTTTCAACACATCAATGCCGCCGGCCTGCGGGCCGACGAACGCGGTGCCGACCTTGGCGAAGCTCGCGAGGTCGATCACGTCCACGCTTCCCTGCTCCGAGCCCACGCCTTCGCTCGTCACGAACGCGTAGCGATCGTCCGGCGACACGACGACGCCATGCACGACACGGCGGCTCGTGGGCACGCGCGCGAGCTCCGTGCCCGACCGGAGGTCAATCACCGAGACCGACTGGTCGCGCTTGTTGGTCGCGATGAGCTTCGTGCCGTCGCGCGTCACGGCCAGGTTGTACACGCCATCACGGGTGCGCAGGCGCCGCGCGACCTTCCACGCCGCGACATCCACCTCGACGATCTCGTTCGACTTGTTGCACGCGACGTACACGCGCGCGCCGTCGGCGGACGGCTGCGCCCACGTGGGCGAGCAGGACTTGTCGCTCGGGTCCGGCGCGTCCATGCCGTGTCCGCCGTGGCTGGCCATCGCACCGGCCGGCGCGCCGCGCTGGGGCGGCGGCCCGTCCATGCCCTTCTCGCTGCCCGCCGTGACCGAGAAGTGCCGCGCGACCTTGAGGAGCTCTGCGTCAATCTCGACGAGCATGTCGTCCATCATGCACGCCGAGTAGTGGCGCGTGCCGGAGGGGTTGAAGCGCGAGCCGTGCGGCATCGCGCAGGTGACAATGCGCGCGAGTTCGACCATTTCCTTCGTCGAGACCACCGACACGCTCGACGGCACCATGTCGCCGTAGAAGTTGAAGTTCACCGCGAACGCGTACCAGCCGTTCGGGCTCACCTGCACGGTCGCCGGGAACGCGCCGAGTATGACGTGGCCCTCGGGGACCTGCTGGCCCGCACGCAGCCGCCAGAGCGAGCCGCCGGGGAGTCCGTGCGCGGTTGTGATGTACATGTCGCCGCCGCCCGGCGCGACCGCGACGCCGTGCGGCCCGTCGGGGTCCGTGATGGACATGCCGATCGTGAACTGCGACTCGACGACGGTGGTGTCGGGACCGAACCGGATGATC
>VGVM01000024.1 GCA_016874035.1 Gemmatimonadota bacterium
CGCGGCGGTCGTGGCGCACCGCCGCCGGACCTGCTCATGATTGGCGTCGTGGAGGAACCGCCGGCTGCATCCCGCGATGCCAAGGATGGCGACGCGCCGGAGTAAGCCGTCGCGCGTACGCGTGCGCGTGCCGACCGCACGCGCACGTCACGACCCTGCGCGACCCCTCAGCTGGTCGTTCTACGACCGGCCGACCGAA
This sequence comes from Gemmatimonadota bacterium, assembly GCA_016874035.1. GTDB lineage: Bacteria > Gemmatimonadota > Gemmatimonadetes > Gemmatimonadales > Gemmatimonadaceae > Fen-1231. The sequence continues at coordinate 200 of VGVM01000024.1, forward strand.
CGTGTCGCCCGCGACCTGATCGGGCGTTGGCTTGAGTGCGCCGTTGACGGCATTCGCTGCCGTGGCCGCATCGTCGAAACCGAGGCCTACCTCGGCGAACACGATCCGGCGTGCCACGCGGCCGCGGGTCGCACGCCGCGTACCGAGGTGCTCTACGGGCCGCCCGGGACGGCGTACGTGTACTTCGTGTACGGCATGCACTGGTGCGCCAACGCCGTCACTCGCCGCAGCGGGCTGCCCAGCGCGGTACTGATTCGCGCGCTCGAGCCGCTCGAGGGGGTCGAGGCCATGCGTGCGCGCCGCGTCCTGGCGAAACGGGATTCCGACCTCTGCAGCGGGCCCGGGCGGCTGTGCCAGGCGCTCGGGATCACGGGCCCACGCCACAACGCCGTGTCGCTGGCGGCGTCAGGACTCAGGATCCTGCACGGCCACCCGGTGGGGCGCGCCGCGATCCTCGCCACGCCACGCATCGGCGTCAACGAGGCGGCCGACTGGCCGCTACGGTTTCTGGAACGGGATAATCCGCACGTCTCGGCGAGAGCCGAGACCGCGCGCTTCCTGCGGGCTACCAGCGTTCGTCGATAGCCGAGCCGAAGTTGTAGCGCAGGCCCGCCTTCCAGACGTTGGTCATGCCCTCCCCGTTGACCAGCCAGCTCGAACTGCCCTTGGTGGGCATGATGCTGTACTGCAGGAACGGCGCCCAGTTCCGGCGCACGTACATCATGCCGAGGTCGAGGAAGCTCTTGGCCTGGGCGCGCGCGTCATCAACGCGGGCCACGATGCTGTCGCGGGCGGCCGGGCTGGCGAACGAGCTGCCCTGCGCCGTGGCGTTCGGGACGAAGTTCATGGCATAGCCGACGCCGGCCCACGGGTGCATGTACTTGTAGCTGGGCAGGAAGAGCATGGCCGATGCGCCCACGCGGCGCATGTCACGCATGTCCACGCGCCGCGGTGCGCTCGTCGGGAAATCCGGCACCGTGCTGACCGCATTGAAGTACGACTGTTCGGCGAACACGTTCAGCGCGAAGCGGCGGCGCGTGATCATCCAGTCCACGCCGAGCGTCGGGGCGGTCGTGCGGGCGATGGTGGTCGGGAACGATGTCTCGCCCCCGTACACGCCGAAGTACCAGGAGTTCTGGCCCAGGTCCCAGACCGCATTCCCCTGCGCCGCTGCAGGCGAGGCGGCGCCTGCGGTGAGCGCAGCGACGGTGAGGGCGACGACGAGTCTCTTAGATCGCATACTAAGACCTCTCGCGAGGAAGTTTCGGACTGGGATGGTCAACCGGTCGGGAAGCGCGCGGCCGCCCGACTGCTCAACAATCGGACGATGCAGGCCGGAAAGTGGTCACGCTTGGCCGGGGTCGCAACCGGGGGGCTACTTGACCACGCCGACGCGGGTAGCCACGTCGCGGATGGCCCGGACGGCGTACTCCAGGTCCGCCCGGCTGTGGGCCGCCGACACCTGGCAGCGCAGCCTCGCGGTCCCGTGCGGCACCACGGGGAAGCCAAAGCCGGTAATGAAGATGCCCTCGTCGAGCAGCATCCCGCTCATCTTGATCGCGTCGGCGGTCTCGCCGACGATGATCGGCACGATCGGGGTCTCACCATCGAGGGGCTTGAGTCCCGCCTCACGCAGCGCGCTCCGGAACCACGCCGAGTTTTCGCGCAGCGTGGTGACGCGCTCCGGATGCGCCTCGATGAACTCGACCGCGGCGACCGCGCTGCACGCGACGGTCGGCGGGAGTGCGTTGGAGAACAGCTGCGGCCGGGCGCGCTGGATCATCATGTCGCAGAGCGCCGCCGGGCCCGCGATGAACCCGCCCGCCGCGCCGCCCAGCGCCTTGCCGAGCGTTGACGTGATCACGTCCACCTCGCCGACCACGCCGAAATGCTCGGCCGTGCCGCGCCCGGTCGCGCCCAGCACGCCGGTGGCGTGCGAGTCATCCATGATCAGCACGGCGTCATGGTCGCGCGCGATCTCGAGCAGCTGCGGCAGCTTGGCGATCGCGCCCTCCATCGAGAACACGCCGTCCGTCCAGATCAGCCGGCGCCGAGCCCCCTTGGCCGCCCGGAGCTTCTCGACGAGGTCATCCATGTCGGCATGCTTGTACACGCCCGTCGTGCACTTGGTGATCGCCTTGGCGAGGCGCATGGAGTCAATGATGGACGCGTGGTTGAGCGCGTCGCTGAGCACGACGTCGCCTTCCTGGACCACCGTGGCCGTCATCGCTTCGTTCGCGTTCCACGCCGCCACGAAAGTCATCGCGGCGTCGGTGCCGACGAACCGGGCCAGCGCGGCCTCGAGCTCGCGGTGGATCGTGAACGTCCCGCAGATGAACCGGACGCTGCCCGTGCCGGCACCGAAGCGCTCCAGGCCCTCGATCCCGGCGCGCACGACCGACGGCTCGTCGCACAAGCCGAGGTAGTTGTTGGAGGACAGGATCAGCACCTCGCCCCGTCCGTCCATCTGCACCCGCGCCGACTGCGGCGAGTCCAGGTAGTTCAACGTCTTGTACACCCGGTCGGCCCGAAGCTGCGCGATCTGCGCCTCGAGGTCGCCCCGAAATCCGGCGTTCAGCGTCATTCGCTGATCTCGAAGATCACCTTGCCGGCTTCGCCCGACTTGATCGCGGCGATCGCTTCCGCGTGCGCAGTGAGCGGGAACCGGTGCGTGATCGCAGGTCGCGGATCGAACTGGCCGCTTCGCAGGAACTGCGTCATCTGGATCCAGGTGTCGTACATCCGGCGCCCGACCACGCCATACACCGTCGTGCCCTTGAAGATCAGTTCCGTGGCGAGGTTGATCTCCATGGGTTTCGCGGGGATGCCGAGGATCTGCACGCGTCCGCCCAACCGCACGAGTTCGAAGGCCTGGTGCACGGCGGCCGGCACACCGCTCATCTCGAGCACGACGTCCACGCCCAGGCCGTCGGTGGCGGCCCGCACGGCTTCGGGCGCTGCTGACGGTAGCACCGCGGCGTGCGCGCCCATCGCCTTCGCCAGCGCCAACCGTCGCGGGTTCACGTCGGTGGCGATGATCCGCGATGCGCCGGCCGCCTTGCAGATCCCGACCGCGAAGATGCCGATCGGTCCGCAGCCCGTGACGAGCACCGTGGCGCCGGGCAGCGACGTGCCGTGCAGCGCCGTGTGGAACGCATTGCCCATCGGGTCGTGGATCCCGCCGATTTCCAGCGAGACGTCATCATCCAGGTGCCAGACGTTGGTCGCCGGCATCGCAATGAACTCCGCGAAGCATCCGTCGCGATCCACGCCGATGATCTTCGTGGACGGGCAGACATGCGAGTTCCCCGTACGGCAGAGGTGGCAGCGTCCGCACACGATGTGACCCTCCGCAGTCACGCGGTCGCCCGTCTTCACGTCGCTCACGAGGCGGCCCACTTCGGCGACCACGCCGGCAAACTCGTGGCCGACCGTGAACGGGGGCTTGCAGCGCCCCTGGGCCCAAGCGTCCCACTCGTGGATGTGTACATCGGTCCCGCAGACACCGGCGCGGTGGACGCGGATCAGGACTTCATCGTCGCGAATCGTGGGGACTGGGACATCGCGCAGGGTGAAACCGGGGGCCGCGGCGGACTTGACGAGCGCTTTCACTGGGATCGAACCTGGGGTGTCGTCGGTAGGGTACGCCGCGCGCGCGTACGGTCGCGCGCAGCGATCGTGAAACTCGCACCCGGCGCGCATGCGCGGAAGGGACGCGGTGGTTGCGTTCTTCGTGTGCTTGTGCCGGGAGCAGCCGGGCCGCCAGACTGCACCGCAGCCCCAACCGCCTGGTCCCGGAACCGTGAGGCCCCGAATGTCCACGAAGCTGATCCGACGCGTCTCGCTGGCAGCCGTCGTCCTGCTATCCGCCGCATGCGCGTCCGTGCAATCGAAGGGCGCGCCGCCGCCATCGTTGTATGCCCGGCTGGGCGGTTACGAGGCGCTCGCGGCGGTGACCGATGACATCCTTGCGCGGGAGCTCAAGGACTCGGTGATCGCGCCCTTCTTCAAGGGGCTCGAGCCGGCCGACATGCAACGCATTCGCCAGCACCTGCTCGACCAGCTGTGCGCGGCGACCGGAGGACCGTGCTTCTACCCGGGCAAGCCCATGAAGGCGGTCCACGCGGAAATGGAGATCACGACGGACATCTGGAACACGTTCACGCGCCACATCGCCGAGACGCTCGATGCGTTCAAGGTTCCCGATCGCGAACGCAATGAGCTGGCGGCGATCGTGAACAGCATGAAAGCCGACATTGTCACAAAGCCCTGAGCGCCGGCTGACCTAGAAGATCGTCCCAACCTGCCCGCCATCCACCTGGATGGCGGTGCCGGTGACGAAGCTCGCCCGTTCCGACGCCAGGAACGCCACGACCGCCGCCATCTCGCGCGGATCGCCCGACCGTCCGACCGGAATCCCCGCCGCGCGCGACGCCAGCAGCTCGGCGACCGGCCGGTTCTCGCGTTGGGCGCGCATTTCCGCCAGCTGCGTGGCGCGGGCGGTGTCGAAGTGCCCCGGCAGGACCGTATTCACCGTCACGCCGTCGCGGCCCACCTCGTTCGCGAGTGTCTTGGCGAACCCGAGCAGCCCCGCGCGCGCCGTGTTCGAGAGGATCAAGCCGGCCACCGGTTGCTTCGCCGCCATCGAGGTCAGGAAGATCACGCGTCCCCACTTTCGCTGCCGCATGTCGGGCACCACGGCGTGTGCCAGCCTGATGGATGCGAGCAGGTTCAGCGTGATCGCGGACTGATACTGCTCGTCGGTGGTCGCCTCGAACATCGTCGAGGGCGGGCCGCCGGCGTTCGCGATGCAGATATCCACGCGACCAAGTGCCTCGCGCGCGGTCGCAACGACGCGGGCGACGGCGGATGCGTCGGACAGGTCGGCGGCCACCGGAATCGCTCGCACGGCGTACTTCTCACGAATGTCTTTGCAGGCGTCATCCAGCTCTTTTTGGCGGCGCGCGACGAGCGCGACGTCGGCGCCTTCCGCCGCAAGCTCGCGTGCGATCGCGAGTCCAAGGCCGCTCGATGCACCGCACACGAGCGCGGTTTTCCCTCTGAGATTAAGTTCCATGCGCGTTAATCTGCACGCGGTCCTGTCCGCGCACGAGAGCATGCTTCATGCGTCCCGTTGCGTGCCGGGCGTGAAACGTTGCGGGATATCGGGTCGTCGTTTGGATAATGGAATGTGCGGTGGGCACTTGCGCGATTCCGCGACACATACAATTGTGTAGTCCATCAAGACAAGCACGAACGCGCGATTTGCTGTTTGTCGCGCACACAACTGAAGCGACGAATCACGAACTCAAGGCGCCAGCAAATCGGCGCTGAACGACGGGCCGCGGAAACGCGGAACCGATCCCAGCGATCCACCGGGGGATCGCCAGGGCAATCCACTCCTTCACAGGAGCTGCACCATGGCTGCCAAGAAGAAGACGAAGAAGGCGAAGAAGAAGAAGTAGTAGTTGCCTTCGAAACGCAGAAGGGGCATCGGCGAAAGCCGATGCCCCTTCTGCGTTTTCTTGGCGCCGAAAACTACGCGACCGCGGTGAGCTCCTCGATCTCGGAAGCGTCCGGTACCGGCCCCCACACATATGCGGCAAACCTCGGCATCGGTTCGGCGCGATCGCCACGGGAAATCACGATGCCCATCGGCTCCGCGAACTCAAGTTCGGCGGTCTTTGTGTCGGTCCGGTGTTCGGTCTGTCGCTTGCGCACGGCGTCCATCCTGATTCGAGGAATCCCCGCCGGCGGCGCACACTATTATATAGATGCTCGCGGAGGGGCGATGGATCCGGTATATGCACCCCGGATGCCACGCTGACACGACGCGCAACTTGTTTATTCGCAACGTATTACGGTTTAGGGCGTGCCGGCGGTCGCGCGGATGTGTGTGCATCCAACACGTGCCAGATGCGGCCCGCGTGTCGTTTCGCTACGCTGCCGGCTTTCGCGCGACGAACGTTCGGGCGGGCCCTGGTTCCTGCACGAAACTCACGGCCCAGTCCCGGTAGCGGTCGCGAAGCTCTTCTTCCGAGATCGCGACCTGGCCGGCGACGATCGTCTCGATCAGGTGAATCCCACCGCCGGTCGTGGCGACCTGCCAGCTCGTGATCACGTCGTTGCGCTCGGCCTCCGACAAGTCCGAAAACGCCGCCGGTGTGCAGATCAGTGCGGCCACCTGCCCGTCGGGACTCCATGAGCGGAGGTCGCCGGTCACGCCGGTGACACGAGTGCGAAGTCCGGCCTCTTCGGCGGCGGCCAGCACACGTTCCACGACATCGCTCTCCGGCTCCACCGCGGTCACCGCGCATCCGTTGGCCGCGAGATACAGCGACGAGCCATGCACCCGCGCTCCGGACACCACGACCGGCGCCCGCAGCGACTCCGGGCTGATCGCGTGCGCCAGCGGCGTGTCCGCGCGCAGCCCCCAGTACTCCGGGCGTCGCGGCTCCGTCGCGTTGCGCGCGCGCCTCCGACGCCACGTCTCGAACGTCGGGAGCTTCAGCCGCTTGGCGATCAGCCGGTCCACCTCGACTGACAGCAGCAGGTCGCGCATCCCGAGCTGCAGTTCGCCTTCAAGCGCCGCGCTCGCCGTCTGCGCGATGCCGATCATGTGCGTGTACGAAACTGAGTCCTTGTACGCCTGCACCTCGCGTTCGATGTACGCGTCGTATTCGTGGCGGGGCGATCGCTGGGAGCGGATCTGGGTCATGCCCGGACGCGGTGCGGGAGGTGTGAACGGGTGGGTTCGCCGCGAAAGCTAGGACCGCGAGGTCGCCATGCAAGGGATATGCGTCAGGCGGCCCGGGAACTCACCTGAGTTGCTGACGACGGACCGCCGGCCCGCGTCACTCAGCCGATCGCTTCGAGCAGCACTCCCTTGAGGTAACCGGTCTCGGGAATCGTGACGACCTCAGGGTGATCCACCGGCTGGCCCGTGATGGCGCGGATCGCAAGCGTCCGGCCCGCATCGGCTGCTGCGTCGCGCACCATGTCGAGAAAGGGGCCCTTCCCGACGTGGTAGCTGCAGCTGGCAGTAAACAGCATCCCGTTGGGGGCGAGGAGGCGCATCGCGTGGACGTTCAGGTCATGGTACGCCCGGAGGGCGCCAGCGATCGATCCGCGGTTCTTCGCCAGGGCGGGCGGATCCACGACGACGGTATCGTACCGCTCGCCGGATTTCAGCCGGTCTCGGACAAAAGCGAACGCGTCGGCTTCCACGAACTCGATGTTGCCGACGCCGTTGAGCGCGGCGTTTCGCGCGCCGCGTTCGAGCGCCGCACCTGAGCTGTCCACCGCCACCACGCGATCCGCAGCGCGGGCAAGGTGGAGCGCGAATGATCCATGATAGCTGAACAGGTCGAGCGCGCTGCCGCGCGCCACCGATGCCACGAGCCGTCTGTTCTCGCGTTGGTCCAGGAACGCTCCGGTCTTCTGGCCGTCGCGCGGCGTGACGAGGAGCCGCACGCCGGCCTCGGTCACTTCGATCTCGTCCGGCACGCCCCCGGCGAGCACGGTCACCTCGCGGGCGAGCCCTTCGCGGGTACGGACACTCGCGTCGTTGCGGGCGAGGATCCCCTCGCATCCCGTCGCCGCAACCAGCGCGCGCACCACGGCGGCCCGGCACGACTCGAGCCCGGCAGACAGCAACTGGACCACAAGCCAGCGGTCATAGCGGTCCACGACAAGCGACGGGAGCCGGTCGCCTTCCGCGTGTACCAGCCGGACGGCGTTCGTATCGCCTCCGATCGCGCGCCGGCGCGCCAGCGCCGCGCCGATCCGCGCGGCCCACCACGCATCGTCCACGCGCGCCTTGGGGTCCGCCTCGATGTGGCGGATCGAAATCTCCGACGCAGGGCTCCACAGCGCCCAGCCGAGGCCCTTGCCGCGCTGGTCCTCCACGGGCACGACCCCGGCTTCCGTTGACGGCGCCCGCTCGATGTCCGAACGAAAGACCCACGGATGGCCGGCGGCGATGCGCTTGGCGCCTCGCGCGGATACTCGCGCCGTCTCGCTCACCTTGGCGACCGCGCCACCGTCGAGTCCGGCGCCGCCGCCTTCCTCACCATGCGGATCGCCGCCAGGTGCTCCGCGTACGTTCGGCGGAACTCATGATGCCCGTCCGGCGCGGCCACGAAATAGAGGTACGGGACCTTCGCAGGAAACAGCGCCGCCTCGAGGCTCGCGGCGCCGGGCGCGCCGATCGGCCCCGGCGGGAGTCCGGGATTGCGATAGGTGTTGTACGGCGAATCCACGCGCAGGTCCTTGTACAGCACGCGGCCGGTCTGCCGGCCGAGCGCGTAGTCGATCGTCGGGTCGGCCTGCAGCGGCATGCGAATCCGCAGGCGGTTCGTGTACACGGCCGCGACCACGGGGCGTTCTTCGCCCTTTCGCACTTCGCGCTCGACAATGGACGCCAAGGTCACCACATCGTGCCGCGTCATCTTGCGCATAGAGAGGATCGAGTCCCAGGCCGGCTTCCATGCCGTCTCGAACCGCTCAACCATGAGGCGCACGGCGTCACGCGCCGAGATCCGGTCCGGAAACGTGTACGTCGCGGGGAAGAGGTACCCTTCGACCGTCGGTGTCGGGACGTTCAGGCGGTGGAGCAGGGCGGTATCCCGCACCGCCGCCGAAATGGAATCGGGCGTGAGGTCGAGCGACTCGACCAGCTCGGCCGAGATCTGCGCTATCGTCCACCCCTCGGGGATCGTAACCGTGTGAACGACGCCGCGGCCGGCGCGCATCGCACCGAGGATCTGCTCCCACGCCATGCCGTCCAGGAGCACGTACGTGCCCCAGCGCAGCGAACGGTCGGCACTTCGCAAGCTGGCGTAGCGACCGAACGCCCGGGCCGAGCGGATCACCCCTTGGGCCGCGAGCGACTCGGCGGCCTCGCGGAACGGCGCCCCTCGGCGGATGAACACGCGAACCTCACGTCCGCGCACGGGGACCCCCGGGATGCCGATGATCTCGACCGCGGCGAAGATCGCCACGGCGATGGCCGCGCTCCACGCGAGCAAACGAGTCCCGCGGCCGATCCGCGCACCCCCGCGCGACCGCGCGCTCGTCGGCTTGCCGCCCGCTCCGCCCCTGGCTGCCTTGCGCGTCACCCCGCGTCTCCTGCTTCCGGAGCGTCCTCGGGCGTACGCAGGCCAACCTGGAGCGCGAACTGCAGCAGCACGGTCGCGGCGACGGCATCCAGGTCGCCCTTCCGTCCCTTCGTGCTGCCGCCGAGTGCCTTGACCGCGCGCATCGCCGCGGTCGTCGTGAACCGTTCGTCCACGAGGCGGGCTTCCAGCCCCGTGCGTTTCGTGAGTTCTTCCGCGAGCCGCCGCGACTCAGCGGCGCGTGGGCCCTCCTCGCCGCGCCCGTCCAACGGCAGGCCGACGACGAACCCGCGCGCCTCGAGCGCCGTGGCCTTCTCGAGGATCGCCGTGATCGGAACCCGGTGACCGGCGCGCCGCTCGAGGAACCCCGCCGGCGAGGCGATCGTTCCCGTCGGGTCGCTGATCGCGATGCCGATACGGCGGTCCCCCAGGTCGATCGCCATCCAACGGCCCATCGCGCTCATTCTCCCTCCGCCATCTTCGCGAAGAACTCCTCGTTGTCCTTCGTGCGCGCCATGCGCTTGAGCAGGAAGGCGATCGCGTCCTCGGGGGCCTGGTCGCCGAGGAAATGGCGGATCAGGAACGCGCGGTTCTTCTCCATGTCATTCAGGAGCAGCTCTTCCTTTCGCGTCCCGGACCTGAGCATGTCCACGGCCGGGTAGATCCGCCGGTTCGCGATTCCCCGGTCGAGCACCAGCTCCATGTTGCCCGTGCCCTTGAACTCCTCGAAAATCACCTCGTCCATCCGCGAGCCGGTGTTGATCAGCGCCGTGGCCACGATCGTGAGCGAGCCGCCGCCGTCAATGCGCCGCGCGGCCCCGAAGAACCGCTTGGGCTTCTCCATGGCCTTGGCATCCACGCCGCCGGACATGATGCGGCCCGAAACCGGCATGACCGCGTTGTGCGCCCGCGCGAGGCGCGTGATCGAGTCGAGGAGGATCACGACATCGCGACCGGCCTCGACCAGCCGCTTGGCCTTCTCGATGACCATCTCGGCCACCTGCACATGGCGCGCCGGGGGCTCGTCGAACGTCGAGCTGATGACCTCGGCGCGCGGAACCGATGCCCGGAAGTCCGTCACTTCCTCGGGTCGCTCGTCAATGAGCAGCACAAAGAGCACGACTTCCGGGTGGTTGTCGGCGATGGCGTTGGCCATCTGGTGGAGCAGGATCGTCTTGCCGGCGCGTGGCGGCGCGACGATCAGTCCCCGCTGGCCCTTGCCGATCGGGGCGATCAGGTCCACGACGCGCATCGAGAGCCCGCCACTCTTGCTTTCGAGCCGCAGCCGCTGGTCCGGGTAGCGCGGTCGCAGGTTGTCGAACGGGACGCGGGCGCCCAACGCCTCCTGCGCGAGGCCGTTCACCGAATCCACCTGCAACAGCGCCAGGTACTTCTCCCAGCTCTTGGGTCCGCGAACCGGACCGCGGATGGCGTCGCCGGTCTTGAGGCCGAGCCGTCGTATCTGCGACTGCGAGACGTAGACGTCGTCCGGCGCGGCGAGGTAGCTCGAGTCCCGGCTCCGCAGGAACCCGAAACTCTCCCGCCCGATCTCCAGCGTCCCCTCGGCCGACATGGGTTCGCCGCGCGCGATCAACGCCTTTGCGATGTGGTACACGAGGTCGCCGCGGCGGTGCGTGACGCCGTCGGGGAGTTCGAGTTCAGTCGCAAGCGCGAGCAGCTCGGAGGTCGGCTTGTTGCGGAGGTCGGCAGTATCCATCGGACGTCCGTGCGCGGAGGCGAACTGGCACGGGATTGGGAAACTGGGAGCACTGCGGCGATGGCAGTGCGGAGGAGTGGTGCGGGGGGAACCGTGATGCGCGAGGCGGGATTCGAACCCACGACCTTCGGCTCCGGAGGCCGACGCTCTATCCAGCTGAGCTACTCGCGCGGACTTCTCTTGCGCCGACCCACCGGCCTGGAAACCGGTACGTCGGTACGATCAGTCGGGGCGACTGGATTTGAACCAGCGACCTCCTGCTCCCGAAGCAGGCGCTCTACCGGGCTAAGCTACGCCCCGATTCTGTCGTGTCGGCGTGGAAGGACTCTTGGGAACCGCGGTACCGCTACTACGCGCTCGCAGGGACTCGAACCCCGAACCTTCTGATCCGTAGTCAGATGCTCTATCCAATTGAGCTACGAGCGCAGGGCCGAGAAAGCTACCACTCAGGCCGACAAACACAACTGCGAGTGATGGGTGATCGGTCATCGGTTGTCAGTGGTGGTGACCACAACCGATCACCGACCACCGATCACTCACATCCCGCAGTTGCCGTTACGGAAGCGGGGCGTACCGCACCCCCGCCACGCCTCCCTTCTCGAACTCGACGCTGAACGTTCCCGACTGGTTCGGCGGGACCGGTCCGACCTGCACCGAGCGCTTTTCGACCACGGCACCCGTCTTGTCCAGGAACTCGAGTTCGAGCGTGAAGCTCTTCGCCGTCGTGTTGCGGTTCTCGATTTCCCCCTGGAGCGAGGTGGACGTTGCCCCACGGTCGAAGCTCGCGTACGTCACCTTGTGCTTCATGCCATCGGACTTCGCGCTGTAGGCGACGGCCGAGTCCGTGTACGCCTTCTTCATCGCCGCGTCCTTGGTGCTGTCGCTGAGACCCTTGTACGCGTAGGCGAACAGCAGGATGTTGTCCGGGTTCGACGGATCCATCGCAACCAGGCGTGCGACAACGGGCAGCATCTCCTGCGACCGCTTCAGGTCGAAGAGCGTCGCGGCGTAGTTGTACACGTAGTCGCGCGAATACGGGTTCGCGTTCGTGGCGGCCTTGAACAGGTCCGCCGCCTGGGAGCCGCGGGCCAGCCGGGTGGCCATCACGCCGGCCTGCGCCAGTGCGAGGTCGCCCATCTTGCCCATCACCGGCTTGACGATCTCGAGCACTTCGAGCGCCGCCGTGCTGTCGCCACCCAGCGCCCAGCCCACGTTGATTCCGTTGACCGCGAACGGCGCTTCCGGGCTCTCCGGGTATTCCTTGATCACGCGGACGTACACGGCAGCAGCGGCCTTGTAGAGCGCGGTCTTCCGCGCACCCTGGGCCTTCTCGGCAAACCCCTGCTGGATGCGACCGAGGTTGAACATCAGGTTGGCGCGAGTCCTGGCGTTGGTCGTGTCGCCGCCCAGCTTCTCGACGGCGATTTCGAGGTACTTCACCTGGCCTTCCTCGTCGTTCTTCGCCTGCGCGACGCGCCAGAGCACGTCGTACGACTGCGGCGCCGCCTTCGACAGGATCATCGCGCGCTTGGCGTGGAGTTCGGCCGAATCGAGCTGGTTCGCCTGCAGCGCCTTGTAAGCCGCCTGGGCGCGGTTCGCGTACGGCTTGTACTCGCGCCACTGCGAAATCTCGTCCACGCATGCGGGCTTTGCCGTCTCTACGATCGTCAGCAGCGAGTCAGCCGCGACCACCAGGTCCACCGTCGCCGCCTTGTCGCCCGGCATGTTCAGGTTGCCGCGCGTCTGCACTTCGCCGCCGAACTCGATCGCCATGATCATGAACTGCGCGGCGAGATAGTCGCGGCCAATCGCGTTCTGGGCGGTCGCCTTGTCGAAGATGTTCTTCATGGCGTCGCGCACGCCCTTGATGCCTTCGTCCGGCGTCTTTGCACTGACGACCTTCTGGCGGCCGATGGAGGCGAGGGCCAGCTGCTGCGGCTGCATCTGCTCGACTTCGCAGGCGGCGGCCTGCTGCGCGGCGGATGCGCCAAACGGGGCAGCGACGAGGAGCGCGAGCGGAAGCGAGCTACGGAGTGAACGAATCATGGTTCGTTGCGGAAAGGGGAACGGGTTGACGCGCATCCGGCTGGACTACTTACGCCGAGACGGGGTTCGACGCTTGGCCGCCGCGCAGTGCGTACTACCCCGCGGGAGGCCAATGGGCGGTACAAGACTCGAACTTGTGACCTCCACGATGTCAACGTGGCGCTCTAACCAACTGAGCTAACCGCCCAAAAACGCGACACATACTGCTACACAGAGCGGGAAACGGGACTCGAACCCGCGACCCCAACCTTGGCAAGGTTGTGCTCTACCAACTGAGCTATTCCCGCGTGATCTGGGTCACCCTGAGGTGCCGATGACCGCACGCTACCACTGACCGCTTCATCGCCGGCACGTGGAGGTGAGGGGAATCGAACCCCTGACCTCTTGAATGCCATTCAAGCGCTCTCCCAACTGAGCTACACCCCCGATCCGGCGATACCGCGATGCTCCCGGATCGCCATGCCGAGCGCTTTCACGGGAATCCTCAAAGTACCGGGACGCCAAGTGAGAATCAAGCAAATTTCGCTTGGCAAAATGCCAAAGTTGCGCTATGTTTGGGCTCCTTTTGCTCCGCGCGTTGGTCGCGGATCCCTGGCCCGACTCGCCGCGACCGGTGCCAGCACCTTGCAGTATCGTGCGGTCACCCGCTGGAGGCGTGGTCGTGGTGAAGTCGGCTCGTTCCAAGTCAACCAAGTCCAGCCCGGCGACGCCCAAGAAGGCGGCCGCGGCGAAAAAGCATACTCCCAAGTCCGCCAAGTCGGCCAAGAAGGCACCCGCCGGCAAATCGGCCAAGCCGTCGGCGCCGAAGTCCACGGCTTCCAAGGTCGCCCCTAAGGTCGCGCCCAAGCCAGCCCCCAAGGCAGCCACCAAGGCCGCCCCGAAGGCAGCCGCGCCCGCCCTCGCGCCGGGCGAAAAGCCCGCAATGCGGATTCGCGGCCCTGCCGTGAAGCTCAATGTCACGGCTGAGCTCCCCGTCCCGGGCGCACCGGCTACGGTCGGGGTCGCAGACGGGAAGGGCAAGCGCCGCAGGAAGCAGATGCCGGCCGGTATCGGGCCGAGCGAGCCCGAGCGCGACATCCTTGACCAGTACCTCTACGAGGTGTCCACCTACCCGCTGCTCAAGGGACACGAGGAAATCGACATCGCGCGCAAGATTCGCGCGGGCGACGCCGACGCGCTCCAGGAGTTGGTCAAGCGAAACCTGCGCTTCGTCATCTCGGTCGCGAAGAAGTACCAGAACCGCGGCCTTCCGCTCATTGACCTCATCGGCGAAGGCAACGTGGGGCTGCTCACGGCGGCCCGGAAGTTCGACCCGGACCAGGGCGTCAAGTTCATCTCGTACGCCGTGTGGTGGATCCGGCAGGCCATCCTGTCATCCCTCGCGCGGCAGGGCCGCACCGTTCGCGTGCCGCTCAACCGCACGGCCGATCTCTCGCGCATCATCAAGGCGTCGGAGATCCTGCGGCAGAAGCTGCGCCGGGAGCCCACGCCGGAAGAACTGGCCCAGCTTACGGGCCTGTCCGTGGATGTCGTGCAGTCGCTCGCGGCCCTGAACACGGGCGATGTGCGGCTCGACGCCCCGATGGACCCGGACGGCGATCGGTCCCTGATCGAGCGCTTCGTCGCCGACGAGATGCCCGACACCGAGGAAGAGGCGATGAACCGCTTCCTCAACGACGAGATCGAGGCGGCGCTCAACACGTTGCCGCCCCGCGACGCCAAGGTGCTCCGGCTCTACTTCGGCCTGGAGGGCGGGCGCGAGCACACGCTGGAGGAGATCGGCTCCATGCTCGGCGTCACGCGCGAGCGTGTGCGCCAGCTCCGGGATCGCGCGCTCAAGCGGCTGCGCGAAGGCGAGGTTGGGCGGGCGCTGGGGTCGTTCGCGGCATAAACGACCACAACGAGTGGCGGGTTTCGCGTTGCGAGTCGCCCGTTCGAGTTGAACGGCAGGACGACTCACACTGACGGCGGGTAGCGCGACGCGCGCTGCCCGCCGTTGTCGTTTGACCGGCCTAGTAGCCGTCCTTCGTCCAGACCAGGATCACGCCGCATCCCCGATTGAATCCTGCGAACTGCGGCGGGATCGTCGCGGGCCCGTTGTACACCTCGATTCCCATCAGGTTTCGTGGTGAGGGAAGCAGGTCGAGGTTGAACGGCGTGGGCATGGCGATGTTGTCCACGTACACCGTCATCGGACAGTATTGCTGCTGTGCGTCCGTGAGTGACCCGGCTTCCCGGCGGTTGAAGGCGTAGTAGTGCGGCAAGCCGCCGCTGAAGTTCTGCGCGGAGGGGCTCACGTTGATTGACGTGAACCGGCGCATCAGCTCGGTGGTGTACACGCTGTTGCGCCGATTGATCTCATCGGCGGTCATGAACTCGCCAAGGCCGCGCTTCCGGCGGTTGTCGAACTCCAGGTTTCGGCGGGATACAGCCGCCGCGGTCACGATTGCGGCATCGAGCATCGTCGGCGCGCGTTCGAGCGCATAGGACGGTCGCAATGTGTCGGACGCGAGGACCTCGACGATCGTCGAGGTGGGTCGGTAGCCCGCACGCCGGATGATCAGCACATAAGGCCCCGCAGGGACCTGTGAAATGCGGAATCGTCCGTTCGGCCCGGTGTTCACGCGGACGTTCGTGCTGAGGATCTTCACCTCGGCGCTTTGCAGCGGGTTCAAGGCCGAGTCGCTGATGAATCCGTCGATCGTACCGCTCGGCCGGCGGGCCGGCGGCTGGCCGACGGAGTCCGCCCGGCCGCCGGGAAGTCCACGCCGCACCACCTGGGCGTCCGCCTGGCCTGCCGCTGAAATCAGCCACGCGGCGGCGCCGCTCAACAGTCTGAGTCGTGTCACGAGGGAATTATAAAACCGAAGGGCGGGCACCGTTCCCGGCACCCGCCCTTCGCGACCTGCGACCTGCTGGTTACGGCGCGCAGCTGTTGCTGCTGCCCGGGCCAAGGATGCCGGTGGCACTGCCTGCCGCGGCGGCCAGGTTGCGGGCGTTGCATTCACCCTGCGGAATCGGCATCACGCGTGCCACGAAGTTCTTGTTCGGGCCCGACGGGATGTCGATTGGCAGGAGGTTGAGCTTGTTGTACCGGCGCATGTCGATCCAGCGCTGCGCCTCCATCGCCAGCGAGTAGCGCTTCTCGTACAGGATTCCGGTGATGACCGCGTCATCCGACGACGCAGCCGTCAGCGTGCTGGCCGGCAGGCCGCCCGAGTTCTGGCGCACCTGGTTCAAGTCGGCGATCGCACCCGCCTTGTCGCCGGTACCCAACCGGGCTTCTGCGCGGAGGAGGATGAGTTCCTCGTTCCGGATCGTCGCCATGTTGGTGGTGGACGTCGGCCAGATGTTGTAGCCGTTGGTCGTCGGCTGGCTGACCGGTCCGTCGGCAGTCTGCAGGCCGGCACGGGACGGAAGGCCGCCGCGGTGCTTGGCGGTCATGCGATTGTCCGGGCTTCCATCCGCCTTCAACTCCGCGTTCTGCTGGAACGACATGTGGGCGTAGAAGTTCGAATTCGTCGCCGTCGAAAGGCCATTGGTGGCGTCGCCCGCGGCCGTGGAGAAGATCTGATACACACCGACATCGAACTGGGCGCGCGTGGTCGCCGTGGCGTTCAGGAATGAGCCCTGCAGCGCCGTCAGCGCCTGCTGCCACGCGCCTGTGCCGCCGCCGGAGGTCGCGTACCATGCCGCGGCGCGCGCCTTGAGTGCACGGTTGAACTGCGCGAACGTGGCCGGTGTGTTGAACCCGGCAAACCCGGTGTGCAGCGTGAACGGGAATGCCGTGCCACCCGCCGCCAGGTTCGTGGCGCCGGCGTCGAACGTGGCCAGGATCCACTTGTACACCGAATCCCTCGTGACAAACGGCGCAACCGCCGTGAAGTCCTCAAGGATTTCGATCGGAGCGCCCAGCGTATCACGGGTCCCGATCACCTGCATCATCGCGAACGCCTCGATCGTTCGCGCGAAGCCCCTGGCTGCGGACTTCTGCGCCGCGGTAAGCGCGGAGGCTTCAACGGCCTTGTAGTAGTTGAGCGCGTCGCGGCGGGCGTTGAAGCCCGGGCCCCAGAGGCCGGTGGCGAACCCGCTGGGATCGAGCTTTTGCACGCCGGCCACCGAGATGCCGATCAGGTAGCCGGTGGTATTCCGGCCTTCCGTCGGCGTGAGGTTGTACGACTCGCGCCCCAGGATGCCGAGAGGCATCGGGGCGCCCGTGACCAACCCGCGCAGGTCAGCGAGCAGCCCCGTGGCGAGCAGCTGGATCGAGGCCGGGTCGCCCTGGGCGCTCTCGACCGTGACCACGTTGGGGTTGGCGATGTTGAGGTTGTCCTTCGAGCACGCCGCAACCGCCGCGACAAGCCCGAAGGCCACTCCGAGTGAACGCATCCGCATCTGGGACATTCTCCGATAACCGTGGGGGCCCGGGCCCATGAGTGTTGATTTCTGGCGATTCATGGTCGTGGCCTAGTAGCTCAGGTCAACGCTGAGGAAGAACTGCTTGCTCGGCGGATAGGGCCCGAGGTCTATGAACCGGCTGAAGTTGGTGTTGCCGAAGTTGTTGAACTCCGGGTCCATGCCCCAGTAATCCGAGAACATCGCCAGGTTGCGGGCCTGCATGCTGATCCGCATCTCGCGGGCACGGGCCAGGCTCGCCCACTTGCGCGGCGCATCGTACGACACCGTGAGCTCGCGGAACTTGAGGTAGGTGCCGTCGTCAATGTACTGGGAGATGTCGCCGCGGCCGTGCGTGCTGAAACGGTACTGGCCGAGCTTCTGTGCCGGATCCGGCGAGGCATCCGCGTAGTCGCGCGACTGCCCGCCTTCGTCGAACAGGTTCTTCGTCAAGGCGGAGGTGTAGCCGCCGTTGCGCCAGTCGAGCAGCGCGGTGACGCTGAAGCGCTTGTACGTGACGGTGTTCAGGAACTGCGTCGTGTGGCGCGGCGCGGCGTCCGCGATCATCGAGTCGCGCGTCACGCTGCCGGTCACGGTCTCGAGCGGCGTGAGCTTGTGGCAGGGCTTGCCGTCGGCCCCGGTGTTCTGGGTGAACACGCCATTGACCGTCGTATTCAGGCAGCTGAACCGTTGGTTGCCCCAGATGAGCGTGGTGCGCTCGCCCACGGCAAACCGGTTCCGGCCGTAGGCCACGCCGAAGCCGCCCAGCGCGAACGACGGGATGCTCAGCTTCTCAAGCGTCTGCCGGTTCTTCTGGTACGTAGTCTTGAACGTCCACTCCAGGTCACGCCGCGAGATCGGCACGATCGTGATCGCCGTTTCAAAGCCCTTCGTGGCCATCTCACCGCCGTTGATCTGTTGCTGTGCGAGACCCGTGCTCGCGGCCAGCGGGAAGTTCACGAGCAGGTCCTTGATCGTGCGGTTGTAGAGCGTCGCTTCGAACCCGATGCGCTGGTTCCAGGCCGAGCCATCAATGCCATATTCGAGCTCATTCATGACTTCGGGCTTGATGATCGGGTTGCCGACCGTCGTAGCCGCGACGAGCGATGTGGCGCCGCCGATCAGCGCCCCCGCCCCGACCGTGACGTCACGCGAGCCATAGTTCGGCCGGTTGCCCGACTGACCCCAGGCCGCGCGGAACTTGATCTCGTCCACGCGGTCCGTGAGCTGGCGCAGCGGGTTCACCCAGCGGTAGCTCGCCGAGACCTTCGGATACTTGTAGAACTGCTCCCGGTCTCCGTTCGCGGTGCCGCGGTCAGCGCGGACGCTGCCGGCAACCGCGAGCTTCTCATCGAGGAAGATCAACTGTTCGTTGATGTACATCGACTGGTCGCGGAACTCGGTGATGAAGTTTCCGACCGCAACGTCCGAACCACCGATCGCGAGCCGTCGCCCGGGCAGCAGGCCGCGCGAACGGATGTTGTACTGCTGGGTGTGCTGCGTTTCGTACGTACCGCCCACGGAAGTCTGCGCGGAGTTCCAGAACTTCCAGCTCGGCGTCCACGTCCAGACGCCGTTGACACTCTGGTTGATGAACCGGCTCGTCGTCGTGCCGATCTGCGACGTGCCGGGGAAGCCGTCGGCCGGCTCGAACTGGAGGAAGCCCGGCGTGTACTGGTTCCCCTCGAACTGGAAGCGGTCAACGCCGCCGATGTACGACAGGCTGATGCTGTGCTTGGCGTTCGAGAACGCCGCGTACCGGAGTTGGACGTTGCCCATCTGCCGCCAGGTGTCCTCGTTGTTCGTCATGTTCTCGAGGAGGTCGAACGGGTTCGACGACGCCGTACCGCCGCCCTTCATGTGCATCCGGATGAAGCGCCCGGGCGCGACCCGCTGCGATATATCGTAGATCGCCGGGTAGTACCCGAAGGCGTACATCGGGCTGGTGCCGGAGTTGTCGTTGTTGCCGATGCCGTTCTGCGCAAAGCTGTGGGTGACATCGAGGCCGCCCGACGCCGTGAACTTCTCGCCGATCGTCTGGTCGATGTTCAGCTTGGCCGAGGTGCGGCGGGCGCCCGTGTTGTACTGGATGCCCTTGTTCTGCTTGTCGTTAATGCTGGCGTAAAACCGCGTCGCGGCGGTCCCACCTGACGCGGACACGAGCGTCTCGTAGCCCGGATCCGTCGTGCCGTAGAGCTTGCCCTGCCAGTCATACCACTGACATCCGGCGTCCGTGCAGTTCGCGCGGGCGATCGAGTCGGCGACCGGCGACGCGCCGAGCCACGGCCGCACGTCAGCGTACGACGTAAACCGACGCGAGCTGGGGAGGCGCGTGGCGCGCTGCGTGCCGATCCGCTGCGTGACGTTGAAGCGGGTGGCGCCCGCCTTGCCCTTCTTGGTCGTGATCACGACCACGCCGTTCGTCGCGCGCGAGCCATAAATGGCGCTCGCCGCCGCGGACTTGAGCACTTCGATGCTCTCGATGTCGTTGGGATTGAGGTCGGCAAGGCGGTTGGTCGTCTGGTCTTGGGTCGAGCTCGTGGAGCCGCTCGAGCGGGAAATCGCCGCGAGGCCGCCGGCGACCGACTGGTTCGAGACCATGACGCCGTCTACGACGTAGAGTGGATCGCCCTGGCCGAGGATGGAGGTCGCGCCGCGGATCTGGATCTGCATGCCGCCGCCGGGCGTGCCGGAGTTCTCGAAGATCTGGGCACCGGCGATCTTGCCGGCGAGGTTGCCTTCGAGCGACTTGGCCGGCGCCTTGATCAGTTCAGCCGCGGTGACCGATGCGATTGCCGTGGAGGCGTTGCGCTTGTCAACCGTCGTCGCCTGACCCGTGACGGTCACGCCTTCAAGCTGCAGGACGTCCTTCTCGAGGACGAAGTCCTGCGTGTTGCCCGCGACGCGCACCGACTGGCGCTTGAAGCCGATCGCGCGAATGAGGACCGAGGCTTCGCCTGCGGGGACGCGGAGTCGGTACATGCCCTGGGCGTCCGTTCGTACGCCGAGAGGCTGGCCGACGATGCTGACGATCGCTTCCGCGACCGGGAGCCCGCCTTCGAGTTGCGTGACCTTGCCGGTGATTTCCCGGCCCTGCGCGGCCGCGAGGGCCGGCAGCGCTACCGCAAGGAATGCGGCAGCGAACGTAGAGAACCTGCGCACGGAGATGCCTCCGAAGAAGTGGTGGGGTTCGCTCGCATGGCGCCACCACGACGCCGCGTCGAGCGGACCTTCCTCTGGATCCGTAGTGAAAGTCCGCCTCGCCAGCGCGTATGTCAAGTCACGACAGTTACTTGCATCCGCGCGATCTGGCACTCAAACCCGGTGACGCGGGCGTGTCCGCGCGGGTACGGGGGTCTCGCGCCGACAACCTTATATTGGGCGAGCCACCTGCCGACCCATGATCCAGTTCCAGAACATCCACAAGTCGTTCGGCGCCAAAGAGGTCCTCCGAGGCTTCACGCTTGAGGTTCGCGAAGGAGACATCGCGATCATCCTCGGCTACTCCGGGACCGGCAAGAGCGTCGCGATCAAGCACATCGTCGGCCTGCTCGAACCCGACGAGGGGACGGTGTTCGTGGACGGAAAGGAAGTGCCGGCGCTGTCGCGCCGCGATCTCTATGAACTCCGCTCCAAGATCGGGTATGTGTTCCAGTTCGCGGCGTTGTTCGACTCGCTGACGGTGGGCGAAAACGTCGCCATGGGCCTTCGAAAACAGGGACATCTGGAAGGCCAGGCGTTGGCGGATCGCGTCCACGAGGCGCTTGACCTGGTGGACCTGCCGGACGCCGCCGACCTCATGCCGAGCGACCTGTCGGGCGGCATGCGCAAGCGCGTCGGGATCGCGCGGGCGATCGCGCTCCGGCCCAAGTACCTCCTGTACGATGAGCCCACGACCGGCCTCGATCCGGTGACCGCTGCGGTGATTGACGACCTGATGCTGCGCATGCAGCAGACCCTTGGCGTGACGAGCATCGTGATCACGCACGACCTGCGCACGGCGTGGAACATCGGGACCAGGATCGCGATGCTGTACGATGGAAAGGTCCGCCAGGTGGGCACGCCGGATGAGATCAAGGCGTCGCACGACCCGATCGTGCGGCAGTTCATCGAAGGGCGGGCCAAGCCGGTCACCGGACTCGACTGATGTCCGGGGCTCGCGTGCGCCACGAGAGTTCGGCCGGCGGCGTGGTGTTCCGCCGCGATGGCGACGCGACCTATGTGTTGCTGATCCGCGATTCGTACCGGAACTGGGGATTCCCGAAGGGGCACATCGAGCCCGGCGAAACCCCGGGCGCCGCCGCGGTCCGTGAAGTCGCGGAGGAAACCGGCCTCACCTCGCTTGAACTGCTGGGCGAAGTGTCCACGATCGCCTGGACCTTCACGTTTCGTGGCGCGCGCGTGCGCAAGACCTGCCACTTCTTCGCGTTTGCGTCGGCGTCCGCCCGGGCGCGCCCGCAGCGCCGCGAGGGCATCACGTCGTGTCGCTGGGTGCGCGCGGACGAGGGCGTGCGCATGCTGTCGTACCGCAATGCCCGCGGGGTGCTGAAGGAGGCGCTTGCGCTCGTCGGGCTGGCGCCGCCGGTGGCGGGCGCGTGACCAACGCGCTGACCGCGGCCGGCGACCTCGCACCGCCGCTGACCGTCGCGGCATTCGTGACCCGCGATCGGGCGCGCGACATCGTGCACCGCGCGTTCCCGCGGCGGAAGGCGCACGTGATCAACTGTCGCACGGCCGCCGAAGTTCGCGAGGTCTTCAGCCGTGAGCTCGTGGATGCCGCAGTGGTGGACCTGGGAACGCCGACCGAAGAGACGTGGCGCGCCGCGGGGCTCGCCCGACACTTCCCCTGCGCCGGGTTCATCGGCCTGACGCCGATGCGCGCCGCCGACGGGCCATCCGTGGCGCGCTGCGCCGAGCTCGAGTTCGCCGATCTCTGCGCGGACGGGATTGATGACAGCGGGCTCGGACCCCAGATCCACGCGGCCGCGTTCACCACCCGCTTCGTCCGCGCGCTCGAACCCGCTGCGGAATCGCTCGGCCTCAACTCGGTCGCCCAGCGCCGCGCCTGGCGGGCGGTGGTGTCGTATGGTGGTCGGCCCGTGCGGACGGTGCGGCTTGCGGCCACGCTCCGCGTGACGCGCGAGCACCTGAGCCGGACGTTCGCCACGGCCGGTGCGCCGAACCTGAAACGGGTGATTGACCTGGTGCGGCTGATCGCGGCGAGTGAGCTGGCCAAGTGCTCCGGTTACGACCTCGCGGACGTGGCACGAGTGCTCCAGTTCGCATCGCTCTCGCATTTGACGACGACCGCGCAGCGGGTGTGCGGCGCGCGAGCCGCATCGCTCGCGCGGCTCCGGGCAGGGGACATTCTCGAGCGGTTCCGGGAAGGGCGGGGCCGGAGCCGGAAATAGCGCCGGCCGCCGGGCCCGGGGCCCGGCGCTCGCCACCGTGGCGCTGGCTGCCGTCCCGCGCGATCTTCCTTGGCTCGCTTGCATCGCCCCCCGCTTGTGATATTTTTCACAAGCACATTTTGGCGCGACTGACCGCGCCTGCTGTCACCACACCGGTACGCCCCCAGACATGGCTTCCTCGACCTCGCTCCGCCCTGCTGAAATCAAGGACATCCTGCTTCGGGAAATCGAAGCCGCCGACCTGAACTCGCTCGATGTCGAGGAGGTCGGTACGGTGCTCGAAGTGAAGGACGGCATCGCGCGCATCTACGGCCTCCAGAAGGCCATGGCCGGCGAGATGCTCGAGGTGACCAGCTCCGAGACCGGCGCCAAGATCACCGCCCTCGCGCTGAACCTCGAGGAAGACAACATCGGCGCCGTCATCCTCGGTGACTACCTGCAGCTCAAGGAAGGCGACGAGGTGCGCCGCACGGCCCGCGTGCTCGAGGTCCCGGTGGGCCACGAGCTCATCGGCCGCGTGGTGGACCCGCTCGGCCGGCCGATCGACGGCAACGGCCCGATCAACGCGAAGCTCACGCGCAAGGTGGAAAGCGAGGCGCCCGGCATCATCGTGCGCCAGCCCGTGAAGGAGCCGCTCCAGACCGGCATCAAGGCGATTGACTCGATGATCCCGATCGGCCGCGGCCAGCGCGAACTGATCATCGGCGACCGTGGAACGGGCAAGACCGCGATCGCGATTGACACGATCATCAACCAGAAGGGCACCGGCGTCATCTGCGTGTACGTCGCGATCGGCCAGAAGGCCTCGACCGTGGCGAGCGTCGTCGAGCGGCTCAAGGCCGCCGGCGCGATGGAGTACACGATCATCGTCGCCGCGACCGCGTCCGACCCGGCCCCGATGCAGTACATCGCCCCCTACTCGGGCGCGGCGTTCGCCGAGTACTTCATGTACAACGAAGGCATGGCGACGCTGGCCGTGTACGACGACCTGTCCAAGCAGGCGGCGGCGTATCGCCAGCTCTCGCTCGTGCTCCGTCGCCCGCCGGGCCGCGAGGCGTTCCCGGGCGACGTGTTCTACCTCCACTCCCGCCTCCTCGAGCGTGCCGCGAAGCTCTCGGAAGACCAGGGCGTCGTGGACGGCAAGACGATCCTCAAGCCCGGCGGCTCGCTGACCGCGCTCCCCGTGATCGAAACGCAGGCGGGTGACGTGTCCGCGTACATCCCGACGAACGTCATCTCGATCACCGACGGGCAGATCTTCCTCCAGTCGGACCTGTTCTACGCCGGCGTTCGTCCGGCGGTGAACGTCGGTATCTCGGTGAGCCGCGTCGGTGGATCGGCGCAGACCAAGGCGATGAAGGGTGTGGCCGGGCGTCTTCGCCTCGACCTGGCGCAGTACCGCGAGCTCGAGGCATTTGCGGCGTTCGCGAGCGACCTGGACGCGGCAACCAAGAAGCAGCTCGAGCGCGGCGCGCGCACCGTCGAGGTGCTCAAGCAGGGCCAGTACGTGCCCATGCCGTTCGAGCAGCAGGCCATGATCATCTTCGCGGTGACCAACGGCTTCCTCGATGAAGTGGCGACCGCGAAGGTTCGCGACTGGGAAACCGGGTTCCACGAGTTCATCAAGACGCGCTTCCCGCAGGTCGGCGACAAGATCCGCACCGAGAAGGCGATCTCGAAGGACACCGAGGCCGATCTCCGTCGCGCCATCGAGCAGTACCAGCAGACGGCGAAGTAAGGGCGACGCATGGCCAAGGGTCGCGAACTCATCAGTCGGATCAAGTCGACCGAGAACACGCGGAAGATCACGCGCACCATGGAAATGGTGGCGACGTCGAAGATGAAGCGGGCCGTGGACCGCGTCGCGGCGGCGCGGCCGTACGCGCGCGCGCTCAGCGACGTGATTGCCAGCCTCTACAGCCCCGAGCTGGCCGGCGAGTTCCCGCTGCTGCGGCAGCCGTCCCAGGTGAAGCGCGCCGCGGTCATCGTGCTGACCTCGAACCGCGGCCTCGCGGGCGCCTTCAACTCGAACCTGATCAAGGAAGCGAGGCAGATCGTCTCGCGGCTCGAAGGTGACGGCGTGGACGTGCAGCTGCACGCGGTCGGCCGGAAGGGCATCGGCTACTTCAAGTACGTGGGGCGAGCGATGGCCGTGCAGCGAACGGACATCACGGACCGCCCCACCGCCGATGACGCGGCGTCGCTGGTGGACGCGCTCATGGCGGCCTTCGCCGCGGGTGAGCTCGACGCGGTGTACGTCGTGCAGTCGCAGTTCAAGTCGGTGCTCTCCGCGCCTCCGGCAAGTATTCGGGTGCTCCCGGTCGCGAAGCCCGAGGGCGGCGCGCTCCCCAAGGATTACCTGCTGTTCCCGTCGGCGGGCGAGATCCTGACGGCGCTGCTGCCGGCGTACGTGCGCAACGCGATCTACCGGGCGCTCGTCGAGACCGTCGCCGCCGAGCAGGCCGCGCGCCGCACGGCGATGAAGAACGCGACCGACAATGCCGGGGAAATGCTCACCGTGCTCCGCCGCACGTACAACCGTGCCCGCCAGGCCAACATCACGCAGGAAATCGCCGAGATCGTCGGCGGTGCAGCAGCGCTCGACTGATCCAACTCGATACCGACCACCGAACACCGACCACCGGGCACTCATTACTCGTCTTATGACCACTGCCACTCAAACAAACACCGGCCGCATCGTCCAGATCATCGGCCCCGTACTCGACGTCGAGTTCGCGAACGAGAATCTCCCCGAGATCTACAACGCGCTCGAGATCCACTCGACGAGCGACTCGGGAGTCCCGATCCGGGTGACCGCCGAGGTGCAGCAGCACATCGGCCGCAACCAGGTGCGCGCCGTCTGCATGAGCTCGAGCGACGGGATCGTGCGCGGCATGGACGCGATTGACACCGGCGCGCCGATTTCGGTGCCGGTGGGCAACGCGCCGCTCGGTCGCATCCTCAACGTGCTCGGTGAGCCCGTGGACAACGGGGCCGCGATCCCGGCCAACGCCGAGCGCTGGCCGATCCACCGCAAGCGCCCGGATTTCGTGAACCTCGAGCCGAAGACGGAAGTCTTCGAGACCGGCATCAAGGTCGTTGACCTGATCGCGCCGTTCGTGAAGGGCGGAAAGATCGGCCTCTTCGGCGGCGCCGGCGTCGGCAAGACCGTCGTCATCATGGAGCTGATCAACAACGTCGCCAAGGGGCACGGCGGCAAGTCGGTGTTCTGCGGCGTGGGCGAGCGCACCCGCGAGGGCAACGACCTGTATCTCGAAATGAAGGAGTCCGGCGTCATCGACAAGGTGGCCCTGATCTACGGCCAGATGAACGAGCCGCCGGGTGCGCGGCTTCGCGTCGGCCTGTCGGGTCTGACGGTCGCCGAGTACTTCCGCGACAAGGAAAACGCGGACGTCCTCGTGTTCATTGACAACATCTTCCGGTTCACGCAGGCCGGCTCGGAAGTGTCCGCGCTGCTGGGCCGCATGCCGAGCGCCGTCGGTTACCAGCCGACACTCGCCACCGAAATGGGCGACCTGCAGGAGCGGATCACCTCGACGCGGAACGGCTCCATCACGTCGGTGCAGGCGATTTACGTGCCCGCCGACGACTTGACGGACCCGGCGCCCGCCACGGCGTTCGCCCACCTCGACGCGCAGGTCGTGCTCTCGCGCAAGATCACGGAGCTCGGCATCTACCCCGCCGTGGACCCGCTCGATTCCAGCTCGCGTATTCTGGACCCGCAGTACGTCGGCCAGCGGCACTACGCCGCCGCCAACTCGGTGCAGCGCATCCTGCAGCGCTACAAGGAACTCCAGGACATCATCGCGATCCTGGGCATGGAAGAACTGGCGGAGGACGACAAGAAGATCGTCGGCCGCGCGCGCCGCATCCAGCGCTTCATGTCGCAGCCGTTCTCGGTGGCCGCGCAGTTCACGGGCATCGAGGGCAAGTACGTCAAGCTCGAGGAGACGATCTCGTCGTTCGAGCGGCTCGCGCAGGGCGAGTTCGATCACCTGCCCGAACAGGCGTTCTTCATGGCCGGCGGCATTGATGACGTGGTCGCGAACGCCAAGAAGCTCGCCTGATCCGACGACGGTGACGAATGCTTAAGGTCAGCGTGATTTCCCCGGAGGCAACGCTCTTCGAGGGCGAGGCGCAGTCCGTCGTCGCCCCGGCGTTCGACGGCGAAGTGGGTATCCTCAGCGGTCACGCGGCCATGGTGACCGTGCTGGGGAATGGCTCGCTTCGGCTCGCGGATGGCACGGCGTTCCGGATCGAGGGCGGCTTCATGCAGGTCGCGGACAATGTCGTCCGCGTGGTGACGGAAAAGGCGACGAAGGTCTAGCCCGTCGCCCGCGCCCGCTGTCAGCGGGTCGCGGGCACCTGAAGGAACGGCAGGAGCAGTGCCGCCGAACGGTCGGCGGCGCCACGGCCCTGTTCGATCACGGCCCGCGCGGCGGCGCCTGCGGCCGCCCCGGCTTCCGGGTTCGACAAGTACCGAACGAGCGCTTCGGCGCACGCGCGCGCGTCCTCGACGCGGGCTCCTGCGCCCGCCTGCTCGAGCAGCTGGGCGTCGCGGCTTTCGCTCGCGCGAGGGCCGAACAACACCGGCAATGAATGTGCGGCGGGCTCGACGACCGAGTGCAGCCCGGCCGGCCGGAAGCCGCCACCGACGTACGCGACCTGACCAACAGCGTAGAGGTCCGCCAGCACGCCGACGCGGTCAATCACGATCACATCGCAATCCGGCCTCGACTCGGCCGCCGTACTCACGCTCAGCGAACGGGCAGCGGCCCAGCGCCGCGCGCGGTCCATTGAGGCGGCGTCTGGTTCGTGAGGCGCGAGAACCAGCCGCGCGGAGGGGATCGTGCGAAGAACGCGCTCCCACGCGGCGAAAAGCACATCCGTGTCCGAGTCCCACGTGGAACCGGCTACCAGGGTCGGTCGCCTGCTCGCCTGCGCGCTTCCAATCGCGCTGGCGAGCGCGCGCCCCGCGTTGCTGGGGGACGCCACGCGTTCGAGCATCTGGTCGTACCGCACGTCGCCTGTGACGGCGATGCGTTCGGGCCGAACGCCGATCTGGGCAAGGCGTTGGGCATCGTCGGTGCTGACCGCGCCGACGGCGTCGAGCGTCGCGTACGCATCGGCAAGCAGCGCGTGGGCCAGCCCTGAGGCGCGGCCGGAGCCCGGGCGAACCGAGGCCGAGGTCAGCGCAACACGGATGCCGCGATCGTGCGCCTCCTCGACCAGCGCCGGCCACATGTCGAGCTTGCTGAACGCCAGTACGGTGGGGCGAACGGCATCGAGAACCGCGGTCGCGTCTGGTCCGCTGTCGAACGGCAGGTAGTCGGCGAAGTCGGCGCGAACGCTTTCCGCGAAGCGCGCGGCGCTGGGCGAGAAATACGTGTACACCACCTGCACGTCCGGCAGCGTTTGGCGGACTCGCTCGATCACCGGCCGCGCCATCAGTCCTTCGCCGACCGAGGGCGCGTGGTACCAGAGCAGCGGGCGCGTCGGCTGGCGGCCTTCCGCGGCCCAGCGCACAAAGCGCTCGGTGCCTCCGGCGCGTGCACCGAGCGCGCGGACCAGCTTGGGCGCCTGCTCGACCGGCACGGTCGCGGCGACCCGCGCCAGGAGCGACGCGGCGCGTGCCGCGGCGGCGTACGGGAGCCGGAGGAGCGGGTTCAGGGCTTTCGTGCCGTCCGCGCGGCGGCCGCGAGCTCCGCGTCAATCACGCGTCGGAACTCCGCCAACGGTTGTGCGCCCTCGAATCGACTGCCTCCGATGAAGAACGTGGGCGTGGATCCCGTGCCGGCGCGGCTCATGCGAATTCGGTCCGCGTCCACCATGGCCGCGATCGCCTTGGACCCGATGCAGGTCTTGTACGCAGCCATGTCGAGGCCGACGGTCTTGGCCAGGGCTTCAAACGTCGCCGTCGCGTCCGTCATGTCCTTCCAGCGTTCCTGGCTGTTGAAGATCGCGTCCCCCAGTTGCCAGAACTTGCCCTGTGCCGAGCCGCACATGCTGGCGATGGCGGCGGGGCGGGCGTGGCGGTGGTTGCCAAGCGGGAAGTGCACAAAGGCGACGCGAACCTTCCCGGTGTTCACGTATTCGGTCTTGAGCGCGTTCCATGTCTTGGCGTGCCAGTCCTTGCAGAATGGGCACTGGTAGTCGCTGACTACGAGCATCCAGATGGGCGCCTTGTCGGAGCCGATGATACGGCCGTTGTCGGCTACGGAGGCCGTCGGGTCGGGTGCGGATTGGGCGGCTGCCCCCGAAGGGGCGGCGAAGGCCGCCGCAACTGCCAGCGCGGCAAGCAGGGTACGGATGCTGGGTCGGGTCATATTAAGGTAGGGTCATCGGCGAGCGGGTGCGGACCAAGGTTGTACGCGGCCCCAGCCGGGCAAGTTCGCCGATCGGCGCGGTTGGCGCGAGCCGACCCTTGCGAAAGGTCGCGCCGACCGTGAGGTTAGTGCCCGAGTGAAGTACGTCGCAATGCGGTGACACAACGGTTTTCGGCCGGGTAATCTCGGCTAGACCGGACGCGTCCTGCGTTGCGGCGGTTTGTATTTGTTACCCCTACCCTTCATTATAGTAGAGGGAAAGCGATGTCCAATCGGAACATGCGGTGGCTTGCCGCACTCAGCCTGGTTGTCGGACTCCCGGCAGTCGCGGTCGCGCAAAGCGCGACGCTCACGGGCAAGGTGACGACCGAAAGCGGCGTAGCGATGTTCGGCGCCGCGGTGGCACTGGACGGCATGAATATCCAGGTCGGCTCGAACCAGGCCGGCGTCTACACGCTGACCGTGCCCGCGGGGCGGGTGAATGGCCAGCAGGCCACCCTGCTCGTGCGTGCGATCGGTTACGCGCCACAGCGGCAGACAGTGACGCTGCGCGCCGGCAGCCAGACGTTTGACTTCGTCCTCAAGGAGGACGTGAACCGCCTGAACCAGGTGGTTGTCACCGGCGTCGCGGCGGGAACGGAGCAGAAGAAGCTGCCGTTCACGGTCGCCCAGGTGACCGAGGCGGACATGCCCGTTCCGGGCGCGAACGTGCTCAACAACCTTCAGGGCAAGATCCCCGGCGCGACGGTGATGAACTCGGGCGGTCGGCCCGGTTCCGCGCCGGCGATCATGCTGCGCGCCCCGCAGTCGCTGAACGCCTCAGCAGGTGGCCGCAGCCAGGAGCCGCTGCTGATCGTGGACGGCGTCGTACAGCAGGGCAGCATGCGCGACATTGACCCGACCGACATCGAGAACGTGGAAGTCGTGAAGGGCGCCGCCGCGTCCACCCTCTACGGGTCCCGCGCCGCGCAGGGCGTGATCCAGATCACGACCAAGAGCGGCAAGAATCGCGGTGAGGGCGTGACGTTCAGCAGCCGCTTCGAGACCGGCGCCAGCGATATCGAAGGCACGTACCTGTTTGCGCGCGACAACTTCCTGATCATGAGCCCGGAACGCGATCGCTTCTGCGTTGCCCGCGCGTCGGTGTACGTCCCGACGCGGGAAACGCAGGACTGCCTGCAGACCATGAACATCTATGACGAAGCGCTCCGCGTGAATGAAACGTCGGGCGACATCATCATCAACCCGCAGAACTTCCTCGGCGACGGCGGCATCGCGCTCGCGCCGCCGGCACTCAACCTGCGTGGCTTCTTCCAGGTGAACGCCTGGCCGACGACCTTCGATCCGGTCTCGCAGGTCGTGACGAACGGCCCGTGGAACAAGGCCTCGGTGGACATGACGGGCAAGTTCGGCCGGTCAAACTTCTTCACGTCCCTTGGCGATGAGCGCCAGCGCGGCGCCGTGGTGTACCTCGACGGCCTTCACCGGAACAACGTCCGGCTGAACGTGGACCAGACAATGGGTGGCAACTGGACGACGGCGGTGCGCACCTACTACGCGCGCACGAAGCGCGCGACCGGCGGCGACAGCTTCTTCCGGATCACGCGCCAGTCGCCGTTCGCGGACCTGACGCGCCGCGACAAGTTCGGCCGCTTGTTCGTTCGCTCGGTCGTGACGAGCCAGGGCGGCCAGAACCAGAACCCGATCTACAGCTATGAGCAGGCGAATTCGGTCGCCGAGACCGATCGCTTCGTCGGGTCCGCGCAGGTGCGCTGGCAGCCGATGAGCTGGCTCGACGGCTCGCTCGACTTCGGCTACGACCGGAGCAACAATCAGGACCGAGGCATGACCGTTCGCGGATACCGGTTTACGACGGTGTCCTCGACGACCTCGCTGGGGTCGATTTCTCGGTCGGACAGCTACAGCCAGTCGTACAACGTCGCGCTCAACTGGACGGCCCGTCGTGACCTGCTTTCGGACCTGACGGCGCGGCTCACGCTGCGCTCGACGTACGAGCAGCAGGATTCGCAGGCCGACGCGCAGTCGGGCGCAAACCTCGCGGTGCCTGGCGTCACCACGTCATCCGCCGCGATCGCGAACCAGGCGATTTCCTCCAGCGAGAGCACGCAGCGCGCGATGGGCTTCGTGGGATCGCTGAATCTCGACTACAAGGATCGCTACATCGCCGAGTTCTCGGGACGCCGCGATGGTCTCTCGGTGTTCGGCGCGGCCAATCGCTGGCAGACCTACGGCCGCGCCTCGGCGGCGTGGCGCTTCTCTGAAGAAGGGTTCTACCCGGGGTTCCTCAAGTCGGTCAATGACTTCAAGTTCCGCTTCGCGGTGGGCCAGGCCGGCAACCGCCCGGGCAACACCACGCAGTACGAGACGTTCACGATCGGCGCAGGCGGCGTGCTGACGCCGGCCACCCTCGGCAACAAGAACCTGCGCCCGGAAGTTGCGACGGAAACCGAGGCCGGCATTGACCTCGAGATCCTCAACAAGTACGGCGTGACGCTCACCTATGCACGCGCGGTGACCACCGACCAGGTGCTGCTCGTGGTGCCGCCGGCAGCCTCTGGGTTCAACAACCAGTGGCGGAACGCGGGTACGCTCGAAGGCACGACGTGGGAAACCAGCGTCAACATCCCGATCATGGAACGCCGCGACTTCACGTGGTCGTCGCGCGTGAACGCAGACCGTATCCGTTCCAAGATCAGCGCGCTGGACATCCCGCCGACGTTCTACGGCTGCGGCGGCGCGACCTGCAAGTACGAGGTCGGCATTCCGTTCCCGCAGATGTGGGGCCGTCGGCTCGTGCAGTCCTGCGCCCAGCTGCCGTCGGCATTCGTCGCGCGCTGCGGCGAAGGCCAGGAATGGCAGAAGAACGACGAAGGCCTGATCGTCTGGGTGGGTCAGGGCAACACGTACAAGGACGGCATCACGAAGAACCTGTGGCAGGCCGTGTTGCCGGCGGCGCAGGCGCCGTGGGGCATGGCCAACAGCTGGGGGATGCCGCTCGTCGTCCGCGATGACTCGGTTGCCGGCACGCCGAAGCCGGCGAAGTTGCTCCCGATCGGCCATGCGCTGCCCGACCTCCGCTGGTCGGTCGGCAACAACGTCACGTGGAAGAAGCTCTCGGCGTACGTCCTGATGGATGCCGTGAAGGGCAAGGACGTGTACAACGAGGAGCTCCACTGGTCGCGCGGTGACTTTGCGACCGAAGATTCAGACCAAGGCGGCAAGACGGTCGAGACGGCGAAACCGCTCGGCTACTACTGGCGTGTTGGCGCGCCGGATGCGACGGGCGTCGGCGGGCTGTATGACGTCAAGACGTCGGCCGCCCATGCCACGGAAGACGCCTCGTATCTCAAGATTCGCGAGATCAGCGTCGGTTACCGCCTTGGCAAGATCCTCAATACCGGCGACTGGACGGTGTCCCTGATCGGCCGCAACCTGAAGACATGGTCCAACTACCGTGGCTTCGATCCGGAAGTGGGCGCGGGTGGTGGCAACAACGACTCGGCGATCTTGAACGCTTCCGATTCGTTCGGCTTCCCGAACCTCCGGTCCGTGTCCGTCACCTTCACCACCAGCTTCTAGGTCATACCAGCGGGCGGGGCCGATTTCGGTCCCGCCCGCTCGGTCCTCCCCCACAAGGAACCGCAATGTCTTTCCGAATCCAACGCTTTGCTGTCGTGGCCGCGGCGGTCTTGGCCGCCGGCTGCTACAACCGCCGGGCCCTTGATGTCCCGAACGTGAACAATCCGGACGTCGAACGCACTTACTCGACGCCGGCCGGTGTCGAGAGCGTGATCTCCTCGACATACCGCCAGGTCTGGGGCGCGATGGTCTCGTGCGGCGACTGCATCAACACGCAGGCGCACAGCTTTTCGCTCGAGAACTATTCCGAGCTCAACAACAACGTGATGAACATCCGCTCGATCGTGCCGCGTGGCCCGATCGGCAACGAGCGGAACGGCGCGGGCACCGGCGCGAACTACGCGCTGTTCCGCGACCTCTCGAAGGCGACGCGCAGCGCCGCGAACGGAATCCAGGCGCTCGAGCGACTGGTCAAGGCCAGCACGGCGGTCCCGCAGAACGGCCTTGGCTCAAAGGCGCAGGACGCGCGGGCGCGGGCGTTCGGCTTCATGTCGGCCGGGTGGGCGCTGGGCGGGCTCGCGATGGTGTACGACTCCGCCGCAATCGTGACGCCGTCAACTCCGGCGGACAGAACGCCTGGCTTGTCGCACTATACCGCGGTCACCACCGCGGCCCTGCTGATGCTCGATTCGGCGATCTACTGGGCCGGCCACCCCGACGCGACGATAGGCGCGAACGGGTTCCCGATGCCCACCACGTGGATCAACGGGAACGGGTTCACGCAGGCGCAGTTTGTCGCGTTCGTGCGCTCGCAGCGCGCCCGCGTGAGGGCTGCAGTCGCGCGGACGCCGGCGGAGCGTGCCGCGGTGAACTGGGCGACGGTCATCGCGGATGCGCAGGCCGGCATCACCGCCGACTTCCAGATCACGCTCAGCGTCGCGGCTGGCTGGTCGGGCAACGGACCATTCGACACCAATGAGGCGTATTCGTCGGCGGCGCGCCACCAGGCGCCGCTCCTGATCTGGGGCATGGCCGACACCTCCGGTGCTTATGCCAACTTCATCGCGACTCCATTCGGGACCCGCGACGGCACGTTCCTGATTCGCACGCCGGACACGCGGTTCCCGCAGGGCGCCACCCGTACGGCGCAGCAGACCGACACGCCGCAGCCGCTGCCGGCCCCGCGCTACGTGCGCAATCGTCCCACCGGCGAAGACGTGCCCGGCGCCGGGTACGGCAGCTCGCAGTACGAGTTCCGCCGCTGGATGGCCGTGAACCTCAACACCGGAAACGGTGTGTGGACGAACATGGCGAAGATCGAGCTCGACATGCTCGTCGCGGAAGGCCACATCCGCGCGGGCAACTTCGCTGCGGCCGCAACGTTGATTGACGCGGCGCGCGCGCGGCACGGGTTGCCGTCCATCGGCACCATCACCAGCGCGACGCAGCAGATCGCCGGCGGCAGCGCGTGCGTTCCGAAGGTGCCGCAGGCGCCGGCCTTCAACACAGTCGGCTGCGGCACGATCCTCGAGGCGATGAAGTGGGAGAAGCGCCTTGAGACGGCCTTCTCGTGCGCCTTCATCTGCTGGTACACGGATTCGCGTGGCTGGGGCGACCTCCCCGAAGGCACGGCGATTCAATGGCCGGTTCCGTATCAGGAAATGGACGCGCGGGTCCAGCCGTTCTACGGCATGGCGGGTCCGGCAACCAAGGGAACCTACGGCTGGTGATGATGCGGTTACGCCGCCGCGCGGCGGCCACGTTCGTGGTCGCCGTGTGGTCGGTGGCGGTGCAGGGCTGCTACCAGTCCCTGCCGTTGGAAACGGGAGTCGCGCCGTCGGCGCCCGAGCGCGTGGAGTTGGTGTTGAACGACCAGGGTCGAGCAGCGCTTGCCGACCGGCTGGGACCGATGGTCGGGAAGGTTGATGGGCATGTTGTTTCGGCGACAGATGATCGGTACACCATTGCGGTTGCGCGGATTGCGATGCTGAACGGCAACTCGGCGACGTGGAATGGTGAGCAGGTCGAAGTCCTGAAGGCGTACACGGTCGGATATCAGGTGAAGAAGTTGGACAAGGTTCGGACGTTCGGATTGGCCCTTGTCGTTTCGGCAGGCGCGATCTTCGTTTTTGTAGGCAAGTCATTGCTTGGCGGCGGGACGGACGACAAGGAAGGGATTTCGGACCGCACCGAGCCAACGAGGTAGCAGAGAAAGAGTTATGTTCCCCCACCACTTTTCAGGGTCTGGAGCCAGCCAGATGCGTTCACTTCGTTTCGGATTCGCCGCCTTCTCCCTTCTCGCGCTCGGCGCGTGCAAGGACGACCAGAGTGGCACGCCGTCAGGGGCCGTCATTCCGCCGCTCGCCTTCGTCCGGTATTTCAACGCGGTCGGCGACACGCTCGCGCTGGACTTCCGGGCGATCGACCAGATCGAGTTCTCGCAGCCGTTCCTCGCGGTGCCGTTCCGCGCGATCGGCCTCGGGAACTACCAGGGCTATCAGGCCGGCAGCCGGCGGATTCGGATCTTCCCGAACTCGACCGACATCGCAACGGCCCAGGCCTTCCTCGTGGACACGACGCTCCAGCTGACGGCCGGGACGTATTACTCGGTCATCCATACCGGGTTTGCCCGCGCCGGCTCGACGCCCAAGCAGGGCCTGCGAGTGATTACGGACGCACTGCCGACGCCCGGGGCGAACATCGCGATCCGCGTCGCCCATGTCGGCGCCGACCTTGGCCCGGTGGACATCTACATCACGGCCACGGCGACTGACCCGCTTCCGGCAACGCCGACCTTCGCCAACGTCGCCTACGGGACGGTGCAGACGTACAGCACGCGCACTCCGGGTGCCTTCGTGATCCGCGGTTACGCCGCCGGCACCACGACGCCCGCGCTGTTTACGCGTGCCGCTCCGCTTGCGCCGGCCACCGCGATTTCCGGCACCACGTATGTTGGCGGCGCCAATGCCGCGGGCACCGTGTTTACGGCGATGGTGTACAGTGCGGCGATCCTCGGCTCGCCCGCCCGCGTCAACGCCGGTACGGGCGTGAACACGACGCCGGCGGTTGTGTACTGGATCGACAAGGCTCCGCCGGGCATCGCGCCGTAAGCGAGGTCGCCTGAGCGGGACAAGGTCTTTGCGAAGGTCGCCGGGGGGCAACGCCCTCGGCGGCCTTCTGCGTTTCCGGGATGTCCTTCGGGCCTGCCGGCTTGCCTGTTGGCTGGCCTGCACGGGCTGCGCCGTCTTCGCTGGTGCCGCGAGCGCACAGGTGATTCGCGGCACGGTAAAGGCCCAGGACAGCGAACTCGTGGTGCCCGGCGCGCGGGTCACCGTTACCGACACCGCGGACGCCGTGCTTGGTGAGGTCACGACGGCTGGTGACGGAAAGTTCTTCCTTCGTTTCGCGGCGCCGGGCAGGTTCATCGTTACGGTCCGCAAGGTGGGCTGGAAGCCCTCGTTCACCGACCCAATTTCGGCTGCGCCGACGGACACGATGCTGGTGGATTTCCTCGTGCCGGCGGAGCCAACGACGCTGGATGCCGCGGAAATCCGGGCCAACGCCGTGAGCACCTTCAATTCGCGCGCCTTGAGCGACGCAGAGCGAAAGGGCTGGAAGGTGATTTCGCCGGCGACCGTGGACACGTACCGCGACATCGCGGGCAACTTCATTGACCTCTTGCGCGAGTCGGGCACGACCGGGCTGAACCTCTCCACGCGCGACTGCATCCGGTCGATCCGCTACAACCGGTGCATGACGTATGTCCTGGACGGCGTGCCCGCCGGCACATCGTTGTTCGTGCATCCGCGCGACATCTATTTCATCGCAGTGCTGTCCGCGACGCAATCGGCGTCCCAGTGGGGCGACAAGGCCCCGTGGGGCGCCATCGCGATCTACACCCGGATGCACGGAGACCGTCGCCGACCGTAGCTTGCAGGGGCGATGAAACACGTTCCCGCAGTGATGCATCGGGAGGGGCTCGGCCCCTCGAGGGCGACGGTGGGGCTGCTGTCGCTGCGCGCTGTCGCGACCCTCGTGTGGGCCGGGCTCGCGGCGGCACCCGCAGCGTTCGCCCAGGGCCGCTCGGCGCCGATTGACGTTGGCGGCCGACTCATGGTGCCGCCGCCGAGCGGCTTCGTCAACGACTTTGCCGGCGTGGTCTCGCCGGGCGCGCGCGCTGCGATCGAGCGGCGCCTCGAACGGGTCCAGGCCGCCACGGGCGGCGAGATAGCCGTCGTCACGCTCCGCGACATCGGGGGCCGAAACGTCGGCGACGTCGCGCTTCGGATCGGCCGCGGTTGGGGGGTGGGCGCCGCCGCGGCGATCGGTGACCGCCGGAGGAACAGCGGGGTGGTCGTGCTGGTCGTGCCAAAGGAGACCAGCAGCGACGGCCGTGGCCACATCAGCATCCAGACCGGGCAAGGCGCCGAAGGCTTCATTCCCGACGCCGTGGCGGGTGACATCCGCCGCGAAGCGATCTCGTACCTGCAGCGGCAGGACTACAGCGGTGCGCTGAACGCGATTTCGCTCCGCCTGACCCAGCGATATGCCGCAGAGTTCGGGTTCGCCCTCGACTCGGCCGACACCGCGCCCGCTCGCCCACCTGACCCGCAGTCCTCGCCGCTGTTCACTGCCATGCTGGTCATCACGGTCGCCGTCGTGCTGCTCACGTTCCGTGGGCGCAGGCACGGCGGGTTGTCGGCGTTCCTCGTGGGGCAGATGCTGGGCCATGCATTGGGCAGTCGTGGCCGGATAGGGCGGTATCGCAGTTACGGTGGCTTTGGGAGCGGATTCGGTGGCTCCGGCAGTTCGGGAGGTTTTCGTGGCTTCGGGGGCGGCGGCGGATTTTCGGGCGGGGGCTCCAGTGGGAGCTGGTAGCGCGTTCACGAGCGGGGA
>VGVM01000025.1 GCA_016874035.1 Gemmatimonadota bacterium
GGCACCGGCCGAAACCGGTGGCGCGAGCGGTGCCGGCACGTCAACGCTCGCCGCCGGCGACGCCGGCGCGTCCTTCGCACCGGGGTCGCTCGACGCGATGTTCGGTGACGCGCCCCGGGTTGCCGATGACGAGGCCATGGGCGTGGCGCTTGCAACCGCGCTGGCCTCGCCGGACGCGGCGGGCACCCGCCGGGTATCCCAGCCCAACGCCGCGTCGGTCGACGCTGTGTTCCGTGCCGACGCGGCCCGCACGAGCGACGGCGTCCAGCGCAAGTCGCAGATGCTGAAGTTCGACCAGTTCTTCGCCGACGACGACCCGCCGCCCCCTGCGCCTGAAGGCGGCCCCCAGCCGCCGATGTCGCCCGGCGATGACGCACAGTTCAACAGCTGGTTGAAAGGGCTGAAGGGTTCGTGAGGATTGCCGTTCTCAACGGACCCAACCTGAACCTGTTGGGCACGCGAGAGCCGGAACTCTACGGCACGACCACGCTTGCGGAGATCGAAGCGCGGGTGGCCACCGTGGCCAGCGAACTCGGGGTCACCGCGGTCTTCGGCCAGTTCAACCACGAAGGCGACCTGATTGACGCGATCCATGCGCTCGGCGGGCGTCCGGCCGCACCCGGTGTTGCCCCGCAGTTTCGCGACCGCGCGGACGCCGCGTTGATCAACGCGGGCGCGTGGACGCACACGTCGCTGGCGCTGCGCGATGCGCTGACGGGTGTCTCGCTCCCGTTCGTTGAGGTGCACCTGTCGAACATCTATACGCGGGAACCCGAGCGTCGGCACTCCGTGCTGGTCAGCGCCGCCCGTGGACTCGTTTGCGGGCTTGGCGCCACCGGATACGAACTCGCCCTGACGGGGATCGTCGCGCAACTCCGCGCCAAGCGGGCGTGACGACCGCGGTCGAGCGGGTCCGCGCCGGCCGTGACGGCCGGATCGCTGCGCTGCGCGCCGCACTTGGAGCCGCCGGGCTGGACGGCATCCTGGTGTCGTCGCTCCCCAACATTCGGTACCTCGTCGGATTCACCGGTACGAGCGGCCTGCTCCTGGTCACCAGGACCGACATCGTGTTCATCTCGGATTTCCGCTACCGCGTGCAAGGCGCCGACGAGTGCGGTGATGTCGCGCGGGTCGAGGTGGACCCCGTTTCCACCTGGGGACGGCTCTGGGCAATCCTCCCGACGCTGGAGGCGGCAGATCAGCTCGCCTTTGAATCGTCGTCAGTTTCGCATCAGGACTACCAGCGGATTGTCGAGGCCGGGGCGCGTTGGCACTGGCGTCCGACGATCGGAATGGTCGAGGCACTGCGTGTCCGGAAGGACCCCGCCGAAGTCGCCCTCATCCGCGATGCGGTCGCGCTGGCGGAAGGCGCCCTCCACCAGGCGATCGCCGCGATCCGCGCGGGCGTCAGCGAGGCCACCGTGGCCGCCCGGCTTGAGTGGCTGCTGCGCGATCTGGGCAGTGAGGGTCATCCGTTCGAGACCATCGTCGCGAGCGGCGAGCGGTCCGCGCTGCCGCATGCGCGCGCCTCGCGCCGGGAGCTTAGCCGCGGCGATCTCGTGATCGTGGACTTCGGCGCGATCGTGGGCGGATACTGCTCGGATATCACGCGTACATTTTGCATTGGGCCGGCATCAGGCCGTCAGCGGGAGGCTTACGAGGTGGTTCGGGAGTCTAACGGGAGCGCTTCGGCTGGCGTTCGGGCCAAAATGCGCGGAGGGGATGCCGACGCGATTGCGCGGGACTACATTGCGCGCCGCGGTTTGGGTGAGGAGTTTGGTCACTCTCTGGGCCATGGAATCGGCCTGGAAGTGCACGAGGCGCCTCGCCTGTCCCGCACGGCGGACGCGCCATTGCCGGAGCATGCCGTCGTCACGATCGAGCCGGGCGTGTATCGGGAAGGGTGGGGCGGGGTGCGGATCGAGGACGATGTGTACCTCGGTCTTGCGGGCCCTGAGATACTGACGACGTTTACGCGAGACCTGATCGAACTGTAGCCGCGGGTGCAGTCGCAGGCGCCCTCTCACCACGAACCCTGATGATTGACCTTCGCTATGTGAAGAAGCTGGTGGAGATGCTCGACGAGTCGTCACTCGATTCGATCGAGATCTCGACCGAGAAGGGCATGAAGATCTCCGTGTCACGCGCCCCGCGGTCGGCCGGCCCGATCCAGGTCGCGGCCCCAGCGGCCATGCCGATGGTGATTTCGGCGATGGCGGAACCTCGGCTGACGCCACCCGCGGGAATCGCGGCGCCCGCCGAGCCGGCCGCGCCGCCGCCGGCCTCCGCGGCGTCGCCGCTCACCGAAGTGAAGTCGCCCATGGTCGGCACGTTCTACTCGGCGTCCGGCCCGGGCGCGAAGCCCTACGCGAGCGTCGGGACGCGCGTGAAGAAGGGCCAGGTCCTCTGCATCATCGAAGCCATGAAAATCATGAATGAGATCGAGTCGGAGTTTGACGGCGTGATCAAGGAAGTGGCCGCCGTCGACGCGCACCCTGTGGAGTACGGGCAGGTGTTGTTCAGGATCGACCCCAATGGCTGATCCAGCCGGGAACCCGCCCGCGGGCGGTGCGCCACAGCCTCCGCGCGCTCCCGCGGCGCCGCCGGCGCCTGGCGCAGCGGCGCCCAGGGCCACGCAGGCCGTTCCGGCAGCGGGCATAGCGGGCGCAACGCCGGGGCCGGTCACGCCGCCGTACAACTACAAGCAGGTGCTCCAGTTGATGGTGCAGATGAACGGATCCGACCTGCACCTGAAGGTCGGCCGTCCGCCGACGGCGCGCATCAACGGCGAACTGCAGGGTCTCGACTTGCCGCCGCTCCGGCCGGAAGACCTCCGGTCCATCGGCGAACAGATCATCCCGCCCAAGCAGCGCAAGGAATACGAGGTCGAGAAGGAAGCGGACTTCGCCGTGGGTGTCCCGGGCGTCGGCCGTTTTCGCGTCAACATGTACCAGCAGCGCGGATCGATCGCCTATGCGTTCCGCGCGATCGCGTTCCAGGCGCTCTCGATCGAAGACCTGAACCTGCCGAAGGTGTGTGAAGAGATCTCGATGAAGCCCCGTGGGCTCATCCTCGTCACCGGGATCACCGGCTCGGGCAAGTCCACGGCGCTGGCCTCGATGATCTACTACGTGAACGAGCACCGGCACGCGAACATCATCACAATCGAAGATCCGATCGAGTTCCTGCATCGCGACATCAACTGCCACATCAACCAGCGCGAGGTCGGCACGGACACGGGCAGCTTCGCCCAGGCGCTGCGGCGCGTGCTGCGACAGGACCCGGACATCGTGCTGATCGGCGAAATCCGCGACCTCGAAACGCTGGAGATCGCGCTCAAGGCGGCCGACACGGGTCACCTGGTCTTTTCGACGCTGCACACGCAGGACGCGACGCAGACGATCAACCGCGTGCTCTCGTTCTACCCGCCGCACCAGCAGGCCGACGTGCGCTCCTCGCTTTCGACCACGTTGCAGGCCGTCATCTCGCTCCGCCTCGTCCCGCGGAGCGATCGCGCCGGTCGTATCCCGGCCTGCGAGATCCTGATCAATACCGCCGCGGTGCGCGA
Organism: Gemmatimonadota bacterium; assembly: GCA_016874035.1. Taxonomy (GTDB): domain Bacteria; phylum Gemmatimonadota; class Gemmatimonadetes; order Gemmatimonadales; family Gemmatimonadaceae; genus Fen-1231. Next base: position 3,569 of record VGVM01000025.1, read on the forward strand.
CAACATCCGCGACATGACGAAGTCGCTCGACATTCCCGACCTGATCAAGGAAGGCACGGTCCAGTACGGCATGCAGAGTTTCGACCAGTCGCTGATGAACTGGTACTCGAAGGGCGTGATTTCGTACGAGAACGCGCTCTTCTACGCGTCGAGCCCGAGCGAGTTCGCCCTGCGGGTGCAGGGGATCGCGGGAACGAGCGACACGACGTTCGACCACGTGAAGCAGGACGCGCGCTAGCGCGCCGGCGACACCATGTTCAAGCGTATCCTGATCGCCAATCGCGGCGAAATCGCGCTGCGGGTCATTCGTGCCGCCCGGGAACTGGGGATCGAGACGGTCGCCGTGTACTCGGAGGCGGATCGGGAGTCGCTGCACGTCCGGTTCGCCGACGACGACGTTTGTCTTGGGCCACCGCCGTCGCGCGAGAGCTACCTCAAGATTCCACGGATCATCGCCGCGGCCGAGATCACGGGCGCCGACGCGATCCACCCCGGCTACGGCTTCCTGTCCGAAAATGCCGAGTTCGCCGAGATCTGCGCGAAGTCCAACATTGCGTTCATCGGGCCGCCCCCGACGCAGATCCGCCTGATGGGAAACAAGGCCACGGCGCGCCAGACGATGATCGAGCAGGGCGTCCCCGTGGTGCCCGGCACCCCTGGCCCGGTGGATTCGCCCGATGACGCGATGGAGTTTGCGCGCGACGCCGGGTTCCCGGTGATCATCAAGGCCTCCGCCGGCGGCGGCGGGAAGGGCATGCGCGTCGCCCGCGACGAGGAAGAGTTCGCCAAGAGTTTCACCACGGCGCGTTCCGAGGCGCAGGCGGCGTTCGGCAACGGCGACGTGTACGTCGAGAAGCACCTCGAACGGCCGCGCCACATCGAGTTCCAGATCCTCGGTGACTCGCACGGGAATGTCATCCATCTTGGCGAGCGCGACTGCTCGATCCAGCGGCGACACCAGAAGCTGATTGAAGAGGCGCCGAGTCCGGCCATGACGCCCGCCCTCCGCGAGCGCATGGGCGAGGCCGCCGTCCGCGGCGCCAAGGCGATCAACTACGTCGGCGCCGGCACGATCGAGATGCTGCTCGACTCGGACGGTTCGTTCTACTTCATGGAGATGAACACGCGCATCCAGGTGGAGCATCCTGTGACGGAGATGCTCACCGGCGTGGACCTGGTGAAGGAACAGATCCGCGTCGCCGCCGGCGAGCCGCTGCGCCTCAAGCAGACGCCCCCGCTGACGGGCCATGTGATCGAGTGCCGCATCAACGCCGAGGACCCGTCGCGCAACTTCCAGCCGTCACCCGGCAAGATCGAGGTCTTTCACCCACCGGGCGGCAACGGCGTACGCGTGGACACGCACGCCTACGCCGGCTACACGGTGCCGCAGTACTACGACTCGATGATCGGCAAGTTGATCGTCCACGGACGGGACCGGGCGGAGGCGCTGGCCAAGATGCGGCTCGCGCTCGACACCTTCATCGTGCAGGGCGTGCACACGACGATCCCGTTCCTCCGGCGCGTGATGGACCACCCGGGCTTCGTTGCCGGCGACGTGCACACGAAGTTCCTCGAGCGCGAAGGCGCGGACTTGCTGAAGGCCTGACGGCTGGCTCGCCAAGCGTTACTTGAGCCAGTCTCGTGCCGTCTAAGGTTGATGTCACGCACGAGACGCTCTCGCGCCGCCAACAGCGATGCGGCCCACCCAGCGCCGGCTCCTCCGCCGCTGTCGCCGGAACAGCTTGCCCGGCAGGCACGACGCGCCCGGGTTCGGGCCGAGCTGACCGGGATCACGCTGCTGCTCGCGTCGCTCTTCATCGCGGGCGCGCTCGCAGCCGGCGGCCCGGCCGAGGGGCAGTCGTGCGCCGATGCCGGGCGGGCGTTTGGCCCGGTCGGGTCCTGCATTCGGACCGGCCTGCTCTGGGTGCTCGGCGGCGTGGCGGTAACCATCGTGCCGCTGGTGCCGGCCGTGCATGCACTCCGCCTGCTTGGGCGCATTCCGCAGAGCGAAGACCGCCGCTGGCTGTTCTTCACGGGCGGACTGGTCGCGCTGGCTCCCGTGCTCACCGCGCTGGCTCGCGGACACGCGCTGGATTCAGGCCTGCTCGACCCATACGCGGGGTTCATCGGCAGCTTCGTGGCGTACTACCTCGTTGCCGCGATCGGGACCGGCGGTGCCTGGGTACTGGTCGCGCTCGCGACTGCCGGCTTGATGGCGGCGACCCTCGCGTGGAATCCCATCCGGCTGCTGCTGGGTGGCCGGTCGGCGCATGTGCATCCCGTCGAAGCACCCCAGGAAACGGACCGGGGGTTTCTCGCGGCGCTCTCGGCCGCCATGGGAGCGCCGACTCCGGCGCCCGCGGTCACCGTGGCCGAATCGCTCGAGCCGGACGCGCAGGACATGCCGGCGATGGACCCGAAGCTGATCGCTGACGTACCGCCCGATGGTGCAGCGAACTCCGAAGCCACAGACCCTTCCGCGACGGTGAATCCCGGCAAGGACGAAGCCAGGCAGGCCGCCGCGGCGAAACGGTCCAAGAAACAGACGAAGGCGGACAAGGTCGCGGCCCACGACGCAGCGATGGCCGCGGCGATCGCCAGTGCCGGCGACCCGTCCGATGCGTTTGGCGAAGAGTTGCCACCGCTCGAGCTGCTGACGCCGGGCACGGGCAAGACCACGGATGCCAAGACGCAATCGCTCGACACGATGGGCGCGAAGCTCATGGAAGCGCTGCGCACGTTCAAGGTGGACGGCGTCCTCACCGGCCGCACGGCGGGGCCGACGGTCACGCAGTTCGAGATCGAACCGGCGCCGGGCGTGAAAGTCCGGCAATTCGCGAACCTGGCGAACGACCTCGCCCTCGCGATGCGCGCGCCGAGTATTCGTATCGTCGCGCCGATTCCGGGCAAGGGCGCCGTCGGCGTCGAGGTGCCGAATCCGTCGCCGGAGGTGGTCAGTTTCCGCGACATGCTCGAGTCGCGCGACTATCAGGCGTCGCCGCGCGCGCTTCCCATCGCACTCGGCCGCGACCTGGAAGGGAAGCCCGTGATCGCGGACCTGGCCAAGATGCCGCACTTGCTGATTGCCGGCGCCACCGGCAGCGGGAAGTCCGTGTGCGTGAACACGCTCGTCACGTCGTTGATCTACCGTCATACGCCGAAGACACTGCGGTTCCTGATGGTGGATCCGAAGATGGTCGAACTCAGCGTGTACAACGTCCTGCCGCACCAGCGCCACAAGGTGGTGACCGACAACCGGGACGCGGCCGCGCTGCTCAAGTGGGCAGTGTACGAAATGCAGGATCGGTACCAGCTGCTGGCGGCGAACGGGTCGCGGAACATCCAGGACTTCAACCAGAAGGTGCGCGACGGCGCCTCGTTGAAGAAGCCGAAAGACCCCGCGGCCGGTGCGCTCGCCGTCGAGGATCTCACGTACACGGCCGGTGTGCTGCCGTACGTGGTCGTGGTCATTGATGAGCTGGCTGACCTGATGATGACCTGCGCGGCCGAGGTGGAAACACCCCTCGCGATGCTCGCGCAGAAGGCACGCGCGATCGGGATTCACCTCATCCTGGCGACGCAGCGCCCGAGCGTGAACGTGATCACGGGCCTGATCAAGGCGAACTTCCCGAGTCGGATCGCGTTCCGCGTCGCCTCGCAGATTGACTCCCGCACGATCCTGGACGGCATTGGTGCGGAGTCGCTGCTTGGCAACGGCGACATGCTGTTCATCCCGCCCGGCAAGAGCGAGGCGGCGCGCCTGCAAGGCGCGTATCTGGCCAATGAAGACACGGAGCGGCTCACGCGCTGGTACGCGGACCGCAAGGCCGCACGGAAGGCGGCGCTGGAAGCGCAGGGCGTCATGGCGGCCGACGAACGCGCCGGCGAGGACGACATCATCGCCAAGGTGCGCGCGAACGAAGCGCTCGAGGCGGGTGCCGCGGACGACGCGGCGCAGGACGACAGCGATCGGGACAAGCTGTTCCGGGAAGCCGCCGAGGTGTGCGTGCAGAACCAGGGCGGATCGACCTCGTTGCTCCAGCGGCGGCTGAAGGTGGGGTACGGCCGGGCCGCGCGGATCATTGACCAGCTGCACATGGCCGGCGTGCTCGGTCCGCCGGACGGGTCGAAGCCGCGCGACGTGCTCGTGGGCCTTGATGACCTCGATCGAATCTGCGGCGAGCGCCGCGAGGAGACCGTGGCCGCCTGATGCCGAACAGCAGCGAGCAGGTTTCCCTTGCCAGAAGTATTGCCATACGTTATATATGGTAACCATATGTCCAAGAAAAAGACCATCAAGACGACGCTCTATCTCAGCCCGGATGAGTACCACGAGCTGAAGTCGATCGCGTCCGCCGAGGGCATTCCCGCTGCGAGATGCGTACGGGAGGCGGTGGCGGAGTACGTCCACGCACGTTCTGCACGCCTACGGCCATCGAGCATCGGGGTTGGCCGGAGCGGGCGCCACGACTTGTCCGAACGCAGCGAAGACCTGCTTGACGGATTTGGCCGCTCGTGATTGTCGCGGACACCGGAGCGATCGTCGCGCTCATTGACGCCGACGACCAGCACCACCTCGCGATCCGGAGCGCGTACGAAGACAGCGGTCGGGAGTGGGTGCTGCCCTGGGCGATCCTGCCTGAGGTCGCGCACATCCTCCTGCGGCACGTGGGGGCACGTGCCGAGGCGGCATTCATGCGAGACCTCGCCCAGGGATCATGGGTGATCGAGTGGGGCGAACCGGCGGATTTCGTGCGCGCGGAGCAAGTCGCGGCGCGTCATGCGGCGCTGCAACTGGGATTGGTTGACGCCGTTGTCATCGCGGTAGCCGAGCGCGTGGATGCCCGGGCGATCGTCACGCTGGATCTGCGCGACTTCGCGGCGGTCAAGGTGCGCGGGGCTCCGGCACTGTGGCCGCGCGACCGGCGCGAGGCCGTCAGCTTGGTGCGCGAAGGCGAGCCCTAGGTCGCGCGCGCCCTCGAGCAGCGCGCTGCAAGTGAGCGCTGCAAGGAAACGATCACTCTGGCGTAGTTCATGCCGCTGCGCGGTTCGCGTTTGCATCGCATCGTGCCGCCATGACCCAAGAGACCAATGACTTCGGCGAACTCGGTGAGCGAATCGCCGCGCGGTGGCTGAAGCGAAGTGGTTGGCGCGTGCTGGCGCGCCGGTTTCGCGCAGGCCGCCGCGACATTGACCTGGTGGTCGAGCGCGACGGCACTGTCGCGTTCGTCGAGGTCAAGGCGCGAGCCGGCCCCGAGTTCGGCGACCCTGTTGAAGCCGTCCACCGGCGAAAACAGCGGTCGCTGAGCAAGTCAGCGCAGACGTGGATCGGCCGGCACGGGCGCTCAGGTGAGCAGTATCGGTTCGACGTGATCGGCGTGCTGGTGCGGGACCGACGCGTCTTCGTTCGCCACGTCCCGCGCGCGTTCGATGCCGTGGCGTGACCCGTAACTCCGTGGCGCTCCGCTACCTGCGGGAAAATCATCAACACAAACCGAGCGACGCGGATTTGTGATCTACCAGTTTCGTGGACTTTGGACCGTACTTACGGTTTGCGTTCGGGTGTGCAGCTTCGTATTCTATTCGGTGTTCTGACAGTGCGTTGCGGGGCCGGCCCACGGGAACCGGTCCCCCTTCCTCCCTCCGGTACATTTCCACTCACGGGCGCTGCGAGGCGCCACCACAGGCAGGACTTTTCGAGGCAGCAATGGCCGTATCCGTCGTGCAGGACGAAAAGAAGAAGGCCCTGAACCTCGCGATCGCCCAGATCGAGAAGTCGTACGGGCGTGGCGCCATCATGAAGATGGGACCTGATGCGCCCAAGGTCAGGGTCGAGTGCATTCCCACGGGCGCGATCAACCTCGACTCGGCGATCGGCGCCGGCGGCATTCCGCGCGGGCGTATCACCGAGATCTACGGACCGGAGAGCTCCGGCAAGACGACGCTCTGCCTCCATGTCGTGGCCAACGCGCAGCGCGCGGGCGGCACGGCCGCGTTCATTGACGCCGAGCATGCGCTCGACACCGAGTACGCCGCGAAGCTCGGCGTGGACGTCGAAAAGCTCCTCGTTTCGCAGCCGGACACGGGCGAGCAGGCCCTCGAGATCTGCGAGATCCTCGTGCGCTCTGGCGCCGTGGACGTGATCGTGGTGGACTCGGTCGCCGCGCTGGTGCCGAAGGCGGAAATCGAAGGCGAGATGGGCGATTCGCATGTGGGTCTCCAGGCGCGCCTGATGAGCCAGGCACTCCGCAAGCTGACCGGCGCGATCGCGCGCTCGAAGACGTCCGTGGTCTTCATCAACCAGTTGCGTGAGAAGATCGGCGTCATGTTCGGCAACCCCGAGACGACGACCGGCGGCAAGGCGCTCAAGTTCTACGCGTCGCTCCGCCTCGACATCCGTCGGATCGGCCCGGTGAAGGAGAAGGAGGACGTGATCGGTTCGCACGTCCGCGTGAAGGTCGTGAAGAACAAGATCGCCCCGCCGTTCAAGCAGGCCGAGTTCGACATCATGTACGCCGAGGGGATTTCGCACACGTCGCTGCTGGTGGACATCGGCAGCGAGAGCGGGATCATCGAGAAGTCGGGTGCCTGGTACAGCTACAACGGCCAGCGGATCGGGCAGGGGCGTGAGAACGCGAAGATGTTCCTCAAGGACAACCCGGCGATCATGGCCGAGGTGGAGGAGAAGGTGAAGGGCGTTTTGGGTATCAAGGCGACACAGGCGCCCGGCGAGTCCGAGGCGGCGGAGGAATAGCGGGAGAGGCGGGGTAGAACTCAGTGTGGCAGCGCCGTGAGTCCAGGCGTGAAGGCGGGCGGGGCCCGGAATCCCCGACCGACTTCCGCAGGGGCCGCGGCGTTGTCATATCGGCGTATGAGCGCGCGCTGGGAGCGCTTGCGCGGCGTGGGCGGTCGGTCACCGAGATGGAGCGCTGGCTGCGCGACCGGGACTATGCCGCGGAAGACGTTGCCGATGCCGTGGAGCGCCTCGTAGCCGCCGGGCTCCTCGATGACGAGAAGTTCGCAGCCGCGTTTGCGCGGTCCCGGATCCTCGACCGAAAGCTGAGCCGCCGGCGCACCGAGGCCGAACTGCTGCGCCGTGGCGTGCGGCGGTCCGTTGCGGACGCCGCGGTTGCCGCCGTGTTCTCCGACGAAGGGGTGTCGGAGGACGCCGTCATTGACGCCGCCGTCCGGAAGCGGCTGCGCGCAGTCGCCGGCCGACCGGCAGTTGACCAGGAACGGCGGCTGATTGCGTACCTGGCGCGGCGCGGCTTCGGTGGGGGCGCAGCGAAGGCGGCTGTGCGGCGCGTGCTGCAAGACGAGGCGTGATCGCGCCGCGGTAATTGCCGCGGTAACCGCCCCAGCCGGGGCGACGTAACCGCCTGCCGTCACTAGATTTCGCGCTCTATGCAGTCCGCCGAAATCCGCAGCCGATTCCTCAAGTACTTCGCCGCTCGCCAGCACGCCGTGCGGGCGTCGTCGGCGCTCGTGCCCGCCGATGACCCGACGTTGTTGTTCACGAACGCCGGCATGGTGCAGTTCAAGCGCGTCTTCCTCGGTATGGACGAGCCACCCGACGGAAACCGGCGCGCCGTCACGAGCCAGAAGTGCGTGCGCGCAGGTGGCAAGCACAACGACCTCGAACAGGTCGGGCACACGGCGCGGCACCACACGTTCTTCGAGATGCTGGGCAACTTCTCGTTCGGCGACTACTTCAAGCGCGATGCGATCCGGTTCGCGTGGGAGTTCGTGACCGGCGATCCGGCGAAGGGAAACCTCGGGATCCCGAAAGAGCATGTGCGCGTGTCGGTCTTTCATGAGGACGCCGAAGCCCGGCAGCTCTGGAAGGACGAAGCCGGGCTCGCGGATTCACGGATCTACGGGCTCTCGGCGAAGGACAACTTCTGGCAGATGGCCGACACGGGCCCGTGCGGGCCGTGCTCGGAGCTGTATGTGGATCTCGCGCACCTGTCCAAGGACTGGGCGTTCCCCAAGGATGCCTCGGGCGAGTGGACGCGCACGGACCTGAGCGAGTTCTCGACGGACGCGTTTGTCGAAGGCGCCGAGGCGGGCCGGTTCCTGGAGATCTGGAACCTCGTGTTCATGCAGTTCGACCGGCAGGCCGACGGCACGATGGTGCCGCTGCCGAAGCCGAGCGTGGACACGGGCGCCGGGTTGGAGCGGATCGCGGCCGTATTGCAGGGCGTGTCGAACAACTTCCACAGCGACGTGTTCACGCCGCTGATCGAGGAAGTGGAGCGCGTGGTCGGGATCACCTATGCGCCGGGCTATACGCTTGGCCGCAAGCCGACGCCGGGCGGAATGGACCCCGTCCGCGGCGCCAAGGGGACGCGCACGGTGGATCCCGCGAGCTTCCGCGTGATCGCGGACCACGCCCGTGCCGTCGCGTTCCTGCTCGCCGACGGGGTGTTCCCGTCGAACGAAGGGCGCGGTTACGTGCTGCGGCGAATCCTGCGCCGCGGGGTTCGCCACGCCTGGCTGCTTGGCCGCCGGGAGCCGACGCTGGTGCATGTAGTCGAGAAAGTCGTGTCGCAGCTGCGCGAGGTGTATCCGGAACTGCATGTGCGGCACAAGCACCTGATCGAAACGACGCGCGCGGAGGAGGAACGATTCCTCGCGACGATTGACGGGGGCATGGCGCGCTTCGACGAGCTCGCGCCGGAGGGCAGCACGCAGGGGTCGAGCCGCATCCGCGGCACGATTGCCGGCGAGGACGCGTTCAAGCTGTACGACACGTTCGGCTTCCCGGTTGACCTGACGGAGCTGATGGCGCGCGAGCGCGGATACCTCGTGGACATCAGCGGATTCGAGGCGGCGCTGGCGGCGCAGCGGAAGCAGTCGCAGATCGAGCGCAAGTCGAAGCAGCTGAGCGTGGTCGCCGACGAGCTGGCCGACGCGGCGCAGTGGGAACGCGCGCCCGGTGCAACGGCAAAGCAGCGTTTCATCGGTTACGAAGCGATTGAAGTCGAGACCCGCGTGGCGGCGTATCGCCGCCTCGACGGCAACCGCGTCGCGGTCGTGCTCGAGGAGACGCCGTTTTACTCGGAGTCCGGCGGACAGGTGAGCGACACGGGCGAGATCACCGGCGCGAAGAATGCGTGGCGGGTTGACGTGGACGACGTGAAGCGCGTGGACGGACAGATCGCGGCGCTCGGCGTGCTCACGGGGACGCTGGCATTCGATGCGGCGACCGCGCGCGTGACGCCGGCGCGGCGTCGCGACATCACCCGGAACCACACGGCGACACACCTGTTGCACGCGGCATTGCGTCGCCTGCTGGGCGAGCACGTGCACCAGGCCGGCAGCGTGGTCGAACCCGACCGGCTGCGGTTCGACTTCACGCACCACACGCCGCTCAACTCTGAAGACCTCGATCGCATCGAGCGGTGGGTGAACGAGGGGATCTGGCAGAACAGCGAGGTGCGCACGACGGAAAAGCCGTACGCCGAGGCGGTCCAGGCCGGCGCGATGGCGCTGTTCGGCGAGAAGTACGGGGATGTGGTGCGCGTGGTCGAGATCCCGATCCGTTCGGTCGAGCTCTGCGGCGGCACGCATGTTCGCAACACGGGACAGATCCTCCTGTTCCGGATCACGAGCGAGACCGGCGTGTCGGCGGGCGTGCGACGCATCACGGCCGTCACGGGCCCGAAGGCCTTCGAGTTCCTTCGCGAGCGCGATCGCGCGCTCGAGGGCATCGGCGACGCGCTGAAGGTCAGTGTGCATGCGGCGGGCGCGGCCGCGGTGGTCCGGAAGGTTGATCAACTGGTCGCGGACAAGAAGGCGCTGGAGAAGAAGCTCGACGACGCCCGGCGCGGCGGGTCGGGGAACGCGGTGCAGGCACTGCTCGGTGGCGCCGTGACCGCCGGCGCATGGCGCGTGGCGGCCGGGCGATCGGACGCGGCCGCACTCCCGGAACTGCAGGCGCTGGGCGACACCGTTCGCGAGCAACTCGGCGAGGGCGTCGGTGTGCTGGGCGCGGCGTTCGAGGACGGGAAGGCCACGCTGGTGTTCGTCGTGGGTGACGCGTTGCGCGCCAAAGGCGTGAGCGCCGGCGACCTCGTCAAGGGATTTGCCGCGAAGACGGGTGGCCGGGGTGGCGGCAAGCCGCACATGGCGCAGATGGGTGTCGCCGCGGACGGACTCGATGGCGCCATCACGGAGGCCCGCGCGTATGTGGCCCACGCGCTGGCCGGTGTCTCGTGATCCCGTCGGCACTGCATGAACCCTTGATGCTGGCGTGCGATGGCGCGCTGGAGCGGGTGCTGCGCGCCGGGGCGACCACGCGTGACGCTGCCGGCGACCTGCTTGCGGCCGACGCCTTCGTGACGTGGGCGTTCGAAGCCGCAGCCGACGAGCCCGAGTTGATCAGCAGTCGCGCGGACGACGCCATGCGCCGTATTTCGGCGCGCGCCGTGCCGTTCATCGCGGGCGAGGCCGCCACGCCATGAGCGACGCGGCCGCAGCTGCGCTCGTCGCGCACCTCCGCGACCTCTCCGCCACGGCTGCGGCAGCCGCCGATGCGCTCGGCCCGGCAATCGCAAAAGCGGCCGGGATGGTGCGCGCCACGGTATCCGGCGGCGGCACGCTGTTCTTCTGCGGGAACGGCGGCAGCGCGGCCGACGCGCAGCACATCGCGACCGAGTACGTGGTCCGCTACCAGCGCGAACGCCGGGCGATCGCGGCGGTCGCGCTGACGACTGATACGTCGCTGCTCACCGCGGCAGCGAACGACTATTCGTTCGATCATGTGTTCTCGCGGCAGGTCGAGGCACTGTGCAAGCCGGGCGACTTGCTCGTCATGCACACGACCAGCGGTAAGTCGCCGAACCTCATCCGGGCCGCGCAGGCGGCGCGCGCACGCGGTGTCGCGACGCTTGCCCTGAGCGCCAAGGGCGGCGGCGAGATCGTGAAGCACGTGGACCACTGCATCGTGGTGCCGACGGACCGCACGGACCGGGCGCAGGAAATCCAACTCGCCATCCAGCATGCGATCTGCGACGCGATTGACGGCGAGGCCGCCCGGTGACGGGGGCTGGGGGCCCCGGCGCTCCGAGCGCGAGCGGCGACGGCAATGGCCGGCTCGCAGTCGTCGCCGGCGGCGGCGGCTTCATCGGCGGGCACCTTGCGGCCCAGTTGCTCCGGGATGGGTGGGCCGTGCGTGCCGTGGACCGGAAACCGCTCGCCGAGTGGTATCAGGTGCACGAGGCGGCGGAGAATCGTGTCGCGGATCTCTCGCTGCTCGACGCAGCGCGCTCCGCGTGTGAGGGGGCGACGGAGGTCTATCAGCTCGCCGCCGATATGGGCGGCATGGGGTTCATCGAGAACAACAAGGCCCTCTGCATGCTCAGTGTGCTCACCAACACGCACATGCTGATGGGTGCGCGCGAGGCCGGCGTTGCGCGGTTCTTCTATTCGTCGAGCGCCTGCGTGTACAACGAGGAGAAGCAGCGCTCTCCGCAGCTGACGGCCCTGAAGGAAGAGGACGCCTACCCGGCGCTCCCGGAGGATGGCTACGGCTGGGAGAGGCTCTTCTCCGAGCGGATGTGCCGGCATTTCCGCGAGGACTTCGGCCTGCAGACGCGCGTGGCGCGATACCACAACGTGTACGGCCCGCACGGGACATGGGACGGCGGCCGCGAAAAGGCCCCGGCGGCGGTGTGCCGGAAGGTGATTGACGCCAAGCACCGCGGGACGGGAACGATCGAGATCTGGGGCACGGGCGAGCAAACCCGTTCGTTCATGTTCATTGACGACTGCGTGAAGGGCACGCTCATGCTCACGCCCAGCGGCGTCATCGCACCGATCAACGTCGGGTCCAACGAACTCGTGACCATCAACGAGCTCGTGTCCATCGCCGAGGCGGTTGGCGGTGTGCAGCTCAAGCGGAACTACAAGCTCGATGCGCCGAAGGGCGTCAATGGGCGCAACAGCGACAATGCGATGATTCGGCGCGAGTTGGGTTGGGAACCGTCGGTCCCGCTGCGCGAGGGAATGGCAAAGACATATGCGTGGATCGAGCGGGAGTACCTGGCCGCGAGGAACTGATGCCAATGGCCGCTGAGTCGCCCTTCTCACTGGCAGGCAAGCGAGCGCTTGTCACGGGCGGTACGCGCGGGATCGGGGCTGCGGTGTCGCGACTGCTGGCCGCAGCGGGCGCGGATGTGTGCGTTGGCTATCGCTCGCGGACGTCCGACGCCGAGTCGCTGCTCGTCGCGCTGCGGGCCACCGGGGTGCGTGCCACGGCCTGCGCTGCGGACCTCGGCGCCTCAGCGGGCGCGGATGCGCTCGTGGCGCACACGGTGAAGGAGCTTGGCGGACTCGACATCATGGTGCATTCCGCGGGCATCTGGCCGGTCGAGGAGGCCGCCGTCGCCGATATGGGCGATGCGCGCTGGGCGCGCACGATGCGCGAGAATGTGGACGCGACGTTCTTCGTGTCCCGTGCGGCTGCCCGCGTGATGGGCGATGGCGGGCGGATCGTGTTGATTGCGTCCACGGCGGGCCAGCGGGGCGAGGCGATGCATGCCGACTACGGCGCGAGCAAGGGCGCGATGATCGCGTTCGTGAAGTCGTTCGCCGTCGAGGTGGCCGCCAAGGGCATCACCGTGAATGCCGTCGCGCCGGGTTGGGTGGATACCGAGATGTGCGACGTGCCGTTCGCGGGCGGCGGGCGCGTGCGGATCGCCGCGGGGATTCCGGTCGGTCGCATCGCGACGCCGGAGGACATCGCGTTTCCCGTGGTGTCGCTGTGCTTCGCCGGTGCGCGGCACGTGACCGGCGAGATCGTGAACGTGAACGGCGGCAGCGTCTTGTGCGGGTAGCGTTCCGCGCACCCGACGAAGTCACAGACATCGTTGGCACGCTGCAGCGGGCCGGGCACGAGACCTGGTGCGTTGGCGGGGCGGTGCGCGACGCGCTGCGCGGCAACGCGCACCTCGACTGGGACCTCGCCACGAGCGCGACGCCGGACATCGTGCAGCGGTTGTTCAAGCGCACGGTGCCTGTTGGGGTCGAGTTCGGGACGGTGGGCGTGCTCGACAAGAAGGGCCGCATGCACGAGGTCACGACGTTTCGCCGCGACGTGAAGACGGACGGCCGACACGCTGTCGTGGAGTTCGGCGCGTCGTTGGACGACGATCTCGCGCGGCGCGACCTGACCATCAATGCGATGGCGTTCGATCCTTCATCGGGCGATCTCCGCGACCCGTTCGACGGCCAGACGGACCTGAAGCGGGGCATCGTGAGGGCGGTGGGTGATGCGGCGACCCGGATGCGCGAGGATCGTCTCCGCGCGCTGCGGGCGCTCAGGTTCGCGGCGCGCTTCGAGTTCAACATCGAGCCGGCCACCTGGGCGGCGATCAAGGAGTCCGCGCCGCATCTCACGCGATTGAGCGCGGAGCGCGTCAAGCAGGAGCTCGAGAAGACCATGCAGCAGGTGGCGCGCCCGAGCGCGGCCATGGAGTGGTGGTGGGAGTGCGGTGCGCTCGCCGTGCTGGTGCCGGCCGTTGCCGATGCCCCGCGGGAGCGGTTCGAGGCGCTTGACCGACTGCCGATGGCTGAACTCGCGCTGAACCGGCTTTCGCTGCTGTTCCTGGGCAGCGACCCGCGCGAGGTCGCCCACGCCGTCAAGGCGCTGCGCTTCTCCAACGCGGACGGGGCGTGGATCTCGCATCTCGCGGCGGTGCAGGCGGAGATCGGCGCGCAGATAGCGGCTGCGGTCGCCCCGGGCGCGAGTGCCCCGGGCGGGAGTGCCCTGGGCGCTGCTGCCCCCAGCGACGCCGAAATCCGCCGCTGGCTCGCAAAGGTGGGTCGGACTCGCGCCGCGGCGTTTTTCGCCCTCCAAGCGGCCTTGCACAACACGGACGCTGCCCGGGCATTGGCCGCCCGCGCCGACGAAGCGGCGTTCCGCGACCCGATCGAAGTCGCTGACCTTGCCGTGGATGGCGAAGACCTCGTTGCGGCCGGCGTGCCGAAGGGCCCGGCGGTCGGCAAGACGTTGCGGCACCTGCTCGACGCGGTGATCGCGGATCCGGCAGTGAATACGCGCGGTCGCCTGCTCGAGCTGGCGCTGACCGCACAGCCCGCGAAGGAGTCCTGACCATGCCCCCGGTTTATTTCGCAGCGCTCGCGGCGCTTGGAAACCTGCTCGGAGCGCTCGCACTGACGGCGCCGCTCGCCGCAAGTCGACGCGCCCTGGGATTCGTGCTGGCCTTCTCGGCGGGGTTCCTCGTCGCGGTCGCGCTAAGTCAGCTCGCGCCCGAGGCCGTGATTCGCGGTGGGACGACGGCCGGGCTCTGGATGCTCATCGCGTTCGCGCTCGTGCACCTCACGCAGCACACGTTGGTGCGGCATTTCCATTTCGGCGAGGAAACGCATGCCGTCTCGCCCGGTGTAGGCGCCGCGGCGCTTGCCGGGCTGATGCTCCACACGTTCGTGGACGGCGTCGCCATCGCGACGTCGCTTGCTGTGAGTGACCGCGTGGGCTACGTCGTGCTGACCGCGATCGTACTGCACAAGATCCCCGAAGGGCTCGCGATCGGCTCGCTGTTCGTCGCGAGCGGGCGCAGTGTGCGGGCCGCGGTGGCCGCCGGTGCGGCACTCGGACTCGCGACGATCATCGGCGCGGTTGCCGCCGGCCGCGCCGAGGCGTTGGTCACGCATGGCCTGGCGATCTCAGCGGGCGTCACGCTGTATGTCGGTGGCTCGAACCTGATCCCGGAGTTCCAGGGCCGAGCGAACTGGAAGCACCATGCGGTGTTCTTTGCGGGGATCGGCGCGTACATCCTGACCGCGCAGCTCGCGGGCATCTAGGCCGGCGTCACCAAGGTGAAGGTCGCGTTCGTACACGACTGGCTCGTCACGGGGGGCGGTGGCGAGCAGGTACTCGCGGAAGCGTTGAAGGAGTTTCCGGGCGCGCAGGTCCACAGCGTGATTGACCACATGGCCGCAGCCGATCATGAGCGGCTGGGAATTCCGTGGGCGCACACGACGTGGATGCAGCACATCCCCGGCGTGGCGAAGCGGTACCGGTCGCTGCTCCCGCTGATGCCGACCGCGATGCGCTCGCTGGATGTCGGCGATGCCGATGTGGTCGTTGCGATCTCGCATGCCGTGGCGAAGGCCGTGCCGGTGCGGGAAGGGCAGAAGCTCCTCTGCCTCTGCCTGTCACCCATGCGCTACGCGTGGGACCTGCGCGACCAGTACCTGAGCGAGGTCGGGCTCGACCGCGGCGTGAAGGGAGTCGCGGCCCGTTGGATGCTGGAGCGCATGCGACGCTGGGATCTCGAGACCAGTGCGCGCGTGGATTCCTACGCGGCGATCTCGGAGTACATCGGCGACCGCATTGCGCGCGCGTATGGCCGCGAGAGCACTGTCCTGTACCCGCCGGTGGACACGGAGTATTTCGGGGCGCCGGGTTCACCCACCGAGGGCCGCTACTACGTCACCGCGTCGAGGTTCGTGCCGTACAAGCGCGTGGACCTGATCGTGCGTGCGTTTGCGGAGGATGGTGCGCGGCAACTCGTCGTGATCGGCGATGGGCCGGACGATGCGAAGGTGCGCGCCGCCGCCGGTGCCGCGACGACTATCCGTTTCATTGGGCGCGCCGACCGCGACACGCTGCGGAGCTGGCTGCGGAACGCCCAGGCATTCGTGTTCGCAGCGGAGGAAGACTTCGGCATCGCGCCCGTCGAGGCGCAGGCGTGCGGAGTGCCAGTTATCGCGTACGGGAGGGGAGGTGCGCGCGAATCGATAGTTGCGTTGGATCGACAGGGCCCGACGGGAGTCCTGTTCGATCAACAGACGATCGATTCGTTGCGTGGGGCGATCGGTCGCTTTGAGGCGGCGGGAAGTGCGATTACGGCGGCGGCGTGCCGCGCGAACGCTGCTCGATTTCGTGTGGAGAGGTTCCGGCGCGAGCTTCGAGCGTGGGTGGATTCCTGTACTGCTTGAGCAGGGAAAAGGCGGAAACGGCGGATCAGGGCGGATACGGCAACGGCACTTCTTGGGAACTGCGATGACGCTCGGGCTGTGGTTGTAGTTACCCGAGCATTTGTGGTTTCCGCAGTTTCCCTGCGCGAGCAGTGGCGCTACTGCCTGAGCAGGGAAGAGACGGACGCAGCGGATCAGGGCGGATACTGCAACGGCTTTTCTTTGGAACTGCGACCGCACTCAGCCTGTTGTTGTAGTTCCCCCAAGCATTTGTAGTATCCGCAGTTATCCGCCGTTTCCGTGGTTTCCCCGCTCAAGCAGTATCGGTCCCATTAATCTTCAACACATGGCGCGAGCCGCGCGACCAAAGGTTGCCCCGCAACCGTCTATCCTGACGCCCCTCGCGGGGAGCGCGCCGCTCGCCGCGCGGATGCGACCGCGCACCCTGGACGAAGTCGTCGGGCAGCGCCACCTGCTCGCGCCAGGCAAGGCTCTGCGTGTCGCCATCGAAACCGGCGACCTCGGCTCGATCCTCCTCTGGGGCCCGCCGGGGACCGGCAAGACGACCATCGCGCGGACCATTGCCCACCACGTGCGTGGCGAGTTCGTGCCGATCTCGGCCGTCACCGACGGCGTCGCGCGGATCCGTGAGGTTGTCGCGGATGCGGAGCGCCGCCGTGCGCTCGGCGCGCGAACGATCGCCTTCGTGGATGAGATCCACCGGTTCAATCGCGCTCAGCAGGATGCGCTCCTGCCGCACGTTGAGGCCGGCACGGTCACGCTGATCGGCGCCACAACGGAGAACCCGAGTTTCGAGATCAACGGCGCGTTGCTCTCTCGCATGCGCGTGTTCGTGCTCGAATCGCTCTCGCCGGATGACCTGCAGCTGTTGATCGAGCGCGCGCTGACGGATGCCGAGCGCGGACTGAAGGCCGAAGGCGAGCGGAATCCCGTTGAGACCGATGCCAAGGCGTTGATCGTCGAGCACGCCGACGGCGACGCGCGGCGTACGCTGACCGTGCTCGAGGCGGCGATTTCGCTGGCGCAGAGCCGAGGCGGGCCCGTGACGGTGGATGTCGCGCGCGAGGCCGCGCAGCTGCGCGTGGCGCGCTACGACAAGCAGGGCGAGGAGCACTTCAACCTGATCAGCGCGTACCACAAGGCGTTGCGCGGGAGCGACGTGGACGGCTCGCTGTACTGGCTCGCGCGGATGCTGCAGGGCGGGGAGGACCCCCTCTACGTGCTGCGCCGCATGGTGCGGTTCGCGACCGAAGACATCGGGCTCGCCGACCCGCAAGCGCTCACCGTGACGATCGCCGCGCGCGAGGCCTACCAGCACCTCGGCTCACCCGAGGGCGAGCTCGCGATCGCCGAGGCGTGCGTGTACCTGGCGACGGCGCCGAAGAGCAATCGGGTGTACATGGCGTGGAAGGCGGCGAGTGCGGCCGCGGCGGAGACTCCGGCGGCGCCGGTTCCGCTGCACATCCGGAATGCGCCGACCGCGCTCATGAAGGAGCTCGGCTACGGCGAGGGCTACCAGTACGCGCACAACGTGCCGGAGGCGTATACGCCGCAGGAGTACCTGCCCGATGAGATCCGCGGCGCGCGCGGGCGCGGGCCGTTCTATGAGCCCAGCGCGTTCGGGTTCGAGAAGGATGTAGCCAAGCGCCTCGCGTGGTGGGCGGGGCTCAGGGCGCGCGCCAATCCTCAACCCTGAGGCCGTCCACGCGGGAGAAGTCTTCCACGTCCAGCGTCGCGAGGCTGGCGCCGAGCTCGAGTGCGTGGGCCGCCACGAGTTCGTCGAACGGCCCGATCGAACGGCCGCGTGTCCGGAGAGGCTGGCGCAGCTGCCCGTACCGATGCGCGGCGCCGAAGTCGAACGGTCGCCGCTCGAGCTGCTCGGCGAGGGCGTTGAAGCGCGTTCGCGCTGTCGCCCCCCGTCGGCTGGCGGCGAACCCTTCCTCGAGTTCCGCCGCGACGATTGAGCTCAGCACGACCGCGGTGTCCGCAGGCGTGCGAGCCAATCGCGCGGACTGGATGGATGCGGCCGACCGCAAGAGCTCGATCAGGACGCTCGTGTCGAGCAGGATCGTCGCGGCCATCAGAGCGTGACCGGTTTCGTCCGGCGGCGCCGATTCGCGCGCATCAGGGCGCGGAGGTCGGCGGCCGTCGCATCATCAATGCCGGGCGGAAGTGAGCGCAGCACGCGGGCCCACCGCCCTTCGACGGGGCGCAGTACCACGGCGTCGCCGTCACGGGCGATTTCAACCTCGTCGCCCGGGAACCGGAACTCCTTGGGGAGCCGGACCGCTTGGCTGCGGCCATTGAGAAAAAGCTTTGCGCGGCGTGTCATGTCGCCCAATCTCAGGGTATCTATCACATAAGTCAATGGTATATACCACGGTCGAAGTGAGCCGCTGTGCTGGCCACGATCAACCTGTGCGTCTCGCGGGTAGAATGCAGTAGCAGAAACCCATGACACTCATGAAATCCTTGCAACGCCGCCCGGCGCTCGTGCCGCTATCAGTCCTCGCGGCCATGTTGATGTCGGCGTGCGCAACGCTCGGCCGGCAGGCGGTCCAGGTACCTACGGTGGAGCTGCGGGACATCCGGATCCGGGGGATCGGGCTGGATGGCGGTGCGCTCGACCTTGTGCTCACGGTCCACAACCCGAACGAGTATCGGATGGATGCGACCCGGGTGACCTACACGCTCGTCGCGGATTCCGCCGTGGTCGCGCAGGGCGCCGTGAACCGTCGCGTCACGCTGCAGCCCAAGGCGCCGAACGACGTGACGCTGCCCGTGACATTCACGTTCAAGGAGCTGCTTGGCGCCGCCGAGATCCTGCTCCGGAAGGGCGTGGTGGATTACGTGGTGCGCGGCGAGGTGACTTCGTCGGGGCCGTTCGGGAGCATTACGCGGCCGTACGAGGGGAAGGCGCGGCTGGACAACGGGGTGCTGATCCCGCGGTAGGGGGCGCTCGTGTGCCTAACCTGACGCGCGGCCGCCACGCCGGCGTGCTCGTCGAATCTCTGCGAGTTCCTCGTCGGCTTCCGCCTGGGGCCGCGTCGGCAGCCGCGCAATTATCTCGTCCAGCTTGTCGAGTAGCCGCTCGCGTTCAGGCTTCGTGAGCCGATTCGTCGCGTGCGATGCGGCTGCGCCGTCCAGTGCGACGGCTGCCTTGTGCGTTTTCTGAACCCCCTGTGTGTGAGCCATGTCGATACCATAATGCGGTTCCGATTCGACTTCCACTCCCCGCGCTGTCTGAGCTGGATGCCCGTGCGCATTGCGGCCCTCCGACCCGCGATATTTCAGCGTGGCTCGCGAACTGATTGACCTGGCGCCGCCGGAAGAGCGCGCGATCCTGGTGGGCGCACCGCTCAAGCGGACGAACGCGCGGCACACGGCGGCGGAACACCTCGATGAACTCGCGCGGCTGGCCGACACGGCCGGCGCGCGCGTGGTCGGCACGCTTACGCAGCAGATTGACCGGCCGGACCCGGGCACGTACATCGGGCGCGGCAAGGTCGAGGAGCTGAAGGCGCTCGTCGCGGAACAGGAAGCGACGATGGTGATCTTCGACGACGAGCTGTCACCCGCGCAGGGCAAGAACCTCGAAGGCGAGCTGCTCAAGCGCGTGATTGACCGCGCCGAGCTGATCCTCGACATCTTCGCGCTGCGGGCGCGGAGCGCCGAGGCGCGGATGCAGGTCGAGCTCGCCCAGCTGGAGTACTCGCTGCCGCGGCTCCGCAACATGTGGACGCACCTCGAGAAGTTCCGCGGCGGCATCGGCGTGCGCGGGCCGGGTGAGACGCAGCTCGAGACCGACCGCCGGCTCGTGGGGCACCGGATCGCGGTGCTCAAGGAGCGGCTCCGCGAGGTGGAGAAATCGCGGGCGGAACAGCGCAAAGGGCGGAAGAACATCTTCCGTGCGGCGCTCGTGGGCTACACCAACGCGGGGAAGAGTTCGCTGCTCCGCGCGCTCGCCGGTGGCGAGGTGTTCGTCGAGGATCGTTTGTTCGCGACCCTCGACCCGCTCACGCGTGAGGTCTCGCTCTCGACGCAGGGAGCGACCGATGGGCCATCCGACCGGCCGAGCGGCGGCCGCAAGGACAAGCATCCGATCCTGGTCACGGATACGGTTGGGTTCATCCGGAAGCTGCCGCACCATCTCGTCGCGTCATTCCGCGCGACGCTCGAAGAGGTGCGCGAGGCCGACCTGCTGCTGCACGTGATTGACGCGTCGAGCCCGAGCTGGGAGGAACATCGGCTGGTGGTGGATGAAGTGCTCGCGGAGCTCGGCGCGCAGGAGAAGGCCGTGCTGCACGTGTTCAACAAGGTGGACCGGATGGCGCCGGGCGAGGCCGAAGCGCTCGCGGCGCGACTGCGCGAACTGCTGCCGGACTCCGTAGTGGTGAGCGCGGTGGAGCCGGGCGGGACCAGGCCGCTGATCAGCGCGCTGCAGGCCGCGGCTTCGCGCGGGAAAGTCGAGACTGAGGTCCGGCTGGCCGCCGGCGACGGCAAGCGGCTGGCGGAGCTGCACCGGGCCGGCGAGGTGCTCTCGACCGCGGTGGATGAGGAGACGGGGGAGCTGGTGGTGCGGGTGGTGCTGGCGCGGGGGTAGGGGGTACTACCACTCGCTGGGCCCCGACGCAGAGTCCTGTGGGTACCCGGTCTGCCTTACTTCTCTGCAGGCCTTCCGAGGTGTGGACTGAGCCGCCGCGCGGCAGCTGCCTGGGCGGCCGCAGGCGCAGAGGCCGCCTCGCCACTGACGCGGCGCGGCGGTGCCTGCTCGGCGCCATCGAGCGCGAAGTCAGGAACAAGATCTCGCATCATCTTGCGGATGCCGACACGATCATCCGGCGCCAGCACCGCGAACCTCACCAGCGATTCGATCCTGGTCGCGAGCGCGCCATCGGGGGCCGCGGTGACGGTGCGCATGATCTTCGGGTGGTTCGTGGCGCGCACGTCCTCGTCACCGAAGAGCACTTCCTCGTACAACTTCTCGCCGGGGCGGATGCCCGTGTACACGATGTCAATGTCGCGGCCTTCTTCCAGGCCCGAGAGGCGAATGAGGTCGCGCGCGAGCTCGACAATCTTGACCTGTGTGCCCATGTCGAGCACGAACAGCTCGCCGCCCGAGCAGAGCGCGCCGGCCTGCAGCACCAGCTGCACCGCCTCCGGGATCGTCATGAAGTAGCGCTTCATGTCCGGATGCGTGATGGTCACCGGCCCGCCGTCTTCGATCTGCTTGAGGAAGGTGGGCACGACGGAACCGCGCGAGCCGAGCACGTTGCCGAACCGGACGGACACGTAGTGCCGATTCTCGGCGACCGCAGCCATGTGGACGATGTACTCGGCGATCCGCTTTGATGCGCCCATGATCGACGTCGGGCGCACGGCCTTGTCGGTCGAGATCAGGACGAAGTGCGGAGTGCCGGCGTCGAGCGCAGCATCCACGGTGTTGCGCGTCCCGAGGATGTTGTTCGTGACCGCCTCGATGAGGTTCTGCTCCATGAGCGGCACATGCTTGTGCGCAGCGGCATGGAAGACCGCATGCGGCTTGATGCCGCTGAACAGGGCGTGCAATCGGCCGGCATCGCGGATGTCCGCGATGAGCGGCACGACATCAAGCTGCGGGTGCCGCGCCCGCAACTCGTTGTCAATGTCGAACATCTGGTTCTCGGAGTGGTCCAAGAGGACCAGGCGGCTTGGCCCGAGATCCGAGATCTGGCGCGCGAGTTCGGACCCGATCGAGCCGCCGGCGCCGGTGACGAGGACGGTCCGGTCGGATACCAGCTCCCGGACGCCCGAAAGGTCGGTCTGAATCGCGTCACGACGGAGCAGGTCCTGAATCTCGACCTTGCGGAGCGAGCGCACTTCGACCCGCCCGGAGATCAGGTCGAACATGCCGGGAACTGTTCGGGTTGGGACGCCTGCTTCCTGGGCCTCCTGCAGCACGCGGCGGACGACCGCTCCGCCGGCGCCGGGCATCGCAATGATCACTTCATCAACGCCAAGGCTGGACACAAGGTCCGGGATGCTGGAGATCGTGCCGAGCACCTGGACGCCGCCGAGGTGGTGGCGTTGCTTGGCCGCATCGTCGTCCACGAACCCAACGGGAATCATGTTCAGGCGACCGCCGATGTGCATTTCCCGCAGGATCGCCTGACCGGCAAACCCGGCACCGGCGATCAGGACGCGCTTGGTGCCGCCGCGTGCCAGGCGTTCCGATCTGGCAAACACCCTGAGTGCCAGTCGGGGGGCGGCGATAAGGATGGCGGCAAAGACGGCGTCGTTGATCAGTGTGGAGTAGGGCAGGCGCGTCTCAGCGAGCCCGGTCCCCTTGATCACGACCGCGCCGATAATGAAGGTCAAGATGCCACTGGCGGCGCCGGCGAACACAAGGCGCTGGAGCTCGACGACGCTGGCGTAGCGCCAGAGGGTGCTGTAGGCCCCGAGCCAATAGAACACCGCGAGGCGGACCGGCATTGCCAGGACGATGTAGGCATTCGCGGCCTGGACCACCGCTTGCGGCGGTTCCAAGGTCTCAAAGCGAAGCGCCACCAGCGCGAAGGGGAGCGCGCTGAGGAGGACTACGTCAATGAGGGCGAGGTGGCGGTTTCGCATTCAGGTGGGAGCCCGGATCAGGCAGACGACTTGTTGGTGCCTGACGTTACTGCGTGGTAACGATGGAGATTTGCGCGCCACGACGCTACCCCGCGTTCATAGGTTAGGCGTTCGCTCCCCTGATTTGCCCCCGTCCCTCGTTGCGAACCCTGCCGCCTGAAGTGACCTTTCCTGCGGTCAGTGGGTATGTCGGTTCGCATCGAAAGGAGACGCGCGAGTGATGACGAGGCGCAGCGCTTGTGGATTGGTGTGGTTAATCGTGGGCGGGGGATTCGGGAGCATTCCGGTCCGGGCACAGACCCCGCCGGTGGTGCGGGTGGACACGACACCCATACAGCCGACTGCGGCGCAGCGAGCGGCACTGCAGGCCGCTGGCCGGGCGGTGCGGGTGGACACGACACCCATACAGCCGACTGCGGCGCAGCGAGCGGCACTGCAGGCCACTGGCCGGGCGGTGACGAATGAACAGATCTCGACGGCGATCCGCAATTCCGGTTTGAATCAGCAGCAGATCCAGCAGCAGCTGCGTTCGGCGGGGTACGATCCGTCGCTCGCAGACCCATACTTCGTTCAGGGCGCGAGCGGACTTGGAGTGGCCCAGAGGGCTCCTGCGTCCGGCGCAGCAACCAACATCTTTGTGCAAGCGTTGCAGACACTTGGCATCCTCACGGTGCCTACAACCGCTACCACCCCGGAGGAGACGCCGCAGGGGAGCCCGGATGCCGCCTCCGGGCGGGCCGGCGGCATCTTCGGCAAGGAGATCTTCAACCGCGCCGCAACCGTGTTCGACCCAGTGACGGCAGGCCCGGTGGACCCCGGCTACCGCCTCGGGATCGGCGACCAGCTGCAGCTCGTCGTCACGGGACAGGTCGAACTTGCCTATGCAATAGAAGTGCGCCGCGACGGCACGGTAATCGTGCCTCAAGTAGGGCAGATTGCGCTCGCGGGACTTACCCTAGATGCGGCTCGCGGTCTTATGCAGCAGCGGATGTCGCGATCGTACAGCGGCCTGACCAGTGGGGAGGCCCGGCTTGACCTCTCAATCGCCCGAATCCGAGCCAACGCAGTCTTCGTGTTGGGTGAAGTGGAGGCGCCTGGGGCGCTGCAGGTGAACGGCTTGGCGACTGTATTTCACGCGCTCGCCAGAGCTGGCGGTCCCACCGTGCAGGGCTCGTTTCGCAATGTGGAGGTGCGCCGTGCGAATCGAGTGGTCCAACGTCTTGATCTGTACGACTATCTCCTCCGCGGTGACGCGACGGGGGACATTCGGCTGGAGCAAGGTGACCAGATCTATGTGCCACTCAGTAGGCGCGTTGTCGAGGTCATCGGACAGGTGCGCCGCCCGCGGGTGTTTGAACTTCGCGACAATGAGGGGTTCAGCGACCTCCTCGGCTTCGCTGGGGGGCTGACTCCAGTCGCGTCGGCCGAGCGCGTGCAGATCGACCGCATCGTACCCGCCGAGCGGCGATCGCCGGGGTTCGATCGCGTAAAGGTGGACGTGGAGATCCGGGGGAGCCTCGGCGCGCTCGCTCGCGTGCCGCTTCTGGACGGGGACATCGTCCAGGTGTTCGGAATAGGTGACCTGCGACGAAACGTTGTTTCGGTAACCGGTCAGGTCTTCCAGCCGGGCGAGTTCGAATTGCGTCCGGCCATGACTCTCGGCCAGTTGATTGATTCTGCAGAAGGGATGCTCCCTTGGGCACTGTCCGACCGCGTCAAAGTCGTGCGCCAGGTTCCTTTGACGGGCCGAACGATCGTCCACAATGTCGACGCCTCCACCGCCCCGGGCCGCGTTTTTCTCCTCGAGGAGTTCGACGCCGTGGAAGTGCTCGACTCGCGGGTCGGCTACCCCCGGGGCACGATCTCCGTCGACGGGGCGGTGAACGCTCCGTCTACACGCCCCTTCGCCGAACGCGAGACGCTTCGCGACGCGATTGAACGATCCGGCGGCCTCAAGGAGGATGCCGAGAAGATCGAGGTCTACCGGCGAAGAGCCGGCTCGATTTACAGCGACACGACCAGCATCAGGTTCTCGTTCCGGATCGGTCCCAACTTCGTTCGCGACACGTCGCTTCGCGACTTCGTGCTCGAGAGGGACGACCGCGTGATTGTGCTATCGTCTCCGGGGTATCGAGCCCAGCAGTTCGTGACTGTTGGCGGTCAGTTCAGCTACCCGGGCCCGTACGCCATCGCGGAGAACTCAGACCGCGTTCGCGACGTGATTCTGCGAGCGGGCGGCGCGCTGCCGGGTGCATTCGACCAGAGCTTCCGGCTGATACGGAACGGGCGCGACGTCAGCATCGATTTTCCGCGCGTGATGCGATCCGATTCGGCTCACAACATTCCCCTGCTTGGCGGCGATAGCCTCGTGATCTATCGCAATCCCAACACAGTACTAGTAATTGGGGCGGTAGGCCGGCCGTCGCTCATCAAGTTCAACAGCAGCATGACCCTTTGGGACTATGTCGAGCTGGCAGGAGGACCCACGGAGCGAGGCGACGTCAACAAGGCGGTGGTGCAACTGCCGTCAGGCGTTGCAAAGCGCGTGAAGAGAGTCGCTTTCCTCTTTCACGCGGCACCGACGCTCGTTTCGGGCGCCATCATCAGCGTGCCCGAAAAGGCTGAGGCGACCACGCCCCGGTCCGAGGTGTGGCAGCGGATCTTGGCCACATCGTCGACCCTTGCTTCTCTGGCCCTCGCGTACGCGGCGGTCACGCGCTAGGCTGGCCGGCGAGTAGATATTGAGGAGAGCTTGCGGCGCGCCGCCGATGGTGTGTTGCCAAGCGCCTAGTGTTTAGCGGAGAGGTGATCGTGACAGGGGTTGTTCAGTCGAGTGCTGCAGAAGTCGAGCAGTCAGAAGGCGGGCCCGGGGGCGTCTCGTTACTCGAGATCGCGGCGGAGTTGGTCCGCCGGGGCCGCCTGATCCTCGTTTGGAGCGTGGGGGTGGGCGCCATAGCCGCTGCGCTGACCTTCCTCGAACCAAGGACATATACGGCGACGGCAACCTTCATTCCGAATGCATCGGATGATTCCCGATCCCTGCTCGGTGGAGCGGCGGCCGCCCAACTGGGAATCCTCATCAATGCCGCCTCTTCCGCGACAAGCGATTCCCCCAGGTTCTACGGTGACCTCATGCGGTCCCGGGCCCTTCTGGGACCGATTGCGGACGACACGCTGACGGTGGTGGAGCTTGAGGGCCGCCGGGTCTCAGTGCCCGACGTGATTGGAGTGACCGGAAGCCACTGGCCCCGTGTCCGCGAGCGGGTGATCACCCGACTGGCGACCCGGGTCATTCTCGCGAAGGCTATGAGGGAAACAGGGGTGGTCACCATTGCGGTGCAAACGCGGTACGCGAGTGCGTCTCACGCAATTGCGCAGTTGGTGTTGCGAGGAGTCAACGACTTCAATCTCCGAACGCGCCAGTCTCAGGCCGGCGCCGAACGTCGGTTCATTGAGGTAAGGCTGGCGCAGGCGCGCGACAGCCTTCGGCACGCTGAGGACGCAATGGAGGCCTTCCTGCGGAGTAACCGCGACTATCGAAACTCTGCGCAGCTCGCCCTTTCCTATGACCGGTTGCAACGAGCGATGATGCTGCAGCAGGGAATCGTGCAGAATCTTGCGCTCTCCTATGAGAACACCCGAATCCGTGAGATTCGGGACCTCCCGGTGATCACGATCATAGATGCGCCGAAGATCCCCGCGAATGCCGACTCGCTCCGCCGGGTGCTTCAGTTGGTCCTTGGACTGTTCGCGGGCGTGTTCATCGCCGTCGGCTACGTGTTCGCCTCGTTCGCCCTAACGAGGCGCCGCGCTTCCGGCGATCCACACGCGGAGTTTTTTGCCCATTGGATTGCCGGAGTCGAGCGCCAGTTTTCACGGGTGTTCCGACGCGTGAAAGGACGCCCAGAGGTATGACGGCCACTCCGGCCCAGACGAGCGCTGATGCTTCGAGGAGTTCCGCCGGGAGTCCTCGAGAGATGATCCCGGTCTTCAAGCCGACGCTGGGGTCCGAGGAGCTGGCCGCCGTCCAAGAGGTCTTCGCGTCGGGGTGGATCGGTAAGGGGCGCCAAGTACTCGATTTTGAGCGGCGTTTCGCGGAATCGCTTGCAAGTGACCCCCGAAACTTCACGTCAACGAACAGTTGTACGGAAGGTCTGTTTCTCGCCGCCGACATGTACGGGTTCGGCCCCGGCGATGAAGTGGTTGTGCCCGCTGTCAGTTTTGTCGCAGTTGGCAGCGCCGTGGTGGCGTCAGGCGCGCGCTTGGTCATTTGCGACGTTGACCCGCGCACCCTCAACGCCACCGCAGAACTGATTGAACCCTGCCTTACCGGGCGAACTCGGGCGGTCTGGCTGAACCATTTCGGCGGCGTGCCTTGCGATCTGGATCCGATTCTCAACCTATGCCGGAACCGGGGTTTGCTCGTTCTCGAGGATAGCGCCTGCGCGCCGCACAGCATGTATCACGGCCGAGCAGCAGGAACCTTCGGTGACGCGGGAATGTGGTCCTTCGACGCGATGAAGATTCTGTGTACCGGTGACGGCGGTATGCTTTACTTTTCGGATCCTGATCGAGTTGTCGAGGCTCGGGAGCGGCTCTACCTCGGGCTCCCGGACCGACAGACAAGCGGAGTCGACAGTTCGGCCTCCGGCGCGGACGAATGGTGGCGTTTTGAAATCACTCGGCCGGGACGGCGGGCGATCATGAACGACATCGCGGGCGCGATCGGGTGCGTCCAGCTTCGACGTCTCTCGCAGTTCATCGCCCGGCGCGTCGAAATTCATGACACATACGTCAGGGAGTTTCGCGACCTCGGCTGGTTGCAGCTTCCGCCCGTGATACCGGACCACTGCGTGAGCTCTCACTACTTCTTCTGGGTGCAAACCGAGGTTCGCAATGAACTAGCCCGGTTTCTGTATGACAACGGTGTCTACTCCACGTACAGGTACTGGCCTCTAAATCGGATCGCCTATTTCGGCTGCGGTGCCGCCTCGGTGCCCAATGCGGACTACGCTACCGAGCGAACGTTGAACCTGCCGCTTCATCAGGGATTGACCGATGCCGACGTAGGTCGAGTCGTTGACACAGTGCGAGCCTTTGGCAGCAGTCGGGGCCTGTAGACAGCGGTTGTGCGCACCGTGGCCGTAGGTGAGGCCGGACCGGAGCCAGCGCCGCTGTTCTCGGTGCTGATTCCGTCTTATAACCGGCCGCGACAGTTGGTCGACGCCGTTTCTTCGGTCCTGGCAAGTCGACTGGCCGATGTTGAGGTGCTCATCTCCGATGACATGTCGCCGCGTCAGCCGGAGATTCGTGACCGCCTCGCGCCACTTCTGGCGGATCGGCGGGTGCGCTACATCGAACAGCGAGTGAACCTTCGGGAACCCGCAAACCGAGCCTTTCTCGCATCGGCATCGAGAGGGCAGTGGCTGCTCTATCTAGGCGACGACGACCGCCTAGAGCCGGAGGCGCTCGATCGGCTGGCCGGCGCGATTAAGGGGTCGCCCACCGCGGATGTCTTCGCCTTTGGCTATAGGCTCATCGACGGAAGGGGATTGACGCGATATTCGAGACGCGCTCCGAGGCAGTTCTCATTCTCGCTCGAGAGCGGGGCGGTATTCGCGGAGTTCATGTACTCCGATGCCTTTCCGTTCTGGTTTTACCATCCCGCGTCGTTTTGCGCGCGTCGCAGTGTCATGGAACGAGTCGTGCCCAACAACGAGATCGGCATGGGCGACGACCTGTTATTTCTCTTCGACTATGTCAATACCGGGGGGACGGTCGTCGTCATTCCCGAGGTTCTGATGTCGTATCGAAAAGGGTCGGAGCTGGAGGACACCGGTGCGCCGAATCAGTCCGCTGCCGACCTTGCTAACGTGGTGACGCGGTTCAAGATTTTGCAGTCGCTTGTGCTCCGGAGTGACCTCTCCCCGCCGATGCGTGCGATCGTGCACGCCGACGCGTTTCGCGACCGGTTCCTCTTTCAGGCTATCATCAACGAAGATCGGGACCCACTGCACATCGCCAAGCAGATCGGAATGCCACCGGACGACCTGAACGCGCTGGCTCTCTGGGCGGCGAGGCGCGGGCGACGGGTTTACCGCGCGATCGGATTTCTGCGGCGTGTGTCGGTCTATGTATCAATGTTCGGGCTGTTGGGCATTCTCGAGCTGGTACGCACGGCGGGCCTTCGTCTGGTGAACGCGCGGTCTCGATGAGTCTGGACGGGGGGTGCGTTGCTCAAGACTCCGCATCGCCACCGGTGTGTGACGAAACCGGCTCGCGGCCGACTGCACCGTGATGGCCCACACGACCGGCCGCTTCAAGGACTTATTCGCCTCGGGGATGACCTACGCTGGGTCCTCGGCGGTGGCGCAACTGGTCATGTTCGGCGCTTGGAGCTTCCTCCCGTGGGCGATCGATGCCTCCGTCCTGGGCACCTTCGCGCTGCTGAGCTTCGTCGCCGACCTCTTGGCGCGATTTGCGATCCTCGGAGTTGACGCAGCAGTCGTCCGCTACTACGGCGACACGGAACGCCGGCATGGCATCGTGCGGTCGGCCTGGCTCTGGCTCGCCATCGGCCTTGGAGTGGGACTCACCGGGGCGTGGCTGACCCGCGGGGTGGTCCCGCAGCTCTTGCCGGGTCTTGCCAGGGAATACGCCAACGCCTACGGCTTCGTGTGGTTTCTGGCCGCGTCAAATGCCATCGCGTCGCTCGTCCTGGCGCACCGCATGGCGGCGCGAGATGCGAAGGGATTCGGCCGCCTGTCCGTCCTTAAGTCGCTCGTGACCGCCGCAGGTTTCGTGGCCGCGGGCGTCGCTGGCTGGGGCGCGGTGGGGTTGCTCGCCGCGCAGGCGCTTGGAGCGGCCAGCGTCACGGGGACAGCTCTCGCAACAGGGGGCGTCCGCATCGATCCTCGAGCGCCGAGTCGTGCGGACATGGCCGACGTCGCATCGTACGGCCTGCCTCTGACGCTGTATGCCGCCGTGAGCCTGGTTAGCGACTACGCGGGCCGCCTCATGCTGGATCGACTCGGCGTCGCCGCGACCCTCGGGATCTTTCAGTTCTACCTGCAGATCGCGACCCAGGTCAACGGGCTCTGGGCGAGCCTGAATAGGGCCTGGTCACCTCACGTCTTCGCTGGACTGGTGCGCGACAGGGCTGGCACGATTGCCGAGGTGACGCGCATGTCGACGCTCCTTCCGGCGATCTATGCCGCATGCGTAGCCGTGCTCCTGCTGGCGTCGGCGACTGGTGTGCAAGGCCTCCTGCTTCCGGCCGAGTATGCGGCTCGATTCGACTTATTCGCCGTCCTGCTCCTTGGGCCGCTTTACACCAGCCTCTATTTGGCTACCTATCCGCTATTCTATGCGGACCGGGATACGGTCCGCGTTTCCGGCGTACAGTCTGCGCTCAGCATCGTGACGATGATTCTCACGGCCACACTCGCGGCCCGCTTCGGCGCATTCGGTGCCGCGGCGGGATGGGTGCTTGGAGCGATGATGGCACCGTTCTTCTACCTCCTTTCTTCACCGAGCCTGCTGCAGGAGCTGCGCCTGGTGGCCCTTACCTGCATCGCGTGGAGTGTCGCCGGGATCGCCGCGGGCGGTGTGCTGGCACTGACAGGTTCCGCGCCGTGGGCGGGTGTTGTTGTTGGCGTCGGCGCTCTGTGCGGCCTTGGGTGGGGGCGCGCCACCGAGTATTTCCGAGGCGGCTCACGAGAGCTGGCAAAGCCTTCCCCATGACCGACGTACTGATGTACCCGCACGGGCCACGGGCCTTCGCCTCGGCACTGATCGGTCACCTTTATGAGATCGCTCAGCAGCGATCCGTGGTGCTCCTCTGCGATCCGCTGCCTGCTGACTACCGGCGGCTCGTGGCGCGTCGCGATCTATTCCCGGGGTTGCAGACCGTAATCGACGTGAACGCACTTGGCTTTTCCTTGGCCGAACTCTTGGGCGAGAATCGAAGGTGGGTGCGCACCATACGATCGGTGCTCGACAGGTTCGAGCCCCGCCTTGTCGTCACCGAAAACGACATGTCGAGCCTTTTCGACATGTATCTTCTGCGCGAGGCTCGGCGCCGCGGCATCCGTACCATGTCAATTCAGGCAATGGGTCAGGCGAACAATCGCGATTCTTGTCGCATGTTCGATTTGTGGACTCGTTATCAACAGGACGACCGACCGGGCCGTTTCAGGCAAGGTGTGCGCGCGCTGCGCCGCAGCGTGCGGGTTCGGCTAGGCCACGGTCTGGTGCACTACGTGCTGCCTTGGATGACAGGCCAGGCCGCGTTGACTGGCCCCAGCAGCTATGTCTCCCACGTGGGTGTTCCCGGGATGCGTGATTCTGAACTGCACCTCGTGCAGACGGACGCGCAGTGCCGCGTATTCCTCGAGGCTGGGTGCGCCTCCGAGCGACTTGCTATTCTTGAGCATCCCGCCTCTCGCATTCCGCTCGATGCATTCCTGCCTGAACCACCGGCCGAACCCTCCACGTCGCCCAATTCACCGTCGGTCCTCGTGCTCCTTGGTGTCGCCGCAACCGGATTCGACCGTGTCAACGGAGCTGTGATTCCGGCCAGCCTTCGACGCCGATTGCGAATCGATGCGGTCGAGGCGATCCGCGCCCGACTTCCGGAATGGCGGGTTCTGGTCAAGGCTCACCCGACGTTCGGCACCGCGTCTCGCGTTGCCGAATATCTCGACCGCGCTGCCCCACGCGCAGAGATTGCCGACCCGTCACTGCAAGTAGAACCCATGCTTCGTGACGCAGCCGTCGTCATAGACCTCCCCGCGGCGACGACCAGCGCGCTCGCGACAGCTGCTGCCGCATTCCCCGGCAAGCCAGTGATCGCCGCGGACCTGGACCGAGACCTGCTGGGCACGTGGTACGCCGACTGGCCGGGCGTGTCCCACGTGTCATCGGTCGCCGAACTCGAGTCGGTGCTCGACGCAATCGGCAGGGGCACCTTCTCCGAGTTTCGCGCCTCTCGAGGCTCGATACCCGTAAAGGGCATCCGGAGGTTCCGTTCCACCCTCGAGGCGACAGATCACCTGATTGGTGCTGGCGCCGGCGCTGCTTTTGCTTCGCGATGCCCCTCCCCGTGGACGGTGCGGTGAACGCCCTGCTGTTCCTGACTTTCCTCGTCATGCTGTTCTCGAACATCACGGCGTGGTACTTCCGCATTGGCATTCGCGTCGGGTACTACGTGGTCCCGCTCATGCTGTGGCTCGCCGCGGTATCGCTTCACCTGCTTTCCTCGCGGCTCACGGTCCCGCGCTCCATCAGCTCGCTCATAGTGCTTCGAGGGCTGTGGATGGCGTGCATCGTCCTCACCGCACCGCTGGTGCTACTAGATCAGTCGCCGGAGGCGTTTGAGATCCTCGGGAAGGGCGCCGCCGAAGAACTCGTCATATCAATCGCGCTCACCTTGATGATGCTTCTGGTGACGCAGCTCGACGGAGTGCAACGCAGGCGACTTCTCGACCTCTACCTGCTCGGAGCGGCGCTGCTGGCATTCCTTTCTCTGGCGCAAGTCGTTGGCCCCGTGGTTTTCGGGTTCGATGTTGACGCGTGGGTCTCGAGCGTGCTGCGCCAGGGGTCGCGCCCTGCGGTGTCGCTGGCCGAGGATTCGATGGGCATTCTCGGAGCGACGCTCTTTCGCATGCGAGGGACGACGTCGGATCCCAACGTGAACGGCCTGATTTTCGCGCTCGCGCTGCCTGTGGTCTACCTGCGGGCCCGGGAGCGATCGGCGGTCGGGATGACGTTGCTCATGGTGCTTTTCGCCACTGTGATCGTCGGCACGATCTCGACGACCATGATCTCGGCGGCAACGCTCACGATTGCCGCGATGACGGCCCGGAGCTTGGCGCGCCCGGGGTCACGCGCTATGGGGGCGGCCGGGCTGGCGG